>DASRJI010000065.1:0-3595 GCA_035649535.1 Acidimicrobiales bacterium | reverse complement strand
CGCACTCGGCGAACACCTTGCTGACGCCGCCCGCGGCGCCCAGCGCCTCGCCCATCACCGCGAAGGCGTGAAGCTCCTTGGCGACGACGTCGGCGTCGAGGCACGCCTCCTCGCGGCCCTTGCCCTGCGCTTCGTTCGTCGAGTTGCCGTACTGCGACTCGTAGTCGACCCACTCGACGTGGCGGCCGTACAGCTCGAACATCTTCTCGAAGTAGTCGATGAACACACGGCTCGTGGCCCGGATCTGGGCCGGGTCGGCCGCGCCCGCCTGCTGGGCGACGGCGCTGACGGCTTGCGAGTTGGCCGACTCGGGGAACTTGCGGCGGACGATGCGGATCGTCGTGCCGGTAACGCCCGGCGCGGTGGCTCCCCCGTTGTTCCCGCTGAACTTCGGTACGCACGGCCCTGCATAAGTATTCGTCGGGATCTGGTGGACTCCCGGACCGCAGGTGACGCCGCCCCGGCTCACGGCGCCCGTCGACGCACCCGCCGCCACGCCGCCCGCGGTTCCGGCCGCGGACGCACCAGGGACTCCGGCCGCCGAACCGTTCGCCCCGACCGCGGGACCGGCGGCGGTGAGGTCGTCGCCCGCCGCGCCGTCGAGTGGCGCGTCGGACGTGAAGCCGGCCGCGGCCACATCCCGCGGCTGATGGGTCGGGAACAGCAGCGCGGCGAGGATCCACGCGGCGACGGCGACGACGATCGGCGTGCGCAATCGGGCCTTGCGCGCCAGCGAGGCGACCGTCAGGTGACCGCCGTTACGCTCCCCAGCGCCCGGTGGTGACAAGCCCTTCCCCACGAAGTTGACGTCACCGTAAACGATCCGTTCAGCCGCGCGCGGCCAAGAGCCTGTCGAGTTTGCGCTCGAGCCGGCGAATATCGCCCTTGGATGCGTTCTGATCCTCGGCCTTGAGGCGGACGACGATCGTGCCGCCGGGCTCGAGCGAAGCCTGCTCGACCTCCTCGATCGTGTTGGCGCCCTGGCGCCGGACGGCCGTCACAACTTCGGCCTTGCGCAGGCCGAGTCGGCGCAGGGCGTCATGATCGAGGGCGCCGTCACGGACCAGCACAGTGGGCGTGCCCTCTAGGGCGCGGTCGATAACTTCGTTGGTACGCGCGAAGCGCACGACGACTGCGTTGCCCACGATCAGCACCACCGCGCCGAGCAGCCCACCCGCGAGTGAGTTGTCGTTGCCGATGATGGCGTTCTGCACGACGTTGCTCAGCAGCAGCAGCACGACGAGGTCGAACGAGTTGAGCTGTGCCAGGTCACGCTTGCCCGCGAGGCGCAACAACACCAGCAGGCCGCCGTAGACGGCGACGGTGCGCAGCACCTTCTCGAGGACAGGGACGCCGATCGTGAACAGGTCGTGGGCGATCATGCCCGCGAGCCTTACATCGGCGCGGCGTTCTGGGCGTTAACCCACGAACTTGGGTGTGGCGACGACCGCGTTGGCGACCGGCGACGCCGGCACGGTGGTGGTGGTCGTCGTGGCCGCCGTGGTGGTGGTCGTGGTCGGCGCCGGTGTCGTATCGCACGCGACGGGCTCGGCGGCGGCCGGCGCGCCAGTGGCGAGCGGGAACGGCTTGCGCGCCGCGCCCGGGACCGCCTGGACCGTCGCCAGCAGGTTGGCCTTCAGCGGCGACTCGGTTTGGTAGTCGAAGGCGCCGCGATCAGCGGCGGCCGCGTCACAACCAAGTTGCAACCCGAGGAGGGCTGTCAACGGCGTCCCGCCGGCAATGGCCCATCGACCGGCGGTCGGGTCCTCGCCGCCGGCGACGACGGCCTGGATGACCAGCCCGGTCGAGTTGGCGTCCGTCCCGGTGCCCTTCAGGAACCCGAAGCCCCCGTCGGTGTTCTGCGCCGCCTTGAGGAAGTCGAGCGGATCGCCCTTCGGCGGCGTGAGCGACAGCGACCGGAACGCCTGCTCGGCGATGGCGGTGCTGTTGGTGTCCTCACCCGCGAAGCTGGCGACGTCGGTCGCCGTGCACGCCGCCGTTGTGTCGGCGCGGTACGACTGCCATCCCTTGTCCGGGCACTGCTGGGTACTGAGCCAGTTCACCGCGTCGACTGGCGGCGATCCGACGGCCTTCAATGCGATGATCGCCAGCGACTGACGGAACGCGCCATCGAAGGCGGGATCCTGTACGCCGAACAAGCCGCTGTCGGTTCCAGTCGTTCGCTTCGTCGCGTTAAGCCGGGCGACCAGATCGTTCGCCGCCGCGGTGCCGCCGAACTTCGTTGCGTCTTCGCCCGCGACCTTGGCCAGCAGGATGAGCTTGGCCAGGGCCCCCGGCACGTCGTCAGCGCCGCTCTTGACGAAGGCGTCGATCTGGCCGTGCATGTAGTTCAGTGCGCGGGTGAACGCCGCGCCGCCCACATTCGCCGCCGCGAGGGCGAGCGCGGCGTCGACCGTCCCGCTCAGGTTGGCGCCGGTGGCCGGCGCGCTCGCGGGGATGAAGCCGCTGCTGTTGATCTGGTGCGCAAGCCAGGTCCCACCGAAGCCGGCGGCGGTGGCCGGATCGGACGTCGGACCGGCCGCGGCGCGGGTGACCGTGAGCCCGGCGGCAACGCTGACCGCGCAGAGCGCGGCGAGCAGGGCGGCAATCGGGCGGCGGGCGTACTTCACGTGTTCCTCCTTGGGCCGCAAACCACGGCGGTCATTGTTGGAGCCATCGGCCGCCTGGCAGGTTTTCCGGCTCGTCCGCTCCACCTTTCGCGGATATGGACTCACGGTTGCGGGTCAGCGCCGGTGTCACACCGGCTTGCCCTCCCAGGCGCTTCCTGTGTTGTTCGGCGCCGACGTTAGCCGCCGGCCGCTCGGCGGCGATTGATCTGCCAGGCGCCGATGCCTAGTCCCACGATCAGCCCGCCGACTGCGACCAGGGCCCACGGCGACCCGCCGCCGCCGTCATCGACCGGCAACGCGAGCTGTCGCGCCGCCGTTGTGCTCGTTGTTGTCGACTCGGTCGTCGCCGGCACTTGCGTCGTCTCGCCCACGCTTGTGTCGGTGTCAGGTCTCGTAATCCGAGACGTGACACCGACACCTGTCGTTGACGTGCTGTTTCGCGGCGCGGCGGTCCCGCCGGTGGCTGCCGTGGTCGTCGGCGCCGCCGGGCAGATCTCACTGGCCGGGGTGTAGGGCGGGAGGCCCGTCTGCCAGTGCCACCCCTCGACGTCGCCGTCGTGCACCTTCGTCCGCGACGCTCCCTGGTTCGGTCGCAGGTACACGTTGCTGCCGGCAGCCGCCTGCCAGTACACCCAGTTCGAGTTGGCGTCGCTGTTCGGGCAGTGCGCCTGGTCGTTCCCAACGCCCAGGATCGAGCAGATGAATGCCTCGGAGTACTTGTTGCTGTAGACGACGTCGACGTCAGCGCGGTCGAGCATTTGCTGGCCCGAGATCGACTCCTCGTCGAACGCGACGCAGCGACGGACAACGCGGTCACCGGTGTCGATGATGAGGGCGGCGTGATGGGCACCGGCCGCGCAAGCCGTTGTCGCGTGCGCGACAGGTATGACGAAGCCGGACACGAACAACACGACGCACGCCCCGCGGCGCCAGAACATGGGAGCCTCCCGCCGGCCCTGAGTCCA
>DASRJI010000064.1:0-40486 GCA_035649535.1 Acidimicrobiales bacterium | reverse complement strand
GACGACCTTGACGTGCGTGGCGATGACGGCATTCAGGTATTGATGCAGCGCGACGAACTGGCGGAACGTCGTGACGTGCAGCCCGACGCTCATCATCGAGGCGTCGGGCCGGCCGATGTATGCGTCGATGGCGCGCTGCTTGAGCGCGTCCTTGCCCGAACGCAGCCGCGAGTTGGCCTCGTCCAGCGCCTTCTCGGCGACGGCCAACTCGCCGTCGACGACCGCGAGACGCGCGGCGGCCGACTCGAGCGACGCCTGCACCGCGGGTAGCTGCTTGTCGACCTCGGCGATGCGCTTCGCCGTCTCGGCCTTCTTGGCGTTGGCGGCGTCCAGCTTCTTGATCAGCGCCGTTTCTTCGCGCGACGCCTCGACGATCTTGTTGCTCAGGTTCGTGAGCTGGCTCTGGCTGGACGCGGTGGTCGGCGTGGTCGGCGCTGCAGCTGCGGCGCGCGGCCACGGGCCCGCCACCAGGGCGAGCGCGACCAAGAGGGTGCGTGTCGCCCGGGTCACAGGAGTCACTTTACTAACACCAACCACAAGGGCCAAGACCCCGGGTCAGACGTCGAGGAAGCGCCTCACGGCGATGGCGGAGCCAATCGCACCGACGAAAGCGCCCACGACCAGCAGGAACATGCCAGTGCCGACCGCATCGGTGGCCCGGGCGGCCAGCGATTCCACCGGCGCGAACGACGGGTCGGTGATGAGGTCCATCACCACGTTGCGGAGCACATAGACGCCGATGAAGGCGACCGCGGCGCCGACGAGACCTTGGGCCATGCCTTCGAGCATGAACGGCAGCCGGATGAACCAGTTGGTAGCGCCGACCAGCTTCATCACCGCCACTTCGCGGCGACGGGCAAAGATCGCCAGCTGGATCGTGTTGAGGATGAGCACGGTGGCCGACACCAGCACGACGGCGGCCAAGCCGAAGAAGGCGATCTGGCGTTTTCGCGTGACCGAGAGCAGCCGGTTGATCGTGTCCTTGGCGTAGACGACCTCGCTCACGCCGGGCTGAGCGCGGAAGCGCTCGCCGATCGTCTCGACCAGTTCCGCCTTGGTGGGAACGACGCGGAACGACGGCGGTAGGTCCTTGGCGGTGACGACGTCGTTGTAGTCCTTGACGTTGACGATCTGTTTGAACTCTTCGAACGCGGCGTCCTGGTCGACGAACTTCACGCGCTTGACCTCGGGCATGTTCCCGAGCTCGCGGCGCACCGCGTCGATCTGGTTCTGCTCGACCTCAGGCTTGAGGAAGATCGACAGCTCGACGCCGCCCTTCCACTGGATCGTCGCCCGGGTGACGCCTTGCTTGAGCAGGAGCGCCCCGCCGACCAGCCACAGCGACACCGCGACGGTGAGCACGGCGGCAACGGTCATCAGCAGGTTGCGGAGCAGGTTGCTGGTTGTTTCCTTGGCGACGTATGCGAACGAGACCGGCATCAGCTCACCGTTTCCGATCCGTAGCCGTACACACCGCGCGCTTGGTCGCGCACGACGGTGCCGCGGTCGAGCTCGATCACGCGACGGCGCATCGAGTCGACGATGCCCTGGTCGTGGGTGGCCATGACGACCGTGGTGCCCGTGCGGTTGATGCGGTCGAGCAACCGCATGATGCCGACGGTGGTGTTCGGGTCGAGGTTCCCGGTGGGCTCGTCGGCGAGCAGGATCAGCGGCCGGTTGACGAAGGCGCGGGCGATGGCCACGCGCTGCTGCTCGCCACCGGACAATTCCCCGGGGAGGTTGTCGGACTTCTTGGCCAACCCGACGAGGTCGAGCACGACGGGCACCTGCGACGCGATGACGTGCTTGGGGCGGCCGATGACTTCGAGGGCGAACGCCACGTTCTCGGCGACGGTCTTGGTGGGCAGTAGCCGGAAGTCCTGGAACACACAGCCGATCTGGCGCCGCAGGATCGGCACCTTCCACGGCGACAACTTCTGCAGCTCCTTGCCGGCGACGTGGATCATCCCGCCGTCGGGTTCTTCTTCCTTGATCAACAACCGGACGAATGTCGACTTGCCGGAGCCCGACGGCCCGACGAGGAACACGAACTCGCCTTTTTGGATGTCGACAGATACGTCGCGCAGAGCGACGGTGGTTCCTTTATAGGACTTGGTGACGTTGTCGAGACGGATCATTTTGAGGGAGTCGGAGGCGGAGCCTGAAGACGACCGGCGAGCAGTCTACTGACGGGTCCTTACGATCCTGGCGCACCCTCGGACTCGCGACGCCATTGCAGCCACCCTTCCATGAACTGGTCGAGGTCGCCGTCGAGCACCGCCTGGACGTTCCCGGTCTCGACGCCGGTGCGCTCGTCCTTGACCAGCTGATACGGCGCGAGCACGTAGCCGCGGATGAAATTGCCGGCCCGGCTGACCTGCCCTTGCGGGCCTGACAGGGCCGCCAATTCCGCCCGGCGCTCCTCGCGCTGGCGTTCGGCCAGCTTGGCCGCCAGGACTTGCATGGCTTTGGCCTTGTTCTGGAGCTGGCTGCGCTCGTTCTGGCACGAGGTGACGATGCCCGTCGGCAGGTGGGTGATGCGCACCGCCGAGTCGGTGACGTTGACGTGCTGGCCGCCGGCGCCCGACGAGCGATACGTGTCGATCTTGAGGTCCTTGTCCTCGATCTTGACCTCGCCGCTGGCGTCTTCGATGAACGGAACCACGTCGACCGCGGCATACGACGTCTGCCGGCGCGCCTGCGAGTCGAACGGCGAGATGCGATAGAGCCGGTGGACGCCGCGCTCGGCACTCAGCAGCCCGTACGCATAGCGACCCTTGATGATGAACGTGGCCGACAAGATGCCGGCTTCCTGCCCGGCGGTGACCTCGTCGAGCTCGACCGAGAAGCCGCGTCGCTCGGCCCACCGCTGGTACATCCGCAGCATCATCTCGGTCCAGTCCTGCGCGTCGGTGCCGCCCTCGCCGGCGTGGACTTCGCAGACGGCGTCGTTCTCGTCGTACTCGCCGCTGAAGAGTGACCGCAGCTCGAGGGCACCCATGTCAGTCTCAAGAGCGCTGACCGCGTCGGCGATCTCCGGCTCCTGACTTTCGTCGCTCTCCTCGACCGCCATCTCGTACAACGTCGCCGCGTCCTCGAGCTTGGCTTGCAAGCCTTCGATCAGCTGAACGTCCTCGTTGACGCGTCCGTATTCGATGTTGACCCGGCGCGCGTTATCGGCGTCGTCCCATAGGTCAGGCCGCTCGACTTCGGTCGTCAGCTCGGCTAATCGCGCCCGGCTGGCGTCGAGGTTCAGGTAGCGCGCTGCATCATCGAGCCGCTTGCGGAGCGACGACAGATCGTCGGCGAAATCGCGCACTTACTGCCCGTGGCAATGCTTGAACTTCTTGCCGCTGCCGCACCAGCACGGCTCGTTGCGGCCGACCTTGTCGTGCTCGGACTTCACGACAGGAGCCATCGTGTACTCAGGGTCGTCCCATGCCGGGGTCTCGGCCGGGGCCGCTTGCTGAGCGAACTCTTCGGGCGGTGGGCCTTGGAGGATCGGCCGTTGCACGGTGTCCTCGGCCGCCTTGTACTGCGCCCCTTCGAGCGACGGCTGCTCGGGCGCCTCGATGACGACCTCGGCGTGCATCACGTAGCGGAGGTAGTCGTCTTTGATGCCGCCCATCATCCGCACGAACATGTCGTAGCCCTCGCGCTGCCACTCGTTGAGCGGGTCGCGCTGGCCCATGGCGCGCAGGCCGATGCCCTCGCGTAGGTAGTCCATCTCGGCCAGGTGCTCGCGCCACCGCTGGTCGATGATCTGCAGCATGATCTCGCGCTCGAGCTGGCGCATGACCTCGGGCGTGATCGACTCCTCGCGGCGCGCGTAGTACGCCGTCGCCTCGGCGATGAGGCTCTCCTCGAGCTCCTCGGGCGTCACCGCCCGATTCAGCTCCTCGGCGGTGAACTGCGTGGGGTAGTAGCCGGTGACCTCGCGCAGCAGGCCTTCGACGTCCCAGTCCTCGGTGAACTCGCCGCCGGCGAACTCGTCGACGACGGTCCCGATGGCTTCGTCGAGGATCTCCATGGTCTCGTCGCGCAGGTCGTCGCCCTCGATGATCTGGTTGCGCCGGCCGTAGATGGCCTTGCGCTGCTTGTCCATGACCTCGTCGTACTTGAGGACGTCCTTGCGGATCTCGGAGTTGCGCGCTTCGACGGTGTTCTGGGCCCGCTCGATGGCCTTGGTGACCATGCGCGCCTCGATCGGCGTGTCGTCGGGCAGTGCCTTGCCCATCACCCAGTTCATGGCGCCGGTGGCGAACAGGCGCATGAGGTCGTCCTCCAGGGAGAGGAAGAACCGGCTCTCACCCGGATCGCCCTGGCGACCCGAGCGGCCGCGCAGCTGGTTGTCGATGCGACGGCTCTCGTGGCGCTCGCTGCCCAGTACATACAGGCCGCCCAACGCGCGCACCTTGTCGCCTTCGGCCTGGCACTGCGTCTCGAGGCCGGGCAGCAACTGCTGGACCAGAGCCTGGCCCTCGTCGCTGTCGAGCGCGAGGCCGCGCGCTTCGGCCTCCTGGCGGGCCAGCCCTTCCGGGTTGCCGCCGAGCAGGATGTCGACGCCGCGCCCGGCCATGTTCGTCGCGACGGTGATCCCGTGCAGCCGACCAGCCTGGGCGACGATGTGCGCCTCCCGCGTGTGCTGCTTGGCGTTCAGCACCGTGTGCGGGATGCCGCGCTTGTCGAGCATGCGCGACAGAACCTCGGACTTCTCCACCGACGCGGTGCCGACGAGCACGGGCTGGCCGCGGTCGTAACGCTCGACGAGGTCCTCGATGACCGCCTCGAACTTGGCTAGCTCGGTCTTGTAGATGAGGTCGGGTGCGTCGATGCGAACCATCGGGCGGTGCGTCGGGATGGGGACGACCGGGAGGTTGTACGTGTTGGCGAACTCGCTGGCCTCGGTCTCGGCCGTGCCCGTCATCCCGGCGAGCTTCTCGTACATGCGGAAGTAGTTCTGGAGGGTGACGGTCGCCCACGTGTGCGACTCCTCCTTGATCCGCACCCGCTCCTTGGCCTCGACCGCCTGGTGCAGGCCGTCGGACCAGCGCCGACCCTCGAGGATGCGGCCGGTGAACTCGTCGACGATCTTGACCTCGCCGTCCATGACGACGTAGTCCTTGTCGCGCTGGTACAGCTCCTTGGCGCGTAGCGCGTTGGTGAGCTGGTGCACGTAGTTGACGGAAACCGCGTCGTACATGTTGTCGACGCCGAGTTGCTTCTCGACCTTCTCGATGCCCTCTTCGGTGGGCGCAACGGTGCGCTTGTCCTCCTCGACCTCGTAGTCGGTGTCGCGGTTGAGCGAACGGACGATGGCGGCGAACTGGTAGTAGAGGCGCGCCGACTCGTCGGCGGTACCGCTGATGATGAGCGGCGTGCGGGCCTCGTCGATGAGGATCGAGTCGACCTCGTCGACGATCCCATACACGTGACCGCGCTGCACCATGTACTCGCGAGCGCCGGCCATGTTGTCGCGCAGATAGTCGAACCCGAACTCGGCGTTGGTGCCGTACGTGATGTCGCAGGCGTAGGCCGCCTTCTTCTCGGCGAAGTCGTCGCGGTCGGGCAACACGAGGCCCACTGTGAGTCCGAGGAACTTGTAGAGCCGCCCCATCCATTCGGCGTGGAACGACGCGAGGTAGTCGTTGACCGTGACGAGGTGAGCGCCCCGCTGCGACAGGCCGTTGAGGTACAGCGGCAACGTCGCAACGAGCGTCTTGCCCTCGCCCGTCTTCATTTCGGCGATCCAGCCGAAGTGCAGGGCGGCCCCGCCCATGAGCTGTACGTCGAAGTGGCGCTGCCCGATCGTCCGGGTGGCCGCCTCCCGCCCCACCGCAAAGGCCTCGATCATGAGGTCGTTGAGATCCTCGCCCCGACCGAGGCGCTCGCGGAACTCCACCGTCTTGTGCCGGAGCGCCTCGTCCGAGAGCGCGTGCATCTCGGGTTCGAAGCCGTTGATGTCCGGCACGAGCGACTGGAGGGCACGCAGCTTCTTGCCCTCACCGGCCCGCAGAACTTTGGAGAAGACACTCATGAGGACATTGAGTCTACGTTCCGGTCCCCCGTCTTCTGATCAGGTGAGAATGTCCCGATGACCGCGCAAACCGAGGAGGTGAGTCCGGGGGAACAGGCGCGGGCCTGGGTCGCCCGCCGGGACCCGGCTCGCTGGACTCTGGGCGCGGTCATCGTCGTCTGGTCGCTGACATTCATCATCCTCGGCTTCCAGCGCCACGACCGGTACGGGACATTCGGGTTCGACCTCGGCACCTACGACCAGGGCATTTGGCTGCTCTCGCAGCTCAAGCACCCGTTCGTCACGATCCGCGGCCTCCACCTGTTCGGCCACCACGTCAACTTCATCCTCTACCTGCTTGCGCCCTTCTACCGCCTGGGCGCGGGCCCACATTTCCTCCTCGTCGTGCAGGTGCTGTCGCAAGCATCGGGCGCGATCGCAATATTCCTGCTGGCGCGGGACCGCCTCAAGAGCCGGTGGCTGGCGGTCGCCATGGGCACCGCGCTGCTGCTGCACCCGACGTCGGGTTGGCTGGCGTGGGAGTTCTTCCATCCCGACGCCCTGGCGATCGGACCGCTCCTCTTCGCCTACTGGGCGGCGCGCGCCGGTCGCTGGCGTTGGTTCACCGTCGCCGCGGCAGCCGCAATCCTGTGCAAGGAGGACGTCGCCTTCTCGATGGCGATGATCGGCGTCCTCATATTCTTCCGCGGCAACCGCCGCATCGGCGCGGTGACCGCGCTGGCATCGCTGGCCTGGTACGAGCTGTCGACCAAGGTCATCCTTCCGGCCAACAACCACATCGCCGCGTTCTACAACACGTTCTTCGGTGATCTAGGCGAGTCGCCGTTCGCGGTATTGAAGTCGTTCTTCACCAAGCCGAACGAGATCCGTCGCCTCCTGCGGATGGACGACCGCCGCGACTACACGGTGATGATGCTGGCGCCGATGGCGTTTCTGCCGCTGGCCTCCCTCAGCACGTTCCTGATCGCCGTCCCGATGCTGGCGATCAACCTGCTGTCAACCTTCCCGTATCAGCGCGAGATCCGATACCACTACGCGGCGCTGGTGCTCGTCGGCGTCATGGTGGCGACGGTCGAGGCCATCGCCAACCTGGGCGAGCGGCCCGGGTTCCGGCGCTTTCTCGTCGGCCTGGTAATGGCGTCGTCGCTCGCCACAACCGTCGCGTGGGGCAACGCGCCGATCAGCGTGAAGTTCCACAACGGCATCTGGTCGCTCGGCGCCGATGCCCGTCGCCAGGCCAAGCACGACGCCCTGGGCCTCATTCCGAAACACGATTCGGTGAGCGCGATCTATTACATGGCGCCGCACCTCACGCACCGCACCAAGGTGTACGAGTTCCCGAACCCGTGGAAGGTCGTCAACTGGGGTGTCCGCGGCGAGAACCCCGACGATCCCGGTGGGGTCAAGTGGCTGATCCTCGATCGCCAGCTCTTGAGTGCCGAGGACCGCGAGTTGCTGCACACGTTGCTGACCACCGAGTTCCAGCTCCGGTACGACCACAACGACATCCTCGTCGCCCGGCGGACGCACCCGCCCGGGCCCGACTCGCCCAAGCCACCGTCGTGACCCGACCCAAGATCGTCGTCACGCTGCCCGCGTACCGCGCCGAGCGAACGCTCGGGAAGACGGTCGCTGCTATTCCCGAAGGCGCGGCGGACCACCTGATCCTCGTCGACGACGCCAGTCCCGACCACACTGCGGAGATCGCTCGCGAGTTGGGCATCGACGTCGTCGTGCACCCGGCGAACCGCGGCTACGGCGGCAACCAGAAAACGTGTTACGCCCACGCGCTGGCCGCCGGCGCCGACGTCGTCGTCCTGTTGCATCCCGACTACCAGTACGACCCCGCGGCGGTGCCGTTGCTCACTGCCTCGATCCTGGCCGGCGACGCCGACATGACGTTCGGCTCGCGCTTCGCGGGTTTGGGTGACCCGATGGGCGGTGGGATGCCCCTGTACCGCTACCTCGGCAACCGCCTGAGCACCACGGTCGAGAACCTGGTGCTCGGGTCGCGCTTCACCGAGATGCACAGCGGGATGCGGGCCTACACGCGACGGTGTCTCTTGAGCCTTCCGTTCTTGTCGTACTCCGACAACTTCGCGTTCGACGCGCAGTTCCTGGTCGACGCGGTCACGCTCGGGCTGCGTGTAGTCGAGGTGCCGATCCCGACGCGCTACACGGAGGAGTCGTCGTCGATTGGCGTCGGGCGATCGTTCCGTTACGTCGGCAGCGGGCTGCGCTACTGCGTCGAGCAGACTGCGCGCCGCGGCCGCCGGGGCCGCAAATCCCCGGTCGCGTCGCGCGCCATTGACGAGGAACCGCTCGTCGTCGCCAGCGGCATCGCGCCGGCCACCGAGGTAGCGCAATGGATCGTGAAGTCGATCGGCGGGTACGCGCTCCGCGGGCAGCGACTGGCGACCGGCATCGAGGTCGTCGCCATCGAAGCCGAGCGGGCCGGGTGGACCACCGGCTTGGTGTCGGCGGGTGACACGGCCGACGCGATCGTCGTGGCGACCGATACCGACGCGCTGGCCCCCGCCGCGCTGGCCCGGGTGCGCGGCGTGATCGACGACGAGGGGCTCGTGGCCTTCTGGACGCCGTCACACGAGCCCCGTCTGAGTGGGTACCTCCGCGCCCACGGCTTCAGGGTCGTCGGCTGGGACCCGGCGCCGCGCGGCTCGGCGGTGTTGGTGACCGCCCGGCCCGCCTAGCGCCCGGCGCGGTCGAGCTGGCGGCGGAAGGCCCGGCCGAGCGGCTCGGCCGGCGCAACCCGCTTCAACAGCGCGATGCGGTCGCCGACGACGACCGCACGGAACTCGCGTGCGGTGAGGTGCTCGAGCAGGAGCGCCTCGCGAACACCGAGGCCCTCGGCCGGGATCACGATGTACTGCACGTGCGCCGCCACCCGGAGTTCGGCGCCGTTGTCGCGGCCATCGCCCCAGTTCTGGGCGTACCACGGCGTCGGGAACTCGTAGATCTCGCGGCGATGGTCGAGATGGGTCACGAAGCTGTAGTGCGCGGCGACGCTGGCGTTGGCGGGTATCCGGTGCAGGATCGCGAGGATCGGCCCCACGTGCGCGGCGCGGGCGTCGCCCAGCTGCACCGGGTGGCGGGCCAACGGCGTCGGTCCCCACATCCATCCGGTCAGCAGCGACGCGGCGAGCATGACGGCAACCGCGCCGACCCGCAGCCGTCCGCGTAGGCGCGCCGCGCCCAGAACGGCAGCGAACACCAACACCGGGAGGATGAGGGTCGTGTAGTGGTACTGCAGGTGGTACTGGTACGAGAACCGGCTGAGGAGGTTCGACGCCAGCGGGCCGGTCGCCAGCAACAGCGCGCTGGGCGCGAGCAGCGACAGCAACCCGAAGCCCGCGAGCAGCTGCCACAGGTACCAGCGCTTGTCCTCGCCGAGCGCCAAGGCGATCACGTCCCACGGATGGGTCACCGTTCGCCTCAACAGGCCGCCGACGCCGCCATACGGGACGCGCCACGCGTCGAGGCTGCCCTGGCCGTTGAACGCCGGCAGGATGACCCAGACCGCGGCCACGAAGTACAGGGCGGAGAACGCGGCGGTGATGACGCCGATCCGCTTGTCGTACCGGCGGGCGACGTAGAGGCCGAGCGCGAACGTCAGCAGGGCGACGTCCTCCTTGACCAGCAACAGCAGGACGACGGAGACGAGAAACGGCGTCCACCGCCGGCGCGTCATGAAGTAGATGGCGAACAGCGCGAGCGGCACTTCGAGGACATCGGGGTGGAACTGCTCCCACCCTTCCCACTGCAGCGTGGGATTGGCGAGGAACGCGGCGAGGACGCCGAGCGCGAGCCACTCGCTCCGCAGCTTGTCGCGCGCGAGAAGGAACACCGGAACGCCGCCGGCCCCGAGCGCGACGGCCTGCGCCGCGATGAGAACCGTCGCCGACGGGAACAGCCAGTAGAACGGAACGAGCGGGAGCAACGCGAACGACGTGTGATCGCCGAACAGGTTCACACCCATGATCGTCACGAACGGCGAGCGGAACCGGCTGAGCAGCCACGCCCCCTGGTCGAAGATGCCGAAGTCGAACCCGAACGTGCCGAAGGCGTCGTGACGATGGATCGCCCACGACGTCGAGACGCCGATCCACCCGAGGATCAGCGCCGCGGCGCCGATCCGGGGAGCGCGCTTACTCGTCGTCGCGGAGGTCGAGCAGCTTCTCGCGAAGCGCGTACATGACCGCTTCCATCCTCGAGTGCAGGTGCAGCTTCTCGAGGATGTTGCGGACGTGGTTCTTCACCGTGTTCTCCGAGATGAACAGCTCATCGGCGATCTCACGGTTGCTCATGCCCTTGGCGACGAGCTTGAGCACCTCGAGCTCGCGTGCGGTGAGGGCGGGTACCGGCAAGCGCTGGCGCTCGTCGGCCCGCTTCGACATCGCACTGAACTCGTTGATCAGCTTCGACGCCATCGACGGCGTGATCTTGCTCTCGCCCTGCATGACCGCCCGAATGGAGTCGGCCACTTCCTCGACCGACACCTCTTTGAGGAGGTACCCGCTGGCGCCGGCCTTGATCGCTTCGTAGAGATCCGAGTCCTCGTCGCTGACGGTGAGCATGAGGATCTTGGTGGTCGGGACGCGGTCGCGGATCTCCTTGGTCGCCTCGATGCCGTTGATCTTGGGCATCCGCACGTCCATCAGCACAACGTCGGGCGCTAGCTCCTCGGCCTTGGCGATGGCTTCCTCGCCGTTCTCGGCCTCGCCGACGACTTCGATGTGCTCCTCCGTATGCAGCACGACTTCCAGGCCGCGGCGATACAGCGGCTGGTCGTCGGCGATCAAGACCCGAATGGGCCCGCCGTCCCCGGAGACGTTGTGATCGCTCATCTAGGTGGCGTCGATCAACCCGATGTTCGAATCGGCGCGGCGATAGACGACCGCGGCCCGGTCGGTTTCGGCATTGGTGAAGAAGAAGAAGTCGTGACCGAGCAACTCCATCTGCAGGGCGGCCTCCTCAGGCGTCATCGGCTTGATGTCGAACTGCTTGGTCTTCACGATACGGGCACCGGCGTCCGAAGTCGCGTCTTCCGCGTCGTGCGCGCCGTCTGCGCCGTCGCCATCGAGCACCCGGTGGCCGTTCTGGCCGCGGCGCGGATGCGAGCGGCCGACGAGCTTGCCCTTGAGCTTCTCCATCCGGTGCTCGAGCTTGTCGACGACGCGGTCGACTGCTGCGAGCGGATCAGTGGCCGCCGCCTTGGCTCGCACGATGTGGCCGTGGCCGTGCATCGTGACTTCGCAGATCTCCTTGTCGGTGATCCGCGGGTTCTGCTCCTCGGCAAACCACACCTCGGCCCGCTCCATGCCATCGAGGTACCGACTGAGCCGGCCCACCTTCTCCTCGACTGTGGCGCGCATCGACTTGCTGATGCGGAGCTTCCGGGACCGGATGGCAATTTCCACGGGCTACTCCTCTCAAGGACGCAGCTATAGATGGGCCGTGCGCGGCTGACCTGGTCTTTGACCCCACACTTGCCTGGACTGTCCAGGACTTACATCTAAACCGCGCCATGCTCAGCAACTGAGTTGCCTTACGTGGGTCGTTTCGCCCGCGGCTGGCATCGACTTGCAACCACAGACCCGCGCACGGCCCATACGTCAGTGTAAGTCCCCCGGGGGTGGCGTCCGGGCGGCGACTAGGGCAACCACGCGATCCGCGCCTGCCGATCGCAATGCGGCAGCGGCGGCGGCGAGGGTGGCGCCGGTGGTGGTGACGTCGTCGACCAGGAGCACCGTGCCGTGGCAACGCCTCGTCGCGGCCAGGGCCGGGCGGGCCGACCGGCGCGTGGCGGCGTCGTTGCCGGTCTGCGGGGGACCGGGCGCGCGGCGAAGGAGGCGGTGGGTCGGGCGCCCGAGCGATCGGCCGACGGCGCGTGCGAGTAGCTCGGCCTGGTCGAAGCCCCGCGCTCGACGACGGGCGGGCGTGGTGGGCGCCCACGTGACCAGCGAGACAGGTTCGTCGACGAGCGCGGCGAGCCCCTGGGCAAGCCACCCGATGCTGGCTCGCGCGTTGCGGTATTTGAGACGGGCGACTAGCTCACGCGCCGCGCGCGCGTACGCGAGGAGGGCGACACACCGGTCGACGCCGGGCGGCGCCGGCAGGGACGGTGCGCGTCGCATCTCGCTGACGCACGACGCGCACGGCGCGGCCCCGAAGCCGTCACAAACCGGACAACGAGTGGGCAAGAGCACAGCACGAGGCTACGAAGTGGGTGCGCGCGCCCAGGTAGCCTCAACGCCCATGTCCGCTCTCGCACCGGGTGACTTCAAGGTCGCCGATCTGTCGTTGTCCGGCTTCGGCCGCAAGGAGATTCAGCTCGCCGAGCACGAGATGCCCGGCCTCATGGCGCTGCGCCGGCAATTCGGCGAAAGCAAGCCGTTGACCGGCGCGCGCGTATCCGGGTCGCTGCACATGACGATCCAGACCGCAGTGCTGATCGAGACGCTGATCGCGCTGGGCGCCGAGGTGCGGTGGGCGTCGTGCAACATCTTCTCGACGCAGGACCACGCCGCCGCCGCGGTCGTCGTCGGACCGGACGGCACGCCGGAGAAGCCGTCGGGCGTCCCCGTGTACGCGTGGAAGGGCGAGACCCTCGAGGAGTACTGGTGGTGCTCCGAGAAGATGCTGCTCTGGCCGGACGGCAACGGGCCCAACATGCTCCTCGACGACGGCGGCGACGCGACGTTGCTCGTCCTCGACGGTTCGAAGTACGAGGCGGGCGAGCCGCTCGACCCGACCAGCGCCCGCTCCGAAGAGGAGGGCGTCATCCTCCGTCTCATCCAGCGCAGCCTCAACGAGGACCCCGACCGCTGGACCCGCGTGACCAAGGGCGTCAAGGGCGTCACCGAGGAGACCACCACCGGTGTCCACCGCCTGTACCAACGCCAGGAGGCGGGCACGCTCAAGTTCCCGGCGATCAACGTCAACGACTCAGTCACCAAGTCGAAGTTCGACAACCTCTACGGCTGCCGCCACTCGCTCATCGACGGCATCAACCGCGCCACCGACGTGATGATCGGCGGCAAGACCGCCGTCGTGTGCGGCTACGGCGACGTCGGCAAGGGCTGCGCGGCGTCGCTCGCCGGCCAGGGCGCGCGCGTGATCGTCACCGAGATCGACCCGATCAACGCGCTGCAAGCAGTGATGAACGGGTTCCAAGTCACCACGCTCGAGGACGTCGTCGACACGGCCGACATCTTCATCACCGCGACCGGCAACGAGAACGTCATCACGGCCGAACACATGTCGCGCATGAAGCACCAGGCGATCGTCGGCAACATCGGTCACTTCGACAACGAGATCGACATGGCCGGCGTCGCCCGGTGGCCGGGCGTGCGGCGCGAGAACATCAAGCCGCAGGTCGACCAGTGGTACTTCGGCGACAAGGGCGTGATCGTGCTGGCCGAAGGGCGGCTGCTCAACCTCGGTTGCGCGACCGGGCACCCGAGCTTCGTGATGTCGTGCTCGTTCACCAACCAGGTACTGGCCCAGATCGAGCTGTACACGCGCGGCGACGACTACGAGAACAAGGTGTACGTCCTCCCGAAGAAACTCGACGAGGAAGTGGCCCGCCTCCACCTCGACGCCCTCGGCGTGCGGCTCACCTCACTCACCGAGTCCCAGGCCGAGTACCTCGGCATCCCCCTCGAGGGCCCCTACAAAGCCGAGCAGTACCGCTACTAACCGTTCTTTGATTCCTTGCCGGCGTGGAACATCCGCAAAGAATCAAAGAACGCTAGATCTCGCGGTCTTCTTTCAGGCGGGCCTTGATTTCGTCGAGCGCGGGGATGGGGCCGGGGTCGATCCCTTCCTGGGCGGCGAGATGCAGGCTCGTGAAGTCGCCGATGAGGATGAGGTCGAGGAGCTGGGCGAGTTCGCCCTCGCCCTCGGCTCGCACCTCTTCGATGCCGGCGACGATCTCGCGCATCATGTCGGCAACCAGCTCGAAGCGGCGGCTGACTTGCGGGTGCTCGTGGTCGTGCCGCAGGTTGATCAGCGTGAGCAGCTGGCGGGTCGCGTCGCCGTGTTGGCCCCACCCGCAGATTTCGTTGTGACACAGCTCGGGCTGCACGGCGCTGAATGCCGGGCACTTGGCGTTCTCGTTGATCTGGGTGCGCCAGCGCGCGCCCGCTGTCGCGCCCACGGAGCCGGCGCCGTGCATGAGCGGGATCGTCCGCCCGATGCGCCGGGCCAGGTCCGAGGCCAGGTTGGTCGGGCGCAGGAGCGCGTCGCGCCGGCGCCGCAGCTGGGCGACGGCCAGCTCGATCCACTCGGAGGCCCCGGGGAACAGGCCGATCTGCTCGAGCACGACCAGCGGCGGAATGGCCATGGCCCCGAGACCCACGCGGGGTTGCGGGATGCCGTCGGTCGGCACGGGCACGTGCACGCCGCCCCAGGACTCCGCCAACTCCGCAAGCTCGCCGCCCGCGGACACGACGACAATGCGGGCGCCCTGCATAGCGGCTTCGGACGCCGCCTCGACCGTCTCTTCGGTGGCGCCGGAGAACGACACTGCGAAAACGAGCGACGTCTCGCTCACGA
This sequence comes from Acidimicrobiales bacterium, assembly GCA_035649535.1. Taxonomy (GTDB): domain Bacteria; phylum Actinomycetota; class Acidimicrobiia; order Acidimicrobiales; family JACDEA01; genus JACDEA01. The sequence goes on along the minus strand of DASRJI010000064.1, from coordinate 25,872 downwards.
ACGCCGGCGGGTTGTACGACTTCACGACGACGACCGGCACGGCCATGAACGGCGCCGCGGTGGCGAGCAGCACGTCGCCGGCGACACCGCTGCCGCCCATGCCGAGCACGACGACGCTCTCGATGTCGTCGTGGGCCGGCAGTCCCTCGATGCCGCGCGCGGCAGCCGCCGCCGCCGCGACCTGCTCCGGCAGCGCCGCGGTCGCGTCGAACATGCCGAGCGTGTCGAGCACGTCAGTCGACGACGTACTCAAGCGGTCGCCTCAAAGGTCGGAGTTATGCCTTCGGCGTCGGCCTTGGCGAGCAGGCGAGCGTGCTCGTCGTCGCTCACCGTTTCGGCCTCGTCGATCAACATCACGGGGATGTCGTCGCGTATCGAGTAGCGGCGCTTCAACCGCGGGTTGTACAGCGAGTCCTCGCTCTCGAAGTACAGCAGCGGGCCCTTGTCTTCGGGGCAGGCCAGGATGTCGAGCAGGACGGGATCGAGAGCCACTACTTACCCTTTCGCGAGCGCGAGGACTTCGTCGACGTGGGCGGCGCACTCCTCGCTGGTGCGCGCCTCGAGGTTGAGCCGAAGGAGCGGTTCGGTGTTCGACGGCCGCATGTTGAACCACCAGTCGTCGAACTCGACGGTGAGACCGTCGAGCCGGTTCTGTTTTCCACGGCCGGTGAACGCGGTGGCAACCCGTTCGATCACGGCGCCCGGATCGTCGACGCGCGTGTTGAGCTCGCCCGACGCCGCGTAGCGCTCGAACGGCTTGCGCAGCTCCGAAAGTGGCGCGCCGGCGATCGACATCAGTTCGAGAACGACGACGGCCGCGATGAGCCCCGAGTCGGCGCGGTAGTTGTCGCGGAAGTAGTAGTGGGCCGAATGCTCGCCGCCGAAGATCGCGTCGTGCGCCGCCATCTCGGCCTTGATGTACGAGTGGCCGACGCGCGACACGATCGGCGTGCCGCCGTGCTCGCGAATGATCTCGGGCACGGCGCGCGAACAGATCAGGTTGTGAATCACGGCTTGACCCGGATGCTTGTCGAGGATCGACGCGGCGAGCATGGCCGTGGTGGTCGACCCCGACAAGGGCTGGGCTTGCTCGTCGACGAGAAACACGCGGTCGGCGTCGCCGTCGAAGGCGAGCCCGACGTCGGCGGCAACCTCGAGGACCCGAGCCTGCAAGTCCTTGAGATTCTCGGGTTGGATCGGGTCGGCCGGGTGGTTGGGGAACGTGCCGTCGAGCTCGCCGTAGAGCATGTCGAGGTCGAAGGGCAGCGGGGCCAGCACGCGCGGCACGACCAGCCCGCCCATGCCATTGGCGGTGTCGGCCACGACTTTGAGCGGGCGCAAGGCGTCGACGTCGACGAACGACCGGACGTGCTTGGCGTAGTCGTCGAGGAGGTCGAGGTCGGTGACCGCGCCGGTGGTGCCGCCGCCGTCGATGGTGCCGGCCTCGACCGCCTCGCGAATGTCGGCCAGACCAGTGTCCTCGCCGACCGGCTTGGCGCCAGCCAGGCACAACTTGATGCCGTTGTACTGCGCGGGATTGTGCGAGCCGGTGAACGTGGCCCCCGGTGAGTCGAGTTGGCCGGCGGCGAAGTACAGCAAGTCGGTCGGGATCAGCCCGAGGCGGACCACGTCGACGCCCTGGCTCGTGACGCCCTCGACGAACGCGGCCGCCAGCTCGGGTCCGGACGGACGCATGTCGTGACCCACGAGGACGCGCGGTGCGCCAGCAAAGCGGGCGAAGGCGGCGCCGACGGCTCGCGCCACGTCGGCATTGAGCTCGTCGGGCACCAGGCCGCGCACGTCGTACGCCTTGAAGATTCGTCGCAGGATCGCGTGGTCGAGCGCCGCCATAAGTACAAGCAGCGTAGTGGGCTGCGAAGATGGCAGATCTTGATCTCGATCGTGCTCCCCGCCTACAACGAGGAACCGTTTCTCGCCGATACCGTCGACGAGCTCGTCGCCGGTCTGCGCGGCCGCGGGCATGAATTCGAGGTGATCGTCGTCGAGAACGGCTCGAGTGACGGCACCTTCGCCGTCGCCGAGAAACTGGCGGCACGGGACGGCGAGGTGCGGGCGCTTTCGACTCCCGATGCCGACTACGGCGCCGCGCTCCGCCACGGTTTCATGAACGCTCGCGGTGACGTCGTTTGCAACTTCGACGTCGACTACTTCGACCTGGGGTTCCTCGACCGCGCCGTGGCGCTGCTCGACGACGGCTGCGTGATCGTCGTCGCCGCCAAGCGCGGCGCCGGCGCCCACGACACCCGCGCGCCGGCGCGCCGCGTCGTCACCGCGGTCTTCTCCGGCATGCTCCGCGTCGGTTTCGGCCTCGCGGTCGTCGACACCCACGGCATGAAGGCGATGAAGCGGGCCGAACTGGCCGCGCTGGTCGCCGAGTGCCGCAGCGGCACCGACCTCTACGACACCGAGTTGCTCATCCGGGTGGAGCGGGCGGGACTGCGGGTCGGCGCCGTACCGGTCGTCGTCGCCGAACGGCGCGCGTCGCGCACGTCGATCGTCCGCCGCATACCGCGATCAGTGCACGGGTTGGGGCGCCTCTGGCTGCAACTCCGACGCGAGGCTCGCGGGCGGCGGTAGCACCACCGCATCGGCCGCCGCCTCGTCGTCGCGACGAACGAGCCGGTCGCGCCGGCTGAAACCCACGACCGCGAGGATCCCGAGGATCGTCAGCGCCCAACCCATGAGGTCGACAGGCGTCTCGCCGTAGTGCAGTCGCACGTGACGCGACGTCGGGATCACGACCATCTGGTTGGGGGTCACCCGCCACGGCCCACGCGCGCCCTTCGCCTTCCAGTTCGGGAAGTACGAAGCCTTGACGAGGACGGGGCTGCCGGGCCGGTCGACGTCGAAGCTGATGTAGTCGTCGCCGGTGCGAACGTGGCTCACCGTCGCCGGCGTAACCGCGCGCCGCGGCGGATCGGCGATCGCACCCTTGACCCGCGCCCACTCCTTCGGGCCGCTGGCGGCGAGCTGCACCTCCCAATGCGAGGGATCGCCCTGGAACCAGTCGACGGCCGCGTCCTGCCAGCCGCGGCCGCCCTTGGGCACGCCAGTCATCACCGCCGGCTCGAAGGCGAGCGGCGCGACAACGGCGGAGTTGGCGACTTCGTAGACCTTCCAACTCCGCGTCTTGGTCTCGGCCGGCTTGCCGCTCTCGGTCACGACCGCGGAGAACGGCTTGGACGTCGCGATCAACTTGAGGTCAGGGTTGACGTTGGCTTGGGACTGAGCGGCGTCTGAGAGCGCCATGTAGTAGCGGACGCCCATCAACTGGAGGTGCTGCACGCCGAGCTTCACGTCGAGGTCGCGATACGGGAGGTCGCGCTGCGGACGGGGCGGCCGGAGCGACAGCTCCGAGTTCGAAAGGAAGTGGTACGGCGTGGTGGCCGACGACTCGAAGTACAGGCCTTCCATCGAGCCGATGCAGCCCTTGGTCCAGTACGGCAGCAACATGAGCGCCATCGGCGTGCCGTAGCGGTCGAGTTCGGGCTCGTACTCCCACGACGCGCGACCGCACCCGTTGGTCTTGCCGACCCGGCCCATGGTCGCCACGACGTCGCGGTACTCCGGGTAGGCGGCTTTGCGCTCGTACCCGTTGTAGTTCCACTTCACCCACCCGGGGATGAAACTGCTGTCGGTCGTCGTGATGGCGAAGCTCTTCGGCAGCGCGCCGAGCGGCAGCGCGGTGATGCCGAGGAACATGCACGTGACCACGATCGGCGTGAGGGCGCGGACCCATCGCTCGGTGGGCGTGCGGCTCACGTTCATGGTGTCGCTGTCGGGCTCGATCACGGAGACCGGGGGCAAGGCGGCCACGGGCGGCACGCCATGACCGTTGGCCGCGTCCACCGGCGGGTGCTCGGTCGGAACGTCGAGCAACAGCACGCGGACGTCGTCGCCGGCCCGGACGCCACCCCCGTCGGGCAGCACGGCGAGACCGTTGGCCGCCGCCAGCCCACTCAGTACGTGGGAGCCCTGCGCGCCGGCCGAGCGCACGCGCACGCGGCCATCCACGCCGTCCCAGAACGCCGCCACGCGCGCGTAGTGCGTCTTGCCGTCCGGCCGGCGGGCCAGATCCTGATCGGCGACCGCGACCACCGCCGGCCGGTCGAGTTGGTCGCTCGGATAGCCCGCCATCTGCCGCAGCGCGGGCCGGGCGATCAATTCGAAGCTCACCGCCGCCGACACGGGATTCCCCGGCAACCCGAACACGGGCACGCCCTCGACGACACCGAACACGAAGGGCTTGGCCGGCTTGATCGGCAACCGGAACGTCCACGAGTCGCCCAGGTCGGCCAGCACCGGTGCGAGGAAGTCGAAGTCGCCCACGCTCACGCCACCCGTGGTGAGGACGGCGTCGCACGACGCGGTGGCGGCGCGGACAGCGTTGCCGATCGACATACGGTCGTCGCCGACGACACCGAGGTCGACCGGTTCGCACCCGGCCGCCGCGACCAAGCCGAGGAGCAGCACGCGGTTCGAATCGCGAATCTGGCCGTGCCGCAGCACGTCGCCGTGGGACACCAACTCGTCGCCGGTCGCGAGCACGCCGACACGCGGGATCGGGATGGCGCTCACCCGCCGGCAGCCAACCGCAGCGAGCAACCCGAGGCGAGCGGGCGACAGCACCTCGCCGGCGCCGACGACCTCGTCGCCCGGCGCCACGTCGTCGCCAACCTGGCGGATGAAGTGGCCGGCGGCCACCGCCCGACGGATCTCGACGCGCCCGTTGGGCCCACCGTCGGTGTCCTCGATCATGACGACGGCGTCGGCCCCCGCGGGCACCGGCGCGCCGGTCATGATCCGCGCTGCCTCCCCCGGTCCCACGTGCACGTTGGCCGCGTCGTCGCCCGCCGCCACGGTGGCCACGACCGTCAGCGCCACCGGCACGGCCGCCACATCGGCGGCCCGCACTGCGAACCCGTCCATGGCCGAGTTGGCGAACGGGGGCGCCGCCTCCTCGGCTTCGATCGCGTCGGCGGCGACGGTACCGAGCGCGTCGCGCAACGCGAGGGGGACCGGCACGAGCGGCTCGCACCGACTCAGCACGTGCGTTCGCACCGCGTCCACGGGCGCCCGGCCGTCACCGAGCGCGGGCGAGTCGTTGCCGACGTCCTCGCGAGGTCGACTCAGGTAGCCGGCGACCGCGGCGACGGCTTCGCCCATCACCGCCACGCCGACGCCGGCGAGCATGTACACGGCGAGGAACCAGAACGGCAGCAGCCGCGCGTTCCACAGCCGACCGGGTGGCGCGACGACGAACGCCACCGCGGCGCCGCCGGCCAACAGACCCAGATAGATGCCGCCGCGCCGCTTGAGCACGACCGAGGTGGCCAGTCCCAGCGCGGCGAGGATCAGCGGGATCTCGAGGCTGTGGGTGATCAGCGACTCGCGATAGGTGCGCAGCGGCTCCCAACCCATGTCGGTCGTGTACGGGAGGCGCATATAGAAGGGCAGCCACCAGAACGCGCCGATCATCCCGCCGACGATGGCGACCGGTGCCGCGTAACGAAGGCGCTGGCGCGTGGGTTGCAACAAGAACAGCAGCGCCGCCCCGCCGATCGCGAAGAACGTCGGAATGAAGTGACACAGCCCCGTGATTGCGAGCAGCACCGCGGCCAGGCCCCGCTGGCGACCGGTGCGGAGGCCGCGCGCGAACACACCGAGGAACAGCAGCGCGACCGCGAGGCTGATCGAGAACGAGAACTCGCCGGCCAGGGTCGACGGGATGTTGCCGCCGTAGATCGTGTACGAGCGGTCGAAGAGGAACGGGACGGTGAGAACCGAGAGACACGCGGGTGACGGCCCCCGCAGCCCGATCAACCGGGCGAAGACGTAGGCGGCGGCCGGGAGGGCGAGCAGGCCCAGCACGGTCACGAGCTTGAACGCGATGCCGTACGGGAGGACGACGTCGAGAATCACGATCAGCAACGAGGGCAGCGGGAAGTAGAAGGTGAGCGCCGGGAAGCCCTCGTACCAGTCGGGCGTCCACCCCGTAAGGCGCCCGTGCGGCAACAGGTGGTCACGCAAGTACGCCGGCGCCCACACGTGGGCGCCCATGTCGCCGCCCGACGGTGTCGTGTTGGCGAAGAGCAACGCCGGCCGAAGTTGCCAGAAGACGAACGCGGTCGACGCGACGATCACGATCAGCGCGACGCACTGGGTCGGGTTGGTGACGACGCCGATGGCGCGTTCCTTGAGGCGTCGCAGCATGACTTCCCTATGTTGCCCCGGTTACAGACGCGACAGGAGGCGGTCGAGCAGGCGACCGACGGTTGCCCGGGTCGCGACCGGATCGTCGGCGCCGGCGACGAGGAGGGCGGCTTCGTTCAGAGCGGCGAGCACGATGTGGGCCAGCGGCTCGACCGGTTGCTCCTCGATCTGCCCGGCGGCCATGACCTCGCGGATGCCTTGGGTGACCAGCCCGAGCCCGTGGCGCGCCTCGACCTCGCGCCAGCCCTCCCAGCCGAGCACGGACGGAGCGTCGAGCAGCGCGATCCGCTGGACGGCCGGGTCGAGCGCCTCGTCGAGGAACGCCTGGCAACCCAGCCGGAGTTGGGCCATCGGGTCCGCCCCCGCGGCCGCCGCCACCATGATCCGGGCCCCGATGTCCTCCTCGAGGTCCTCGAACACCGCCTTGAAGAACTCCTCTTTCCTTCCGAAATGGTGGTGAAGGGCCCCACGGGTGACGCCGGCCCGCTCGACGATGTCCTCGCGCGGCGTATTGGCGAAGCCGTTGGCCGCGAACAGCTCGCGGCCGGCTTTGAGCAGCGCGGCGCGGGTGCCGGCGGTCCGCTCGGCCTGGGTTCGTGTCACGTGACCAGTGTCACCCTTGACCATGCATGGCGTGGGGATTATAGATGCAGGCAGCCTGCACGTAACTCTCCAACCGCATATGGGAGGACCAATGACGCTGTCCAAGGACGAGATCGCCACCGGCATCATCGAGGAGTTGGGGGTGTTCGGGCGCCTCGTCGGCAGCTTGAGCGCCGACGAACTGGCGACTCCGAGCCGCTGCGACGGGTGGACCGTCGGCGACGTCGCCGCCCACGTGATCGGCACCGTGGTCGACATCGTCGAGGGCCGCTTTGACGGTCTCGGCACCCCCGAGGTGACCAAGCGCGAGGTCGACGAGCGGCGCGGCCGCAGCGGCGCCGAGCTGGCCGAGGAGCTCACCGGCGCAACCAAGTCGGCCCAGGACCTCCTCGCCGTCTTCGACGACGCGGCGTGGGACGGCCCGGCGCCCGGTGGCTACGAGGGCACCCTGCTTCAGGGTGTCGAGGCGATCATGTACGACGCGTACCTTCACGGCGACGACATCCTCGCGTCGCTGGGCCGGCCCTCGGTCGCGACCGGCAACGGCCTGCGTTCCGCGGTCCACCACGTGGGCTTCGAGTTGGGCAAGCGGGGCTGGGGCCCGGCCACGCTGGCGTTCGACGGCGTCGAGGAAGTCACCGTCGGCGGCGGCTCCGCCGACCGGCGAGTGACCGGCCCGGCGCTGCCCTTCGTGCTCGCGGCGACCGGTCGCGGCGACGGCGACGTCATCAACATCTACGAGTAGGCACGGTAAATCAGGCCGATCATCGCAACCGCGTTGAAGGTGCTGTGAACCCAGATACATGGCCCGATTCGCTCATAGCGCACGGCGAGATAACCCAGCACGAGCCCCAGCGCTAGCAGCGCCGGGAACTGCAACAGCTCAAAGTGGGCGGCGGCGAAAATCGTCGCCGACGCACCGATCGCGATCCTTGACCCGAACCGCCGCCGCACCGTCGCCAGCAACATCCCGCGATAGAAGAGTTCCTCGACTATCGGCGCACCAATGACCACGAGAACGGCGAGGGCGGCCAGGCCCAGACCGCGCCCGGCGCGATCGGCGAGTTCCTTGGCAGCGTCATCGACTTTGTCGACGTCAATGAAGCGACTGAGCGGCAGATACAGGAGCCACGAAGCGGCATATGTGGTGACGATGCCGATGGGAACGCCGATGAGGTCCCGCGGCCAGCGAACCTTCAGACCAAAGTCGCCGGCGAACGAGCTACCGCCCTTGGCGCGCCACACGAGCCACATCGAGCCGAGTAGGCCGATCCATAGCCCCAGGAGACTCGCGGTCGTGGCTGCCAGCGACGTATCTCCCGCCCCGGCGCCGATGGCGGCGCTCACCGCGATGATGGCGACCGCAGTGCCGACGACGAAACAGATCGCCGCGTCGGGCATGCCCCATGTGGGTCGGTCGGTGGTGTCGGCGTCGGCAGGCAGAGCGGCCGACACTAGTTAGGACGCCAGCGAGCCCTGCACGGTCAGCAACGGGCGCCGGCGGTCGTGCAGACCCCAACCGACCGGGACCTTGAGGTTGTCGGCGTGGGTCGCGCAGACGGACCACGCGCCGAGGATGGGCTCGCCGAGCGGGTCGAGCCACGCTGTACGCGTCGCGTAGTCGTAGGTGAGGATGGCGGCCGCCGTCGCACCGCACGCGGGGCGGGCGCAACCATGTGAACGACCGGCAGACGAGCGATCCATGCGTCGAACGTACCCATCCCGTCCGGCTACTTCGCGGATGCTGCGTAGCATGAGTGAATGAGTCGGCAACCGAATGAGCGGCCGACGCCACGGCGCACGCCCTCGTCGCCCGACGGGCGCACTCCCCCGCCGCGCGAGCAGAACTGGCGGTGGGGCGTCATCGCGATCGTCGCCCTCGTCGCCTTGGCGTTCCTCCTGCCGGGACTCACGAGCAATTCGAAGCGCGAGCAGCTCGGGTACGGCGCGCTGATCGAGAAGGCCAAGGCTGGACAGGTCGTGTCGGCGACGATCAACAACGACACCGGCCACATCACCGGCGCGTACCGCCAGGGCGACAATGAGATCCGCTATTCGGTGACGGGCCCGCACCCGATCCCCGACAACATCGAGCAGTTGTTGCGCGACAAGGTCCCGCCCAACAAGCTCAACTTCGACAACACGACGCCCAACGTCATCGCGTCGCTGTTGCCGTTCCTGCTGCCGCTTGCGTTGATGATCGGCCTGTTGTTCTGGCTGAGCCGGCGGGCCCAGGGCCAGATGAGCGGGATCATGTCGATCGGCCGGTCGAAGGCGAAGGTGTACACGACCGAGCGGCCCAAGACGACGTTCGCCGACGTGGCCGGGTACGAGGGCGTCAAGCAAGAGATCAACGAAGTCGTCGACTTCCTCAAGGCGCCTGCTCGTTTCAAGGAGATCGGCGCCCGCATACCCAAGGGCGTGCTGCTCGTCGGCCCGCCCGGCACCGGCAAGACGCTGCTGGCCCGCGCCGTCGCCGGTGAGGCGGGCGTGCCGTTCATGTCGGTCACCGGATCGGACTTCATGGAGATGTTCGTGGGCGTCGGCGCTTCCCGCGTGCGCGACCTGTTCCAGACCGCCCGCAAGCAGGCGCCGGCGGTCATCTTCGTGGACGAGATCGACTCGATCGGCCGCAAGCGGGGCGCTGGCCTGGGCGGCGGTCACGACGAGCGCGAGCAGACGCTCAACCAGATGCTCTCGGAGATGGACGGGTTCGAGACGACCGAGGGCATCGTGATGATGGCGGCCACCAACCGGCCCGACATTCTCGACCCGGCGTTGCTGCGGCCCGGTCGCTTCGACCGCCAGATCGTGGTCCCCCTACCCGACCTCGAGGAGCGCCTGCCGATCCTCGAAGTGCACTGCAAGGACAAGAAGATGTCGCCCGACGTCGACCTGCACGTCGTGGCGCGCGGCACGCCGGGTATGAGCGGCGCCGACCTGGCGAACCTCGTCAACGAGGCGGCGCTGCACGCCGTCCGGCGCGGGAGCGACGCCGTCCACATGGAGGACTTCGAAGCGGCGCGCGACCGCGTGCTGATGGGCCAGCGACGCGAGTCGATGGCGCTGTCGGAGGACGAGAAGGAACGGGTCGCGTACCACGAGGGCGGGCACGCGGTGCTGGCCTACGTGCTCCCCAACGCCGACCCCGTGCACAAGGTGACGATCCTGCCGACCGGCATGGCCCTCGGTGTCACGCAGCAGCTGCCGATGGAGGAGCGCCACATCTACCCGCGCGAGTACATCGAGGACTCGCTGTGCGTTCGCATGGGCGGCCGCGTCGCCGAGTTGCTCGTGTACGAGGACCTGTCGACGGGCGCCAACAACGACCTCGTCGGCAACACGGAACTGGCACGCAAGATGGTGCGCGAGTGGGGCATGAGCGAGCGCATCGGCCCGATGGCGTGGGGCTCGCAAGGGATGGTGTTCCTCGGCGAGGACCTCATGCACACGCGCGACTACAGCGACGAGACGTCGCGCGTGATCGACGAGGAAGTCGAGCGCATCCTGCGCGAGCAGGAGACGCGCGCGACGGTCGAGCTCAAGAAGCACCGCGCCGGCCTCGACGCCGTCGCCGCCGCGCTACTAGCGCGCGAGACGATCGACGGCGAAGAAGTGCGCCGGCTCGTCGACCAGGGCTTCGGCCGCCCCGTCCACGCGCAACCCGACGTGCCACACTTCGGCGAGCCGCCGGTCGGCAACGGCGAGCACCCCGATCCCGAAGCCACCCCGGCGCGCCGGCCCGTCTAACAGGTCCCCGACCGCCATTCTCGAGGCAATAACTCGCTCAATAGGCGAGTTATTGCCTCGAGTTCGGTGGCGGGCGGGCGGACTTCGGTCCGCGCGCAGGCGGTTGGTACTACTGGCTGAATGACCAACCGCCACATCGACCACGCGATCGCAGCGCTGGCTGCCACCCAGGAAAGCAAGTTCGCGCGACGTCAAGTGTTGGCGCTCGGCGGCGACGACCACTTCATCGATCAGCGGCTCGACAACAACGACTGGGTCCTCGAGGCGCCGGGGACCTATGGCGAGCCCGGTGTCGCGTCCACGTACCGCGGCCGACTTTGGGTGGCCCATCTTGCCGTTGGACCCAAGTCGATCGTGAGCCATGAAGCAGCGGCACAGGTCCGAAAGGTCGATGGCTTCCGCAAGGGCCGCGTGGTCCTCACGGCGCCGCACGGCGACCATCCGCGGGTGAAGGGGGCGATGATCCGCCAAAGCACCGACCTCGATCGGCACGCATGGACACTCGTCGGCGGCTTACCGGTGATGACTATTCCTTGGGTTTTCGTCGACATGGCCGGTGTGAGCGGCGGACGTACGATCCGGCTTGGCGTCGCCCTCGACATCGCCGTCACGGCGCGCCAGACGACGTACGCGGAAGTCGGCGAGTGCCTCCAACGCGTCGCTCGCCGTGGCAAGCCGGGCGTCCGCACCATGACTGCGGTCCTGGACGAGCGCGGGCCGGGGCACATTCCGCCCGCGAGCCAGCTCGAGCGGGAACTCGACGAGCTGATCGACCGATTCGCCCTTCCAGTTCCGCGCCGGCAGTACGCACACCCCGGCCGCCAGTTCGTCACGGGCTGCGTCGACCGCGCTTTCGTCGACGCACAATTGGTGCTCGAGGCGGACAGCCGGCGCTGGCATACCCGCATTCAGGACATCCGGCGCGACCGCGAGCGCGACAATGACGCCGCCCGAGCCGGCTGGCAAACCCTGCGCGTCCTCCGCGAACACATCCTCGGCGACCCTGAAGGCACCGCAGCGACGATCCGCGAGACCTACGCGGTCCGGCGGGCCCAACTCGAGGCAATAACTCGCTTATAAAGCGAGTTATTGCCTCGAGAATGTCGCCGGGCAGCTACGTGGGCGCGCCGAGGCCGGGTTCGGGGGTGGAGCCGGGGTCGCGGGCTTCGGCGACTGCGGCCCACAGGTCGGTGGCCGACGGCGCGCCCACAAACGCGGCGCGCACCACGCCGTCGCAATCGGCAACGACCGTGGTCGGCGCCGCTTCGATGTTGTACCGCTTGTGGAGGTCGCGACGGTCCTGGTAGCTGACGTCCTGCACGACGACGTCGGGGCCGGCGAGCACGGCCGCCTTGGCCGTCGCTTCGGCGCACGTCGAGCACACCGTCGACGAGAACACGACGACGAGCCAGGGGGCGGCGGGGCCGTCGAAGTCGTCGCGGTCGAGCTGCAACGGCACTTGGTAGTGCGACTGCGTCGGTGGCTGCGGCTGCCGGCGCCGTAGCCACCACGCGGCGGCCGCCGCCACCGCGATGAGCACGATTGCCAGAGCCAGCCGGTCCACGGTCATCAATATGGACTACAAACAGGGCCGATGAGCGACGACCAGCACGAACACGAGGAGACGTTCGAGCCGGCGACGCTGGGGGCGACACCGTCGTCGGCCGATGCGCTCGAGGAGCGGGTCGCACCGGTGGGCATGTCGAGCTGGCCGATGTACGCACTGGGCCTGGTCCTGCTCGTCGACCAGATGGACCAGTCGATCGTCCGCGGAATGGTCACGTCGCTCAAGGACCACTTCCAGGTGGGCGACTTCCAGATCGGACTCCTCACGTCGGCGTTCCTCCTGGTCAACGGGGTCATAACGCTGCCCGCCGGGTACCTGGCCGACCGGTGGCACCGCACCCGCACGATCGGCCACACCGTGCTCGGGTGGTCGGCGATCACCGCGCTCGGCGCGGCGGCGCCCAACTTCCCCGCGCTGGTGGCGTTGCGCGCCGGCCTCGGGTTTGGCCAGGGCATCACCGAACCGTCGGCCGGCAGCCTGCTCGCCGACTACTACCCGATCGAGCGTCGCGGCCGCGCCTTCTCCATCCAGCAGATCCTGCTCTTCGTCGGGATCGGCTCGGGCATCGGGATCGGTGGCTTCATCAGTAGCAACTGGGGTTGGCGGTGGGGGTTCTTCGTCGCCGGCCTCCCCGGGCTCATCGTGGCGTTCGTCGCCTACCGGCTCAAGGAGCCCAAGCGGGGCGCGGCCGACCGCTTGCACCTCGGCATCGAAGACGACGACTCGATCGAGGCCGAGCTGGGCCAGCCGCTGTTCGACCACGGCTTCAACGCGTTCGTCCGCGACATGTGGGACGGCCTCAAGGCCGACCTGCGGACGATCATGCGCATCACGACCATGCGCTACGCCCTCGTCGGCATCGCCGTGCTCCAGTTCACGGTGTTCGGCATCAGCACCTGGCTCCCGCAGTTCTACGAACGGCAGATGCACGTCGCGACCGGACGGGCCGAGGGGGTCGTCGGCGCCCTCATCATCCTGGGCGGGATACCGGGAATCCTGCTCGGTGGCCGCATCGCCGATCTCTTCAACGACCGCGTCCGCGGCGCCCGGATGGCGATACCGGCCTACTGCATCATGATCGGCACGACGTTCTTCGCGGTCTCGTACATCCACATGCCGCTCGCCGCGGTGTTCATCATGCAGATGCTCGGGCTGTTCGTGATCGTCATGGCGATCCCGGCCCTGCGCGCCGGGCTCAGTGACGCCCTCCCCGCCAACCTGCGCGGCGCCGGCTTTGGCGCCTTCAACATCGTCACCGTCGTCCTCGGCGCGGCGAGCGCGCCGCTCATCGTGTCGGCGCTCAGCCAGATCTTCGACGACAACCTCCGCACTGCATTCCTTATCGTGACGCCGCCCGTGTACCTCGGAGCGTTCATCCTGCTGAAGGCCCGCGACCACTTGGAGGCGGATACCGCCAAGATCTTCGAGGCGATCATGACGGCCATGCAGGAACAGCAGGAGCGCGAGGCGCGCGAGGCCGCCGAACGCGAAGCCGACAACGCCTAGCGGCTACTCCTCGACAGGAATCGCGATCGACTGGCTTACTCCGGTCTTGCCGACGCGCGCCAGCACCCGCTCGACGACAACCGGCTGCGTCGCATCGATTGCCAAGGGGAGGTCGGGACGCGGCGCGACCGAATCGAGCAGGCGGAACGTCCGTCGCTGACCGGCCGGCACCTCGACCGACGCCAGCCCGTCGAGCGCCACGCGGTGGCCCCCCGTGATCGCGGTCACCGAGACCTCGGCGGCGCGGCGTCCAGTGTTGTGCACGACCACCCACTCCTCGAGGACCTCGGTCAAGCCGCCATCGGGCAGCAGCCAGTGCCGGGCCGCCGCCGTCGCGCCCAGCGTGATCGACTGCCCTTGGCGCGGCGCCGGAGGGATGTAGTCGAGCGTGCGCTCGGCGACCACACCGACGTCGGACGTGATCGTTGCCGCGTGGCCGACGCCCTTCGGGACGCGCGACTCGGTGCCGGGATCGACCGTGAGCCGCTCGCCGGGCCCGACCTTCAGCTCGAATGGCTCGGCCGCGCCTTGGTCAAGGGTGAGCGCCAACTCCACCGAGGCTTCGCGCTTCGACGGGTTGTAGATGTGGAACCGCTCCCCCACCGAGTCGCCGACGATGCCGTCGGGGAAGTCCCAGAACCGCTGCGCCGCCGGCGCGGCGAGGCTCACCGTCAGCCCGGCGCGGGGCTGGCTGCGTAGCTGCACGCGGCCGACGACGATGCGGCCGCGGCGCGCGGTCGCGGCGACGGCGACGTGCTCGCGGCGCCGCACGTGGTCGCCCACGTTGACGCTCAATACCGACTGCGCCGGAACCACGATGCCCTGGAACGCGCCGGGTGCGGTGCGGCCCTGCTCGGTCGCGAAGTCGAGGTCGACGATGGCGTCGTCGGGGAAGGGATTGAACAATCCGAGGAACATCGAGTTGTTGAGCGCGGTGGAGCCTTCGGCGAGGTACCACGAGTCGCCAGCGGCGGTCGCGCACGGCGACGTCGACTCGCCCAGCGAGCTGGTCACGCTCTGTTCGACCGCGGTCCCGCCGCGCTCCATCTCGACAACCGCACCAACCGCGGGCGTCTTGATGAAGTCCGACTCATGGGCGACGAGCCGGCTTCGCGGCCCGACGCGAATCGGGACCGTCACCGGCGCGCCGGTGGTCGGGTACAGCGTCATCACGCCGTCGGTCGCCGTCGGGCGGGTGTTCTGCACGACGACCGAACCGTCGGCCGGAAGGTTGTTGGCCGGCTGCGCGTTGGCCAGCGGGCAGTACCACGTCGACGCCCCACCATCGAGGGCCCGGGCGCTGGGGCCGGCGGCAGCGACAACCGCGGTGGTCGGCCTGCCGCGATCGATGCGGTCGGCCACGCCGGCGGCGACCAGCGCAGCGGCGACCACCGAGAGGATGAGGCCGCGCCGCTCGATCATGCGCGCCCCTTCCGCACGCGGCGCACGACGAGAAAGCGCAGCGCGCCGACCCACAGCAGCACCTCGACGAGGACGATCAGGATGCGCACGGGGGACGACGAATACCGCAGCGTTGCGGTACCGGTCTTCGTAACGGTGAACGCGTTGGCGAAGCCCAGGGCCCGGCGGCGGACCGCGGGGCGGCCGCCGACACGCAACTTCCAATTACTCGACGCCGCCTCCGAGAAGAACACCGTGTCGCCGGCGCGCGCCTCGCCGCGGAACGTGAGCGGCGACGACGTGGTTCGCAAGGCCGGCGCGGCAGCGGCCAGATCGCGCGCCGAGAAGAGATCGGCGTCCTCGCGACCGGCGCCGAGGCGCGCCCGACCCGGGCCCCACGCCGCGTTCTCGTAGACGAGCTGATCGTTGTCGCGGGACACCAATTTGAGGTCGAGCTGGCCGGCCAGGCCGCGGACGACGTCGGCGGGCAGCGCGCCGAGCCGCGGTGCCTTGGTCGTCGGCGCGGCGCGATCCACGACGACGAGATACCGGACCGCCATGGGCGCCAGTTCAAGTCCGAGCCGGGTGGTCTGCTCGCGGCGCGCCAAGCGGAGGGCGTCGGCCACGAGACCGGTCGCGCCCTCGTCCGACGCCGGCCACAACTCGGTCACGTCGGGCACACCCTGATCGGACAACCCGTAGGCGACGCCGTCGCCCAACGACCAGCCCTGCATCGGCAGCGCCTCGGGATCGCCAATCCACAGCACCCGGAATGCGCCCTCCTGGCGATGGTCCGGCATCCACGACAGCTGCGACCGGAAGTCGCGACCCGGCAGGTGCCAGCGGCCGTCGATCGCGGCCGCGAAAACCGGCAGTGACCCGGCCACCATGGCGACACCGGCCGCCGTGGACGCGAACTGTCGCCACCCGAATCGGTAGGCGGGCACGTCGGTCCGGAACGCGACGAGGCCGAGACCGGCGGCGAGCGCCAGTGCGACGGCCACAGGTGCCAGCGCGACTTCGGCGGCGGGCGCCGGGATCGGCAGCCAGCCGCGGCCGCCGGCCCACGCGAAGCCCCAACCGGCGAGGGCGACGCCCCAACACCGCGCCGCCCAGCTCAGGCGCCAGTCGTGGCCGACGAGCAGGGGCAGGGCGGCGATCACGATGAACGCCCAACCGATCGGCCCCCCACCCAAAGGACCGGTATGAAAGCGGAGCAGGTCGACCAGGTCCGGCGCGCGGGCGGGCGCCACCGCGACGCCGGTGAGGCGAGCCGCCCCGCCGCCCGGGATCAGCAGGTCGATCGACCACGGCGCGAGCAGGACGATGGCGACGCCGGTCGCCGCCAGCGCGAGCCCCAACGCCCGGGCGCCACCGCCGTCGGCAACGAGCCCACCGAGCGCCAGGCCCACGGCGGCAACCAAGAGCGACACGATCACCGCGGGCGCCAACGCGCCGGTGACCGCGAACAGCACGCCGAGGCCGATGATCGAACCCCAGCGCCGCCCGGTCGGTTCCGTGCTGTCGTCGGGCGCCAGCGCGGCGTACGGCGGCGTGCGCGTCGCGATCGCCAGCGAACGCAAGACCCACGGCGCGACCGCGTAGGCGATCAGCCCGCCCCAGCGACCGCGCGCCAGCGCGTCGTACGGGAGCGGGATCGACGCGTAGACGACGAGGGCGACCACGCGTGCGGGGATGGAGTCGAGCGGGCGAGCCAGCCGGTACGCGCCGATGAGGCCGACCGGTAGCGCGCCGAGGATCAGGATCTTCTGCAGCAGGCCCATGCCGCCGAGCAGGACGGTCCCGCCGATCCAGAGCAGGCCGAACGCAGGGGGCGCGGGCGCCGCCGAGCCCAGACCGCTCGTTCGCCAGTCGCTGAAGAACAGCCGGGCGAGCGTGGCCGAGCCGCGGAACGGCGCGAACTCACCCACCGCGGGAATGGCGCCGGACAGCAGCGAGCGGCTGCCGACGACAAGGACGACGGCAATCGCCGTCCACACCGCGACCTGCACCCGGACGTTGCGCCACGAGCCTGACCAGTCGCGGTCGCCGAGGAGACGAGCGCGGTCGTTGCGGCCCAGTTGCCCGCGCAGGAACCGCGTGAGTCGCGCGTACCCGCGCGTCTGCAGCCGCCGGACCTCGCTATCGGGCCAGGCGCGATAGGCGCGTACGCGGCGGCGCTCGGCGCGCAACTCGCCCAGTCCGCGCAGGTTCGTGCGCCACGCGCCGACGATGGCGCGCGCCGCCGGGCGCCGGCCGACCGCGAACGTGTAGATCGCCTCGGCCAGGTTGAGAATGACGAGCTGCGGCACCACGCGAAGAAGGTGGAACCGGCTGTAGTTCTTGAGGACCGTCCGGAGTCGGTGGCTCACCTCGAGGGGACGCAGCGGCGTCCGCCCGCCCTCTTGACCTGGTCGCTTGGCCCGAGTCATGGCCTCGACGTGACGCACGCGCGCCGCCGGCGCGACCAGCACGCGGCCGCCGGCGATCTGGGCCCGCCAACACAGGTCGAGGTCCTCGCCGAGCGGCGACATCGCCGGGTCGAACCCGCCGATCGTCGTGAACAGGTCGGCGCGCACGAGCGTCAGGCCTCCGGGGACGGCGAAGACGTCGCGCACGGCGTCGTGCTGCTCCTGGTCCAGCTCGCCTCGCTCGACCGGACCGATCGTCACGCCGACCTTGTCCGCGCTCAGCCCGACCTGGAGGAGGCGGGTGGGGTCGTCCCACTGCACGAGCTTGGGTCCGACGACCGCGGCATTCGAGCGGAACGACTCCTCGAGGAGCAGCCGCACGGCGTCGGGGTCGGGGGCCACGTCGTCGTGGCAGAAGACGAAGTGGGAGGCGCCCTCGACCACCGCCAACACCTCGTTGGCCGCCGCCGCGAAACCCATGCCGGGGCCGAGCCGGCGCACGAAGGCGTTGGGGGCGGCGGCGGCGACACGGGGCGTGATGTCGGCGGCGCCCACGTCGATCACGAGGACCGAGAGGTGCGGATAGTCCTGGCCGGTCAGGGAGGTGAGCGTCTCCTCGAACCACGGCCCCGGGTCGCTGGCGACGACGACGGCCACGACCGTCGGCGCGCTGACATCGGGCTCGTCGTCGAAGAACTCGCCGTCGTCGGACGTGGAGGGCGAGACGGCCATGCCGGGGCGAGGCTAGCCGTGCCGCCAGGCGCAGCTATGTGCTTGCAACTGTTTATCAAGAGGGTTATGCTGGCTAGCATGAATGAAGTCACCAAGAACCTCAAGGACGCCGCCTACGTGCTCATCGGCCTCGGCGTGATCGGGTACCAGCGTGCCCAGGCCCAGAGCGATGAGCTGCGCGGCCAGCTCGACAAGCAGGTCGTCGAGACTCGCGCCCAGCTGACCAAGCTGGCCAAGGACGCCCAGCTGTCAAAGCTGGCCAAGAACATTGAGTCCCGCATCGAGCCCGTCGTCACCCAGGCTCGCGAAGCTGCGGTCCAGGCTCAGACCACCCTCCGCACCCGCCTCAACCGCGCCGCCTAAATAGCGGCGCGCGCCTCGGCGAGCACGTCTTTGAGCGTGTCGTCGAGGTCGATCTGCGGCGACCACCCGGTCGCCGCGTGCAGCCGCTGGTTGTCACCGAGCAACACCGGGACGTCCACGGCGCGCACGAGATCGGGATCGGTGACCAACTCGAGGTTGGCGCCAGCCAATTCCAGAAGCCGGGCGGCCAAGTCGCCTACTGACACGGCGCGCCCCGAGCAGACGTTGAAGACCTCGCCGGCGGCGGCGTCGTGCGCGACCAGCAAGCGGTAGGCGCGCACGACGTCGCGCACGTCGGTGAAGTCGCGCCGCGGCGTGAGGTTGCCGACCGACAACGTGCGGTCGCCCTTCTGCTCGGCCAGCGCGATGCGCCGGGCCAGGTCGGCGACCACGAACGCGGCCGCCTGGTGCGGCCCGACGTGGTTGAACGGACGGGCGCGGACGACCGGCAACTCGAAGCCCAGATGGGCCTGCACGCCCAGGTACTCGGCGGCGACCTTGCTCGCCGCGTACGGCGTCACCGGGCGCAACGGTGAGTCCTCGCCGATGGGCAGCTGCTCGGGCGTGACGATGCCATAGACCTCAGCCGACGACACCAACAACACGGTTGGCCGCCGCGCCATCCGGCGGGCGGCGTCGAGAACGTGAAGCGTGCCGGTCGCGTTGACTTCGAAGGTTCGGGCCGGTGTCACCCACGACTCGGCGACGTTGGCCAGCCCGGCCAAGTGGTAGATCGCATCGGGAGCGCCCGACTCGATCAGCGCGGCGATGGCGGGCCCGTCGGTGATGTCGGCGTCGTGCATCGTGACCTCGATGACCTCGTCGCCCATCTCACGGAGGTGCGGGCACAGCCAACGGCCAACGAAGCCATCGCTCCCGGTCACCAGTGCCCGCATGGCGCTCAACCTACCGACCTGTACGGGGCACCGCTCCGAGGCCACGCCGCCCGCGACTGAACTGCTGGGCGATCCACGGCCCCCACGGATGCTTCTGAAGCGACGCGGCGGGGAGCTGGCCCGCATCGCCCACCGACGCCCGCCGGCCGGCGCGGATCGCCGCGAGCGGATGGGCGTCGAGAAGCGCGCCCGGGTGGCGGACGAGCAGCCGGGCCATGGTTGCCGCGGTGACCGCGAGAGCGCCGGGCCGCAGTAGCCCGCGCGCACCTCGGTGACGGGCGATGGTCGCCAGCCGGTTGCGGAGCGCCGCCGCCTCGACGAATCGCGACGGCGCAAAGTCCGAACCGCGCCGGTGCTCGGCGCGCGCCGACGGCACCGACAGCATGTGCCAACCACGGCGGCGCAACCGCCAGCTCAGCTCGACGTCGTCCCAGTAGACGAACAGCCACTCCCACCAGGGCGCGCTGCCGACCTCCACCAGCGCAGACCGGCGCCACAACGACGCGGCGCCGGAGACACCGAACGGCGGCTCGGTTGACACATCGGCCGGCGGCGTCCCGCGATCGCGCTCGAAGGCGACGTACGCGGTCGTGAGGGTGAGGCCACTCGAGTCGACAACGCCTTCGGGGAGGACGAGTGTCCCGGTCGCCGCCGCCGCGGTCGGGTCCGCCTCCAACGCCGCCACCAACGCGCGTACATAGCCCTCGCCCAACCGCGCGTCGGCGTTGAGGGCGAGCACGTAGGGCGCGTCGGTCATCGCCAAGCCGATGTTCATCGCCGCCGCGTAGCCCAGGTTTTCGGGCAGCCGCCGCACCTCCACGCCGGCCAGCCCGGACGCGACATCCGCGGTGCCGTCGGGTGACGCGTTGTCGATGACGACGATGCGGTTGATCGCATCACCCTGCGCACGCGCGCCGGCGATCGCGTCGGGCAGATCGGCGCCGCCCCCATGGGTCACGACGACGACATCAACCCCGACGGCCACGAGCCGTGAGGATAGGCTCGCCGGTCTGCTGCGAACGCTCATCATCATTCCTGCGTACAACGAAGAAGACGCCTTGCCTGGCGTCCTCAAGGAACTCGCGGAGACCGTTCCGGAGTACGACGTGCTCGTCGTCGACGACGGCTCGAAGGACGCGACGGCCGCGGTCGCCGCGGCCGCCGGCGCGGTCGTCGCCCGCCTGCCGTTCAACCTCGGCGTGGGCGGCGCCATGCGGACCGGTTTCAAGTACGCGTGCAGGCAGGGGTTCGACCGCGCCATCCAGCTCGACGCCGACGGTCAGCACGACGCCAACGAGATACCGCGACTCCTCGCCGCGCTGGAGGGCGTTGACCTCGCGGTCGGCACTCGATTCGGCGCGGACAGCGCGACCTATGAGGTCGGCGCGACTCGCCGCAGCGTGATGCGCGCGCTGCAGCTGGGGGTGCGGATGCTCTCCGGCCACCGCATCACCGACACGTCGTCCGGCTTCCGCGCGTACTCCCGACCGATCATCGAGTTCTTCGCCACCAACTATCCGGTCGAGTATCTCGGCGACACGGTTGAGGCGATCTTGATTGCGTCCTACGCCGGGTTCAAGGTCGCCGAAGTCCCGGTGTCGATGCGGCCCCGAGCCGGCGGCGTCGCGTCGACGCGAAACCTCAAGCTGCTGTACCACGTGGCCCGTCTGGTCGTCGTCATGATCAGCACGGTGCCGCTGCGGCGGAGACGACGTCCATGAGCGCCCGCGCTCACCTCGTCGTCCTGGCCATCACGATCGTCGCGCTGGTCTCGATCATTCGCCTCGTGCGCCGCCGTCAGCTGCGCGCCAAGTACTCACTCCTCTGGTTGTCGATCGGCTCGGTGCTCATCGTGCTCGGCGCGTCGCCGCGCCTGCTCGACCGCGTGTCGGCGTCGCTCGGCATCTACTACGCGCCGGCGACGTTCTTCCTCGGCGCCATCGCGTTTCTGCTCCTCATCGTCGTTCACTTCTCATGGGAGCTGTCGCGGCTCGAGGAGCGCTTGCGGATAGTTGCCGAGGAACTGGCGCTCTTGCGGTCAGGTGCCCCGCCGGACGACGCGCGCAACGACGCGGCTGACTAGATGACCGACGCGACCGCGCCGAGCGAGGCGCGCCGCGCTCCGCAGATCGTGCACGGCGCCGCGGCGCTCGCGGCCGGCCACGGCGGCGGTCCGCCGCAAACGCGGTCCGGCGTCGGCGTCGACCAGGTCCGGCGCGCGCCGAGGCGACCGGCAAAACGCGAGCAACGGTTCGAGCGCGGCCGACCACCGCAATGTTGGGATGAGGGCGGCCGCGTTCTGGCGTGATGCGGCGGCCAGAGCCTTGTCGTCGAGCACCCGGAACAGCGCGTCCTCGAGCGCGTGGACGTCGCCGGGCGGGACCGTCAGGCCGAGAGCCTTCGACTCGACGAGGGCCGCCAGTGCGTCGCCGCCCGTCGACACGATCGGCAACGACGCCCAGATGTAGTCGAGGACGCGCGTCCGGAACGAGAACGCGGCCTCGACGTGATCGAGGTGGGTGCTCACCGCCACATCGGCATCAAGCAGGAAGTTCTGGCGTTCGCCGTACGGCACCCAGCCCTCGTTGAAAAACACGTGGCTGCCGGTCAGGCCCAACTCGCCGGCCAGTTGCCGGGCGGCGACCGCCATCCGCATCTCCAGCACGTCGGGATTGGGGTGGCGCATGCCCATGAAGAACAGGCGGACGCCCGGGCGCCGCTGCCGCAGCCGGTCGACGGCGCGGATCAGGGTCAGCGGATCGAACCAGTTGTAAATGCCGCCGCCCCACAAGACGACCTCGTCATCGGGTCCGATGCCGGGTACGACGCCTTTGATCGCCGGCGCGGTCTTTACCGGCGGGTCGTTGTCGATGCCGAACGGCGCCACCGCGATCAGCGCGTCGAGCGCCGGGTCGTTGTCATACGTCAGCGGGTTGATCCGACCCACCCCCGCGAGCTGGCCCAACCAGAAATCGCGCTGCTTCTCGCTCGCGCACACGAAGAAGTCGCCGCGCGCCAACTGCTCGTTCAAGATGGCAACGGTGCTCGCCACGACGTCTACGCGGACGTGGGGGTCGGCGTCGCGGCCGTGCTCGAGCTGTTCGAGGTGGAACGGATCGTAGATATCGACGACGAGCGTCTTCTCGGAGCGACGAATGAACGGGTGGGCGTCCATGAACAGACCTTGGAACACGAACACGTCACACCACTGTTCGGCGTTGCGGATGTCGGCCGCCGACGCGGCGGCGATGGCGACCGTCGGGTGATCGATCGAGCAGGTCGACGTCGTCAGGAGCCGGACGTCGTGCTCGGTGGCCAGCTCGACCGCCATCTGGAACGCCCGGATAGCCGGCCCCGCCATACGCGGCGTGAGCGGGTCGCAGGTGACGACGACGATCTTGTGCCGGGCCACGTCAGCGACGCGCCGCCCGCCGCCGCACGATCGACGCGGCGCGCCGGGCCGTGAGCGTGAGTGCGCCCCACGGCGTGGTCGCCCGGGCCAGGCGGCGGTTCAGCGCGGCCCGGTCGGCGTCGCTCGCAGCCACATACACCTCGTGACCATGGCGGAACTGGTGAAACTCGTCGTTCACGCGCTGCACTTCATTGCGGGCCGCGACCAGCTCGCGCTGGAGCGCCGCGAGGGGGCTGGCGGCTCCCGGGGCCAGGACGATCGGATGCTCGTCGAGGATGTGGCTGACCGCATCGCCGATGACGCCCAGGTCGGCGGGATCGGTCGCCGAGCACGTGGTCGCCGCCAGGTCGTAGCGGCCGCTCCACATGGCGGTGCGGGCCAGGCCGGCGACACGGTCGGCCAGCGGGCCGCCGTACCGGATCGCACCGGCGACGACCGCCGCGCGCGGCACCGCGTAGGCCGCGGCGGGAACGCGGCCCGCCAGCCCCGAGCCGGCGAGGTCGAACGTCGCGACCGGCATCCGGGCGCCGGTCGGATCGGTGCAGCGACCGACGATCAAGCGGCCGGGAGCCTTGTCCACGCCGAGCGCCGACGCTCGCAGCCAGTCCGGTGTCACCCGCTCACCCGGTCCCAGGGCGAAGACGTATCGGCCGGGTGTCTCGACGATCGCGCCGTGCAGGCCGTCCCCGACGACCACGCGCAGCTGCTCGTCGGGGATGCCGATCCGCGACGCGAGGTCGTCGGGGACCGTCGCCGGCGCAGTGGCCACGACGACAACCGAGAATGACCGGTCGACCTGCGCGGCCAAGTCGGCGGCCGCGTCGTCAAGGTCGGCGCCCTCCTCGACCACGACCACGGCGAACGGCTCGTCG
Source organism: Acidimicrobiales bacterium (assembly GCA_035649535.1). Taxonomy (GTDB): domain Bacteria; phylum Actinomycetota; class Acidimicrobiia; order Acidimicrobiales; family JACDEA01; genus JACDEA01. Next base: position 2,125 of record DASRJI010000064.1, on the reverse strand, counting down.
GGTTTGGTCGCCGCGTCCGGTCGACCGGGCGGCGCGGCGTCGAGGGCGTAGGCGCGCACGAACTGATACGTCTCGCCGTGACCGTCGGCCCGCCCTCGCAGGTCCCGGAGCAGTTCGTTGAGCGGCGCGCCCGGCCGCAGGTGCGGCGCGTCGGCCGGGTCACACTGCTCGGTGATCTCGGTCTCGACATCGTCGGCGTCGATCGCACGCCAGCCCGCCGCGGTCACGAGCGCGACCGCTCGTCGTCCGTCGAAGAACTGCACATGGGTGCGGTCGAGCAGCCCGATCTCGGTGATGTCCCACCGGCCGAGCAGCAGCTTCCCGGCCAGGTCGACATGGGTGACGTTGGGAAGGCTGAGAACAAGCCGCGCGTCCGGGTGGTCGCGCGCGACCGCCGTGATCGCGTCGACGCACGCCGCCGGGTCGCTCACGTGCTCCAGCGCATCGAGTGCCATCACCGCGCCGAGCGGGCGATCGCCGAGGTGGCGCCGCAGGATCGCCTCGACCTCGTTCGCCGGTTGATTGAGATCGAGGCGACCGACCGAGAAACCGCGCGACTCCAGATCGGCCAGTCCGCCGGGATCGATGTCGAGGCCGACATACTCCAGCCCCGCGTCCCGCAACGGCTCGGCGACCGGCCCGTAGCCACAGCCGAGGTCGAGCACGACGCCCGACGCGCCGGTGCGTGTCACGAGGCGGACCGCGCTCCCGTGCGCGCTGTGCGATTCGAACGGCTGGTTGTATGGCGCGTGTTCCTGTTCGGGCTCACCCACGGGCGACGGCCTCCGGGTCGACAAGGAACGAGTGGATGCCGGCCAGCGCACCGGGCCAGTCGGCGTGGCGGGCCGCGATGTCGGCCAGCCCGGCCTGCGATAACCGGGAACGCAGGGCGGGGTCGGCGACCAGCCGGCTCACGGCCTCGGCCAGGCCGTCGACGGTGCGCGGGCAGCGCAGCGAGTTGCGCTCGTGTTCGATGATCCAGTCGCCGGCCGGGTTGTCGAAGGCGACGACGGGAACACCGCAGGCCAACAGTTCGAGCGGCAGGTACGACGGGTGCTCCGACAGCGTGAGCGCGATGCCGGCGTCACACGTGCGGTACAGCTCCCCGGTGTCGCGGTAGTCGAGCAGGCCGAGGTGGTCGATGCCGCGCCCGAGATCCTCCGGCCGGGCCCACGACCCGGCGGTGACGATGTGGACGTTGGAGCCGAAGCGTTGCTTGACGATGTCGAGCGCGGGACCCGCGAGCTCCCAGCAATTCCGCCAGTGGCCGGGACGGGCGTAGAGAAAGACGCGCGTCGGACCCTCGTGATCGAGGTCGCGGCGGCCGCGCGCATGGAACACGTCGCCCTGCGTGGCCGGCATGAACGAGAACCCGGTGCCGCCGTAGCGCTCCGAATAGATGTCGAGCAGGCGGTCGCTGTTGCACAACCCGTACAGGCCGAGCCGGTAGCCCTCCTCAGTAAGCGCGTAGAGCGACCCCGCGGGATAGAACATCGGCTCGAAGTCCTGGATCAGGTAGAAGCGGCGGCGCGTCCGGGCGAAATGGGCGACGGCGTAGGCGGTGACCCACAGCGTGGCGATCGACACGTCGGCATCGGGCGCCACGCGATTCATCGACTCGACCGAGCCGTCGTAGAACACGAACTGACTCCCGGCCAGACGCGGGAACGCGGCGGCGAGGGCCGAATCGAAGAACAGCTCGTTGGGCGGCGCCATGGCGACGAACCGGTTCTCCACGCCGTGCTCGGCCGCGAGCTGGTCGGCGATGCGCAACGCGGTGTTGATGCCGCCGTAGAACGGGCTGTCGAGATCAGGCAGGAACCAATTGACGGTCTCGACGGCGTGCGGACCTTGGACGGCGCGGTGACTCGCCTCGACGGTGGCGCGCGTCGTCGAGTCGGCCCGGCAGATCGACGCCAGCGCGGCCGTCTCGGCCGCGTCATTCGTCTGGCGGAAGACGCGGTGCGGCCGGCCGAGCTGGGCCGTCACTGTTTCGATCGACGGCACCTCGCCCGCGGCGCGCAGCGCGGGACGGGACGACGCCATCGAGAGGTTCGGGGAGAAGTAGGGGTCGCCGCTGTTCAGCCACTTCTGATACCGCCAGAACGAGGCGAAGAAGTCGCCC
>DASRJI010000063.1:0-4355 GCA_035649535.1 Acidimicrobiales bacterium | reverse complement strand
AACCGCCGCTGGATCTGTCCGTCGTCAAGTGCATCCTGAACGGCAGCGAGCCCATATCTGCTGCCACGGTGCGCCGGTTCAACGAGGCGTTCAGCCCGTACGGCTTCAAGCCGCAGGCCATCAAGCCGTCGTACGGACTGGCCGAGGCGACGCTGTTCGTGTCGACCACTCCGATGGGCGATCACCCGAAGATCATTTCCGTCGACCGCGAGGCTCTGAACACAGGCACCTTCGTCGAGGTGCCCGACGACGCACCCAGTGCCGTGGCGCAGGCCGGCGCGGGCAAGGTCGGCGTGGCCGAGTGGGCAGTCATAGTCGACGCGGAGTCCGCCTCGGAGCTGCCCGACGGACAGATCGGCGAGGTCTGGATCAGCGGCCAGAACATGGGCACCGGTTACTGGGGCAAGCCCGAGGAGACGGTCGAGACCTTTCAAAACATCCTCAAGTCGCGGACCAACCCGTCGCACGCCGAACGCGCGACCGACGACGCGACGTGGGTGCGGACCGGCGACCTCGGCGCATTCCACGACGGCGAGCTCTACATCACCGGCCGCACAAAGGATCTCGTGATCGTCGACGGCCGCAACCACTATCCGCAGGACCTCGAGTACTCGGCGCAGGAGTCGACCAAGGCGCTGCGGGTTGGATATGTCGCAGCGTTCTCGGTGCCCGCGAACCAGCTGCCCGACGAGGTCTTCGAGATTGCGCATGCCGGCCTCAAGCGCGATCCCGACGACACCTCTGAACAACTCGTGATCGTCGGCGAGCGAGCGCCCGGTGCCCACAAGCTCGAGATGGGTCCGATCGCCGATGACATCCGCGCCGCGATCGCGGTGCGCCACGGCGTCACAGTACGCGACGTGCTGCTGACCGCCGCCGGCGCGATCCCGCGGACGTCCAGCGGCAAGATCGGCCGGCGCGCCTGCCGCACTGCGTATCTGGATGGCAGCCTGCGCAGCGGCAAGGTGGCCAACGCGTTCCCGGACGAGAGCGACTGACGCTGACTGACTACACGAGCCGCCGACGGGCTCCAAGGTGAAGTGGAAATGACTGATAATCAAGACAATTCGCAACCCGCCGGCGACGAGATCCAGCTCGCGCCTGAGAAGGCCGCCGCACCGGCGCGGACCGACATGACGGTCGCCGAGATGCGTGAGTGGCTGCGCAACTGGATCTCGAACGCGACCGGCCAGGCGCCAGACGCGATCAACGACGCCACGCCGATGGTCGAGCTCGGTCTGTCGTCACGTGACGCCGTCGCGATGGCCAGCGACATCGAGGACCTCACCGGTGTGACGCTGACCGCGACCGTCGCCTTCCGCCATCCGACCATCGAGTCCCTGGCCACCGTCATCGTCGAGGGCGAGCCGGAAGTCGACATGTCCGACAGCGGCGAGGAATATTGGGGCCGCGAGGACTCAGCTGCCAGGGACATCGCCATCGTCGGCATCGCCACCCGGTTCCCCGGCGACATGAACACGCCGGACGAGACGTGGCAGGCGCTGCTGGAGGGTCGCGACGCGATCACCGATCTGCCGAATGGCCGTTGGGAGGAGTTCCTCGACGAGCCACGGATCGCCGAGCGCGTCGCCAAGGCGCGCACCCGCGGCGGCTATCTGTCCGACATCAAGGGGTTTGACGCCGAGTTCTTCGCGCTGTCGAAGATGGAGGCCGACAACATCGATCCGCAGCAGCGGATGGCACTCGAGCTGACCTGGGAGGCGTTGGAGAACGCGCGCATTCCGGCCTCGAGCCTGCGCGGCGAAAGCGTCGCCGTCTACATCGGCAGCTCGCTGAACGACTACAGCTTCCTTGCGATGTCCGACCCGTCGATCGCCCACCCATACGCGATCACCGGCACCGCGAGCTCGATCATCGCCAATCGGGTGTCCTATTTCTATGACTTCCGTGGACCGTCGGTGGCCATCGACACCGCATGCTCTTCCTCGCTGGTCGCCGCGCATCAGGGTGTGCAGGCGCTGCGCTCGGGAGAGGCGGATGTCGCGCTCGTCGGTGGCGTGAACGCGTTGATCACGCCATTGGTGACGGTCGGCTTCGACGAGGTGGGCGGCGTACTTGCGCCCGACGGCCGGATCAAGTCGTTCTCGCAGGACGCCGACGGCTACGCCCGCTCCGAGGGCGGCGGCATGCTGGTGTTGAAGCGGCTGTCCGACGCGCGCCGCGACGGCGACGAGATCATCGCGGTGATCGCGGGCAGTGCGGTCAACCACGACGGCCGGTCCAACGGCCTGCTGGCGCCAAACCCGGACGCGCAGGCCGAGGTGCTGCGCAAGGCGTACAAGGACGCAGGCATCAATCCACGCGACGTCGACTACATCGAGGCGCACGGCACCGGCACCATCCTCGGCGACCCGATCGAGGCCGACGCGCTCGGCCGTGTCGTCGGCAAGGGCCGCGCGGCCGACAAGCCCGCGCTGCTCGGCGCGGTGAAATCCAATGTGGGACACCTGGAATCGGCCGCCGGCGCGGCCAGCCTGGCCAAGATGGCGCTTGCGCTCAAGAACGACAAGATCCCGCCGTCGATCAACTACACCGGGCCCAACCCCTACATCGACTTCGAGGCGGTGCGGCTGAAGGTCGCCGACACCGTGACCGACTGGCCCCGCTACAGCGGCCACGCGATCTCAGGTGTGTCAGGCTTCGGCTTCGGCGGCGCCAACGCGCACATGGTGCTGCGAGAGGTATTGCCGTCGGATCTCGTTGAACCGGAACCGCAACCGGATGCCGAGCCCGAAAAGCCCAAGGTCTCCGAGGCCGACGCGGTTTACGTCGGCGGTGTGCGGATGGACGAGTACGGCGAGTTCATCGACGATGATGACGAAGATGAGCCAGGCCACGTCGCGGTTGCCGACGAAGAGCCGGAACTGCCAGGCCTGACCGACGAGGCGCTGCGCCTGCTCGAGGTTGCCCGCGAAGAGCTGGAAGCCGAAACCCAGCCGACTCCGGTTGTGCCGCTCGCGGTTTCGGGCTTCCTGACCTCGCGCAAGAAGGCCACCGCCGCCGAGCTCGCGGATTGGATCGACAGCCCGGAAGGCCGCGCATCGTCGCTGGAATCCATCGGGCGCTCGCTGTCGCGGCGCAACCATGGTCGCTCGCGCGCTGTCGTTCTCGCCCATGACCACGACGAGGCGATCAAGGGCCTGCGTGCGGTGGCCGACGGCAAGCAGAACCCGAACGTGTTCACCGCCGACGGACCCGTCACGAACGGGCCGGTGTGGGTGCTGGCCGGCTTCGGTGCACAGCACCGCAAGATGGCGAAGAACCTGTACCTGCGCAACGAGACGTTCGCCGACTGGATAAACAAGGTCGACGCGCTGGTGCAGGACGAGCGCGGGTACTCGGTCGTCGAGCTGATCCTCGACGACTCGCAGGACTACGGCATCGAGACGACGCAGACGGTGATTTTCGCGATCCAGGTCGCGCTCGGTGAGCTGCTCAAGGCGCACGGCGCGAAACCCGCTGCGGTGGTGGGACAGTCGCTCGGCGAGGCCGCTGCGGCGTACTTCGCAGGTGGCCTGTCGCTGGCCGATGCGACCCGCACGATCTGCTCGCGCGCCCATCTGATGGGCGAGGGCGAGGCCATGCTGTTCGGCGAGTACATCCGGTTGATGGCCCTGGTCGAATACTCGGTCGACGAGATCGAAACGGTGTTCGCCGACTTCAAGGACCTCGAGGTCTGCGTGTACGCCGCGCCGACCCAGACGGTCATCGGCGGACCGCCGGACCAGGTCGACGCGATCATCGCGCGCGCCGAGTCCGAAGGGAAGTTCGCCCGCAAGTTCCAGACCAAGGGTGCCAGCCACACGTCGCAGATGGACCCGCTGCTCGGTGAACTGGCGGCCGAACTGCAGGGCATCGAACCGCACCCGCTGACCATCGGCTACTTCTCGACGGTGCACGAGGGCAAATACCTGCGGCCCGGCGGTGAGCCAGTCCACGACGTGGACTACTGGAAGAAGGGGTTACGCCACAGCGTTCACTTCACCCAGGGCGTCCGCAACGCCGTCGACAACGGACACACCACTTTCCTTGAGCTGGCGCCGAATCCGGTGGCGCTCATGCAGGTGGGCCTGACGACCGCTGCTGCCGGGCTGCACGACGCCCAGCTGATCGCGACGCTGGCGCGCAAGCAGGACGAGGTGGACTCGATGACGTCGACCATGGCGCAGCTGTTCGTACACGGACACGACCTGGACTTCCGCACCATGTTTGAGCGCGGTGAGTACGCGAACATCCCGCCGACCCGCTTCCGCCGCAAGCCGCACTGGCTGGACGCGAAGTTCACCGGCGACAGCTCGGTGATGATGCCTGGTAACCACGTAGCCACCCCGGAC
>DASRJI010000062.1:0-7929 GCA_035649535.1 Acidimicrobiales bacterium | reverse complement strand
TCGCTGTCAGGCGCGTACGTCGACTGCTGGTGGACGACCGGCGTGCCGTTCGGATTGCGGACCTCGTACCAGCGGATGCCCGCATGGTTCGACGGCGCCGCGTCCGCGTTGACCGTGTGCTGGAGGACGAGCGACTCGTGGTCGCTGAACCGGCGGTATGCCAGCCGGTACATCAGCCGGTCGGAGATCGCATCGAGGCCGTCCGGGCTGTCCTTCTGGCTGACGCAGCTCCGTTCGTAGTTGCAGATCGACGAGTCGAAGTCGGCGACCGGGATCGCGATCGCCGGACCAAACGTCGAATTGGCCGGGAGCGCCCAGTCAACGTGGAACTTGAACTCGAGGAGCTTGTCCTGGCCGGCGGTCGTGCTGTCGAGGAACTGCATGAAGGCGTTCGGCGCGCCGGCCGGCGGCGCACCCGTGAAGCTGCTCCCGAAACCGACGCCGTCGAGGTCGGCCGGCAGCTGGCCGCCGTACACGTAGTTTCCCGCGCCGTCCGTCGGGTCGATGCCTCGCTCGTCGAAGCAGACCTGGCGAGCGCTCGGGTTGCCCGCGATCATCGCGACGCGCTCGAACGCGCAGGCACCCGCGCTGAGGAACGGGTGCTCCGGATCAAGCCCGTCGAACTGGTTGACGGACATGTAGTACGCGTCCGGCCAGACGCCGAAGTGCGGATAGTCGTTGAAGACCGTCGCGCTGTAGCGGAAGTCGTAGAGGTAGTAGGCGCCCAGCGGATCCGGAGTCGTCGAAATCGCGATGCACTCGTCGAACGGCGGCGCGATCACGGCAGCGCCTGGGAAGTTGAACTGGGTGATCAGCCAGCGGTCGGCCATCGGGTCGTACTGGACGACCGGGTCGCCGCGGCTTTGGGTTTCGCAGTTGAACTGGCCCGACGTGTCGCTCGCCCAGAGGTTGTCGAGCGCGACGGGGCCCTTCAGGCGCTCGCCCGTCTTCGAGTAGATCGAGAAGACCGTGTTCACGGACTGGACGTAGTGGTTCGGGCCAACGTCGCCGTTCGTGTCCGGCGGAGCGCCGACGAAGACGCCGTCGCTGCTGCTGTCGCCGATATCGTTGCCCTCGAAGTTCTGGCTCGTCGGCGGGATGCCGCTGCCGCTCGACCCGGACTGGAGCGCCGGGTCACCGAGCTGGCTGCCGTTGCCTGTCGGATGGACGAGCGCGCCCTCCGATTCGGCCAGCCACTCGAAATCCGCCGGGATCGACGGCGGTTCGGCGTTCGGCATCTCGCTCACCGGGATCGAGACGCCGAAGCCGACCGCCTGGCTAACGGTCGGGAGGAGGAGGTTCGGGAGCGCGTCCTCGGCTGCGGCCGCGGCCGGCACGCCAGCGTTCGACGCAAGCGCGACGCTCGCTTCGCTCGCGATGAGATTGGCGACGACGAAGGCCGCGAGGATCAACCGAACCGATGACCGCGACATGCTCCAGCTCCTTCGTGACTTCTGCTGAGGGAAAGCTGTGGCGGGCGGCGTCACGAGGACGCCGCCCGCCAACGGTCCGGCCGGGGGACGCTTCCGGCCGGACCGTGCGTCAACTGAGGCGGAGCCTCACGGAGGTCCGCGCGGTCTCGAGGCCGCCTTCGACGAGGCGGACGACGAGCGTCCGCTGGCCGTTGCCATAGCTCGACGTCGCGAACGAGAAGCTCCACGTTCCGACGCCGCTCGCGGTGTGCCACGCGGACGGATCCGGCGCAGCGTTCTGCTTCACGATCTGCCACTCGACGCGCGCGTCCGGAGCGACGCTGAAGGCCACCGAGGTGACGGCCGATGTCGTCGCGCCCATTCGGGCCCGCGCGTAGAGCGTGTGGTCGCCGTTGGCCAGGACGCCGAGGTTGGCGCTCCAGCTGCCGCTGGCCTCGTCGAGGTCGGCGGTGGTCGCCTGGCTGAAGGAAGCGCTGTCGAGGGAGACCTCGACGTAGTTCTCGGATGGATGGTCGCCGGCGCCGGTCGGGTCGGAGCCGAGGTCAGGGAACGTGGCCCGGCCGCCGGCGACGACCGTCGAGCCGGAGTTGACCCGCGAACCGGCGGCCGGCTGGTCGATCGTCACGCCGAAGTCCAGCCCGGTGGGCGGCATCGGCGCGGCGACGATCGCAACCTTCGAGGCGTGGCCGGCCTCGTGGCCGAACGCCCAGCCCTGTGCGCCGAGGAGCTGGAGCTGGAACGTCAGCTGCTCGCCGGTGAAGGCCGGCCGCGTCGTCTTGAACGACAGGTCGAACTTCGTCCAGCACAGCTCACCGAGCGCCGCGCAGGCGCCGCCGTCCGGCAGCTCGTTGCCCTGGGCGTTGTAGCCGGGGCCAGGGCCTGAGCCGAGGACAGGCGCAAAGGCGCCCGAGCCGGTGCCGATCTCGCGATCGGTCGCCACGAGCACGCCCGTGGGTCGGATGACCGCCGGGCTGACCGAGGCGATGTAGATCGTGGCGTAGACATCCGAGCCGGCCGGCAGCGGTGCGTCGAGCACGTTGCTGGAGGCGTAGATCCCGAGTGGCCGGTACGCGGCCGGGACGCTCGTGGCACGGGCATCGAAGCACTCGAGGTCGCCCTCGGTGTTCGAGTTGTCCATGTAGCGCTCGGTGTTGTGCGCGGCGCAGCTCTCCTCGACGCCGGGCTCCGCCGTGAAGTGCTGATGGAGGTAGTAGGTCAGCGAGTTCTGGCCGACCGCGTACTGCGGCACCAGCGGCTCGACCGCGTAGGCGGGCTGAACCGCGTAGGAGGCGAGCTTCAGCGCGTAGACCGCGTAGTCGAGGCTGCTGAAGTCGGCCTGGTTCAACGTCGTGCCCGCGAGGCCTTCGAAGTCCTCGTCACCGTCGCCATCCCGGTCGAAGCCGCCGTAGAGCGTGTCCTTGACGGCTCGGCTGGCGGCCATGAACTGGTCTTCGAACGAGCGGTCGGGCATGACCGCCTTGCCAAGGATGACGTCCACGGCCCGCTTCGCGCCTTCGGGCGTTGCCGCGCCGTAGCCCTCGAAGAGGACGTTCGTCTCGGCATTGATGTACGGCGCCGTCAGCGGGTAGGGGAACATCGACGCGGTGTTGTCCTGGTTGAGCGGGAAGGCGGTCTTGAGGACGGCATCGCGGAGCTCGGCGCGGGTCAGCTTCCCGTCGTCGAGGAAGATGCTGCCGGGAATGGCCGTGCCCTCGGCGACGACCTGTCCGGGCCGCTGGCCGACGAGCGGGTCGCCGATCGCCTGGCGCACACGCGTCAGGACGGTGCCGAAGATGCCGGCGGTGTAGGGCGTCGCGGCGGACGTGCCACCGAACGCGCACTGGCCGACGGTGCCGGTGCGGCAGGCCGACGGCAGGTTGCCGTCGCCCCATGCGCTGATCTCGACAGGAATGCCGTCACCGACGATCGCCCGCTGGTTGTCGCGCCGGATTGCGCCGACGGTGATCGTCCAGTCGTTGCCGGTGTCGCCGGAGCCATACGTGATCTGGGGGACATCGAAGGCGTTGCCGACGCCGTTGCCGGCCGCGAAGAGGACGGTCTGCCCCCGCTCCGCGGCCGCCTTGGTATCGAGGTCCTCGCCGAAGACGAGGCCGAGTGGCACGCCGCCCACGGTTCCGAAGCTGTGGGACGTGATGTCGACCCAGCTGAAGCTTTCGTTGTAGGTCGTGTCGAGCGACTCGGTGAACATCAGCAGGCAGGTCGGGCAGTAGCCGTAGCGGTTGCCCGTCGAGACCGAGCTCGAACCGGTGCCGTGGCCGTCGTCATCGACGATCCGGGTGTTGTCCGGGTCGGCGTTCACGGCCGACGAGTCGCCGGCGTCGATGGCGCCGATGATCTTCGTGCCGGGGATCCAGTAGAGCTTGCCGACCTCGACGTTCGACCAGACGGCCTGGTCCTTCGCCGGGTAGTAACCCTGACCGAGCGTGATCGGGAGCGCGGTGGCGCTTGCCGGGTAGCCGGTGATGTACTCGGACGGATGACGCGTGAAGTTGCGGGTCAGCGCGAGGACGTCCGGATCCGGGTACGTCGCCGCCGAGAACTCGAAGTGATACGGGTTGATGCCGGAGTCGGCGACGCCGACGACGGTGATCGCGACGGTCGACTTCGCGAGCCGGTCCGCATCACCGACGAGGACGGAGGTCGTCTGGCGCCGCTCGAAGCCGGCGGCGTCTGTCGCCTTGAAGGTGACGAGCGTCCGGCCGGCGGGCAGGTTGGTCGTGATGGAGTTGCCGCTCTTGTCGAGCGTGCCATCGCCGTCCGTGTCCCAGCCGGTGCTGACCGGTGTCGTTCCACCGCTGACCGAGCCCGTCAGGCGCTGCGTCGCGCCGGTCAGGAACTTGTAGGGGCCGGTCGTGGACGCGGTCGGCCGCGGATCCCTGGCCGTGAACGTCGTGACCTTGACGGTGACGGTGTCAGTCACGACTGCGTACTTCTCGAGGATCGCCTTCCAGGTGCCCGGCATCGGGCTGCCGACGCCGATCGTCTCGAAGTTCCCCGGGAGCGAACCGGGGCCGTCGATGCCGACGCCCGTCGGGTCGACGAGGCGCATGTCGTAGTCGTTCCCGGCAGCAACAGGTGGTTGCGCTTGAGCGGCGAGGGTCCAGCTGGCGGTGACATCCATGCTCGGCAGGCCGGCCGGCACAGTGAACTGGAATTCGACATAGCCCTGACCGTCGACACCGATCGACAGCACGCCAGGCAACGCGTCGTTCTTCGACTGGTTGAAGATCGTCACCGGGACGGGGTCGAAGATCGAGATCTTGACCGTGTCGGTCGCACTCACGCCGCGCTGGTCGGTGACGCGCAGGCTGACCGTGTAGGTACCGGCCGCGAGCCCGACCGAATTCCAGGATGATGTCGGCGCGTCAGCGCCTTCGATCGTGCCAGCGGCCGCCGTCCACGCGAACGTGTACGGCTCGACGCCGCCGAAGCCGGCACCGACGAGCAGGGCCGGCTGGCCGATCTTCACGAACGAGCTGTCGCCCGCATCCGCGACGAGCGGCTTGGCCGCCGGTGTCGTGGCGCCGTTGGGCGAGGTCGTGCCCGTGACGTTGACGGTGCCTGAGACGGGGTTGGCGATCGAGCCGTTCTGGACGGCCTGGCCTCCAACCGTGGATACGGCGATCGAAGGCCCTGCGGCGCTGACTGTCGTCGCCGCCAGGGTGATCGCGGCCAGTCCGGCAGCGACCTGCCGTACGAGCCGACGTCCCACGAACCGAACGCGCATCTGCGTGCTCCTCCTCGATGGCGCTGCCCCCAGCGCGCCGAATGCCACCACTAAGGGTGGTTCGCGTCCCGTGTGGAGCGAGGAATAGCACACCACTGGCCGGGGTGTCAAGTTTCGGAGGCCGTGCCGCCCGGGTCGCACCGTTGGCGAGTCCCGTGATCAGCTGATGAACATTTCCTGGCTAAGCCCGCGCTCTAGGCCGTTCGGCTGAGGCCCGGATGTCTGCGGATGGCCACGCTCACGCACGGGACATTCCTTGGGGGTCCGAACGGCAGCCGTTGTGGCGCCCGAAGCCCGGGAAATGATCATGTGGTGAACAAGGCAGTCGACAAGGCGGATGGACCCGCCCGCCAGGGGTCGCGCCCGCGCGCGGATCAGCCTGCGGCGACCTGCAGGTTGCCGCCGCCGAGCGTGCCCGAGCGGTCGTAGGAGCCGTCGAGGAAGCGCAGCCGGATCGTGTCGTGATCCTTGCCCGGCTCGCCGGCGTCGTGGACCGTGACTTCGATGTCATGGCTCGTCCCTGCGGCGTCCACCGCGCTGCCCAGCAGGGTCGCGCCGTCGCCGGTGACGAAGAGCAGCCGCCACGAGGCGAGACGCAGGTCGAGCTCCGAATCCCGGTCCCGCCAACGGAGCTCGCCAGTCGCCGTTGCGGCATCGCCTCGCGCATGCAGCGCCACGTGGATCCGCCCTTGATCGCCCGGACCGTCGACTCCGCCGTCTGGTACGAACCAGCCACCGCCGGAGACGGTACCGCCGCCCACCGGCGGAGGCGTCGGACCACCGCTGGCGACGACGAGGACGAACGCGTCCGCCGCGGACGGACCGACCGCCGAATCGCCGGCAAAGCGAGCGTGGACTTCGTGCACGCCGGTCGCGAGCAGGCTCGCGTCGAACGCAAGCTGCGCGACACCGTCAATGTTCGTGACGGCCTGGCACCCGCCGGCGCAGGCCGTCACGGAGTTGTCGTCGAACGTGAACGTGATGGTCCGGCCGCGGATTGGCGCCCCGGCCGCGTCGGTGAGCGTCGCCGCGAGCCGGCCCGGCTGTCCAGCAACGAACACGTAGTCGCCGGAGTAGGCGAGCGCCGTCGCCACGGGCGTCGACGTCGGGCCAACCTCGTCGAGCGTCAGCTTGAATGATCCGAAGTCGCCGATTGGATCGATGGGCAGGCGCCCGATTCGAGCCCGGTTGACCGCCACGTAGTGCCGACCGCCCGGCGGCGCGACGAGCGTCACGGTCGTCGGAGCGGCAGCCGTCGACGGGCCACGTTGGGCCTGCGCGCCGGCGTCGGATACACCGTCGGCGGCGAAGGGGTGCGAGCTGTCGATGAGGTCGAGGTGCGCGTCATAGACATAGATGTCGTAGGTCTCGTTGCCGGCATCGGTGTCCCAGACCGCGAACGTCGCCGACGCGAGACCCGGCGCCAGGTCGACGCCATATACCAGCCAGTCGGCGGTTGCGCCAAGCGCCTGACCGGCGGCCGACGGCCAGAGCGTGTCGTCCTTAGCGAAGACGTCGCGGTCGGAGATGACCGCGGCCTGCGGTCCCGGGGTGTTGCCTGCGGCCAGGTTGGGGTCGTGCATCGTCACAGAGGCGAAAACCGGCACGCGGAGAACGGTCCCGTTGGACAACGTCACGATGACGGCGCCGGTGTGAGCGCCGACCTGCGCCGAGGCCGGGGCGGAAACGCTGAACGTCACGACTCTGTCGGAGCCGGAGGTGCCGCCCGCGTACAGGCTCGTCGCTCCGGGGAGCGTGACGCTCCAGCCGGCGCCCATCGAGTGGCTGCCGTCGGACGGGTTGCCGGACACGAACGCGAAGCTCGCGATCGTCGACGGCGCGCCTGGCGCGTTGTGGAGGACGAACTGCTGGGTGTTCGAGGCGCCAGCCGCGATCGCGCCGACCTGCCACGTCCCCTGCAGATCCTTCGGGCCGGTGCCCGCGTCCAGGCCGCTACCGGACGCCGCGCTGTAGATGACGACGCCGTTGCTGAGGGCTGCGATCGCGCGGCCGATGTTGATCTTGCCGGCGCCTTCAGCCAGCGGGCCTACGTAGGGATCGGCGGCACCATTGCGAACTTCGCCGACCGTCGACGAACCGACGATGTCGATGAACTGGTTGCCGATGAATTGGACGGCGTCACAGATCGTGAACAGCAGCGGATCGAGGTCAGCCGGGCAGCGGATCCGGGTCGCGCTGTCGACGGTCAGGATCCAGCGGGCCTCGTACATGTCGCTGCCCGCCGTGTTCATCATCGCGGCGCGCACGAGCGTCGATTCCTTCGCCGTCAGCCCGGTCAAGCCCGCCGAACCGGACGGATCGGCACCACCGTGCGCCTGGCGGTAGGCATCGAGCACGAGCGCCGCCGAGCCGGTCGTGGCCGGTGCGGCCATCGACGTGCCCGACGCGGTCGCGTAGAGCGGGTCGCTCCGCGTATTGACCGCGTAGTCGTTGGCGGCGATCAACACTCCGTGCGTCGCCTGTGCCGAAACGATGTTCACTCCCGGCGCGACGACGTCAGGCCGGAGCCACAGGTCGCCAGACGGGCCGCGCGACGAGAAGGTCGCCACGGATGGGCGCTGCGTTCCCACGCCCGCTCGACAGTCGTTGTCCGCGGGCGACGGCGAGCGCGGGTGTTGCCAGCCCGAGCACGTGTCGCCTGAGAGCGTGTTGTCGTGGTTGAGGTCCCAATCCTTGGCCGACGCCCCGACCGCGATCGCGTGGTACGCGGAGCCGGGCGCCTCGAGC
>DASRJI010000061.1:0-15561 GCA_035649535.1 Acidimicrobiales bacterium | reverse complement strand
CAGCGTCCAGGGCGTGCTCGTCACCCACATCCACCCGGATCACTACGGCCTGGCCGGTCGCGTCCGGGAGGCGTCGGGCGCGTGGATCGCCCTCCATCCGGCCGACGCCGCACTGATTCACGACCGCTACCAAGAACCAGGCGACCTGCTCACACGCGTGGCCACCATGCTGCGACGGGTCGGCGCCCCCGAGGAGGAAGTCAACTCGCTCGCCAACGCGTCGATGCCAGTGCGGCCGTTCGTCAATGCGGTGATGCCCGACGTGCTGCTCGAGGACGACGACAAACCCGACGTGCCCGGCTGGGACCTCAAGGCGATCTGGACGCCCGGTCACTCCCCCGGCCACCTGTGTTTCTGGGAGGCCGGCAATCGGCTGATGCTTTCGGGCGACCACGTGCTGCCCCGTATCACGCCCAACATCCCGTTCCACCCACAAGCGGGCGCCGATCCGCTGGGCGAGTACCTCGAATCGCTGGCCAAGCTCAATGACTACGACGAGGTCGAGGTGCTGCCCGCGCACGAGCACCGGTTCGTCGGGCTGCGGTCGCGACTCGACGAATTACGCGCTCACCACGAGCGCCGGTTCGCGGAGATCACCGCGGCGATTGCCGCCGGCACCAATACCGCGTGGTACATCGCCGAGCACATGAAGTGGTCCCGGCCGTGGGACCGCATCGACGGGTTCATGCGCCGTGCCGCGGTCGGCGAGGCTATGGCCCACCTTCGCGCCCTCGAGATACGCGGCATCATCCGGGAGATGCCCCGCGAACCGACCACGTACGAACTCGTCTCGTGACCGCCAACCTGTTCGACCTCACCGACCGCGTCGCCATCATCACCGGTGGCAGCCGCGGGCTCGGTCGCGAGATGGCGCTCGGGTTCGCTCACGCCGGCGCTGACGTCGTCATCGCCAGCCGCAAGCAAGCATCGTGCGACGAGACGGCGGCCGAGGTGCGGTCGGCGACGGGCCGCCGCGCGTTCCCGTTCGCGTGCCACGTCGGCGACTGGGATCAGCTCGAGCCGCTCGTCGACGCCGCCTACGCCGAGTTCGGTCGCGTCGACGTCCTCGTCAACAACGCGGGGATGTCGCCGCTCTACGACCAGGTCGCCAACGTCACCGAGGCGCTCTACGACAAGGTGCTTGACGTCAACCTCAAGGGGCCGTTCCGCCTCTCGGCATTGGTCGCCACGCGCATGGCCGCCGCCGGCGGCGGTTCGATCATCAACGTCAGCAGTGTCGCCGCGGTGCGGCCGACGCCCGACGTCATCCCCTACGCGGCAGCTAAGGCGGGGCTCGAGGCGATGACGGTCGCCTTCGCCAAGGGCTTTGGCCCGACAGTTCGGGTCAACTGCATCGAGGCCGGCTCGTTCATGACCGACATCAGCAAGGCGTGGGACCTCGAGGCGTTCGAGAAGATCGCCAAATTTCGCATCCCGCTCCAGCGGGGCGGCGAGCCGCACGAGATCGTCGGCACCGCGCTCTACCTGGCGAGCGACGCGTCCACCTACACAACCGGCGCGGTCATCCGCGTCGACGGCGGCGCCGCGTAGTCAGCGGCGCTCGACCGCGTACAGGAGGTACGACGCCCGACGGACATGACCGCCGGGATGCGGAAGGTGGTGCCACCGCGTGGCGCGCACGCTCACCGGCAGCGGGCCGGCGTCGGGATCCCGGCGCCCGTCGAACGCGATCGCGAACGGACCTTCATCCAGTGTGCCCGACCACACCTCCTCGCCGGCGGCGACGACGACGACCGATTGCGGCGCCAGGTCGGCGGGCACGTTGCCGTCGAGGTGTACGCGGCCCGGCCCGGGCGGCAGGAGGAACTTGACGTCAGGGCCCGTCCAGCCGTCTTCGAACCAGTCATCGACGCTGAGGTACGTGCGCTTGGCCATCAGGTTGAAACCGCGGTAGGTGAGCGAATTCAGGGCGCGGCGTGTGAATCGGTGGCCGCTCGCCTCGAGCTGGGCGACCCACCGATTCGCCATCGACCGGTACGTCTCGGACGCGTAGTACCAGTACGCCGGCGGCCGTCGTTTCGGGGCATACCGGCGGATGATCCTGGCCAACTCGCGAAACCGCGTGCGGCCGCCGGTCCGCGTCTTGGCCGCCGCGTGGATCCGCGCCCGGGCGAACGTCTTCGGGACGTAGACGAGCGGGCGCTTCACGCCGAGCCGGATGAACAGGTCCCAGTCCATGCCGTAGTGGAGCGAGTCGTCGAGCCAACCGGCTTCCTCGACCGCGGCGCGCCGGAGGAACGTGGCGGGCTGCACGATGTAGTCGAAGATATTGATGAGGCGCCAAAGATTGAACGGCGCAACCACCGGCGCTCGGTATTCGGTGCCGTCCTCGAAGAACTCCACGGCGTCGCCGTAGACCCCCGCCGCGTCAGGCCGAGCGGTCAGCGCGGCGACCGCCTGGGCCACGGCATCGGGCTCGAGTAGGTCGTCGGCGTTCAGCCAGGCCAGGATCGAGCCCGTGGTCTCCCGTTGCCACCCGTTGTTGATCGCGTCGGCCTGGCCCTTGTCCGCCGCCACCTTCCACCGGACCTTGTCGCCGTAACTCGCCAGCACGTCGTGCGTTTCGTCGGTCGACCCGGCGTCGAGCACGACGTATTCGATGGAGGCGTACGTTTGGGCCAGGACGCTCTCGATGGTCTCGCGAATGAAGCGGCCCTGATTCAGCGACGGCGTGACGATGCTGACGAGGGGTTCGGTCGACACAGGCCAGGAGTTTGGTACACCGCGAGGCGACTGAGGTTGCCATCTATGCTGCCTCGACCGTGGCGAGCGTCGTTGTGGTTACCCCCGTCCACAATGGCGTGGCCCACACGCTCCGATTCCTCGAGTCGGCGCAGCAGCTGACCTACCCCGACGTCAAGGTCGTCATCGTCGATGACGGGTCCACCGACGGCACCGCGGCCGCGATCGCCTCGCAGTTCCCGATGGTCACCGTCATCCGCGGCGACGGCTCGCTGTGGTGGTCCAAGGCGACGAATATCGGCGTCGAATGGGCCCGGGCCAACGGGGCCGACTACGTGCTGACGGTGAACAGCGACACCGAACTCGACCCCGCCATCATCACAACGCTCGTTGCATTGGCCGAGGACAATCCGCGCGCCCTCGTCGGGTCGATGGTCGTGACCGCCGAGGACCCCGACCGGGTTTGGTTCTTCGGCACCGTGCTCGACCTGGCGTCGAGCGACCTTCGCAACGTGAACGGGCGAATCGCCGACTTCGACGCGCCCCGCGAGGTCGAGACGCTCACGGGCATGGGGATGCTGATTCCGGTCGCCGCCTTCGACGAGGTCGGGCCGTTCGACGACAAGCGCTTGCCGCAATACCTGGCCGACTCGGACTTCGCGCTGCGTGCCCGCAAGATCGGCTACCGGCTCTTGGTCACGCCGTCTGCCGTCGTGGTGTGCGACATCGAATCGTCATGGATCGCAGCGGCGCGCGCGGCACCGCGTCTCAGCCATCCGGTGTCATTGCTCTTCGCCCGCCGCTCGCCCGAGAACGTGTTGTACCGATGGCGGTTCTACCGGCGCCACTGGCCCGAGCGGTACCGACGGGCGGTCCTGCACCACGTCGCATCGGTAGTCAAGAACGACCTTCTGTTGGACTTTGTGCCGCGCTACGCCGCTCGATGGCGTCGAGGCGGTAGGCAACCCGCCGAATAGCGTCGCGGCCCCACGGGTGGTGGATCGGCTTCCAACGGTCGGCCGTCACGCGGACGCGCGTGACATCGCGGGTGCCACCCGTCGTGCCCGGCACCGTGATCGAGAAGGGGCCAGCGGGCAGCACTTCACGGCAACGTTCCGAACCATCGACCGCGACCGACAGCGTTTGCGGCGCCAGGTCCGGTGCGATGGCGCCGACAAGGCGCACGGGTTCGTCGCCCGGCGGAACCAGGAAGTCGACCGACGCGCACGCCCACCCGTCGGGCCACCAGTCGTCAGCCTTCAAGAACGTTCGGCACGCGACCGATGTGTTGGCCCGGTCGACGAGATCGCGAGCCGAGCGGCCGATCCGCGGTGACCGACGGCTGAGCTTGTCGGCCATGGCGTCCGCCGCGTGCTTGAACGTCTCGAGCCCGTAGAACCAGTACGACGGCGGCCGCCGCTCGTCGGCGTAGCGCCGAATGACGCGCCGGAGTTCCCGATGCCGGCGCAGGCCGCCAGTGGACGTCTTGGCGCCGACGTGGATGCGCGCCCGGGCGAGCAGCGCGTCAACCGGGACGAGCGGCTGCCGCAGCCCGAGGCGGATCAGCAGGTCCCAATCCATCGAGTAGTGGAGGCTCTCGTCGAGCCAGCCGACGGCCTCGACCGCGTCGCGGCGAAAGAACGCCGCGGGCTGGAACACGAAATCGAACATGTTGATCAGCCGCCATAGGTGGAACGGGGCGGTGTGGTCCTGCGGCTCGATTTCGGTGTCCGTGAAGTTCGTTCCCCGGCCGTAGGCCGCACCAGCATCAGGGCGGGCGAGTAGGGCCTCCACCGCGGTGGCCACCGCGTTCGGCTCGAGGAGGTCGTCGGCGCACAGCCAGGCGAGGATCGTCCCCGCGCCCCGTCGCCAGCCCCGGTTGATCGCCTGCGACTGGCCGTTGTCGGACTCGACCTTCCATTGCACCCGTGATCCGAACTTCCGCAGGACGTCGTGGGTCTCGTCGGTCGACCCCGCGTCGAGCACGACGTACTCGATCGCCGGATAGGTCTGCCCCAACACACTCTCGACCGCTTCGCCGATGAACCGCCCCTGGTTCAACGACGGGGTCACGATCGTGACGAGCGGCCCGTCGGTCACGGGTGTTGTGCGTTGTCCGGCGCGGCGCGTTCGAAGGCGACGCTCCAGTCGAGCCAGGGCCGGACCAAACCCGGCCATTCGCCGATCGCCCCACCTTTCACCGTGACACCGTCGCTCGCCTCGACCACGTCGACGGCGACGACATCGGACTCGACGACGTGGCGCACGTACGGGTCCGATGTGCTCACCGTCACCGACACCAGGAACTGACCTTCGGCCAAGAGGTTCCCGGGCACCCGGCACCGCGACGTGACGACGCCCACGCCGCGGCGCGTGCGGAACCATTCGACGTTCGTCTGATCGGCGGTCTGGAACAGCAGCGTCCCGTCCTGATCACTGATCTGCAGCACCACCACGGGATGCACGTCGGCCGCGTCGCTCAGCTGCCAGTACTCGACCTCGATGGTGAACGGCTCGTTGATCTCGATGCGGTCCGTCAGCATGTCGACGGGGTCGAGCACGCGGACCGCCTTGAGCCGCACGCGGCTATCGCCCGGTGCACGCGACGGCGACTCCCACTCGCACTGGGCCACTGACCGGATCGCGGCATCGAGATATCGGTGGACGGCGTCCTGCGGCGAACCGTCCCATGCGACGGCGCCGCCCTCGAGCACGATCACCCGCTCGCAGAGCCGCATGATCGCCGGCATGTTGTGCGAGACGAACACGACCGTCCGTCCGTGCGAACCGATCTCGGCGATGCGCGCTAGGCACTTGCGCTGGAACTCGGCGTCGCCGACCGCCAGGACCTCGTCGACGAGAAGTATCTCCGGCTCGATGTGCGCGGCCACCGCGAACGCCAGCCGGACGCCCATGCCGCTGGAGTACCGCTTGATCGGCGTGTCGATGAACTTCTCGACGCCCGAGAACTCGACGATGTCATCGAGCTTCCGCGCCACTTCGGCGCGGCTCATGCCGAGGATGGCGCCGCTGAGGAAGATGTTCTCCCGGCCCGTCAGCTCGGGGTGGAATCCAGTGCCGACTTCGAGCAGGGCGCCGATGCGTCCCCACGTCTCGACCCGGCCCTCCGACGGCGTGGTGACCTGCGACAGGATCTTGAGCAGGGTGCTCTTGCCCGCGCCGTTGCGGCCGATGATGCCGACGCGCTCGCCGACCCGCACGTCGAAGCTGACGTCGCGCAACGCCCACAGGTCAGCTGGCGCTACTGACCGATTACGGCGCAAGCCGCGGCGCAGCCGGCTCAGCATCTCCTCACTCAGCGCCCGGTCGCGGAAGCCGCCGACCGTTTCGCCCAGCCGGTACCGCTTGCCGAGCCCCTGGACGCTGAGCGCCAGCGCTCCGTCAGATGACATCGGCCAGCCGGTGCTCGACGCGGCGGAAGTACGCCAGCCCGGCGAGGAGGCCGGCCAGCGTCACAACGATCGCACTCAGCAGGTCGCGGCTCGTCGGGCCGCCGGCGCCGAGCATCGCCCACCGGAACCCGGCCTCGAAGCCCACCATCGGATTGAGGCCGTACAACCAGCGGAGATCAGCGGGAACCTTCGACAACGGATACACCACGGGCGTCGCGAACATCCACAGTTGCAAGAGCATGACCGTGAGGTAGCGCACGTCCCGGTACGCGACGTTGAGCGGCGCCAACAGCAGGCTCGCGCCGGCGGCGACGAGAACGATGCCGAGTGCGAAGACCGGAGCAAGGAGCGCGGTCCACGTGGGCGCCAATCCGTAGACAAACATCACGGGGATCAGCACCGCGGTCGCGATCAGCAGGTCGGAGAGCCACGCCGCGATAGCGCCGAGCGGTAGCACGAGCCGCGGGAAGTGGACCTTGGTGATGACGCCGCCGCTGCTCAGCAAGCTCTCGCTGCCGGCGCCCACCGCATTCGACAACAACGCCCACGGAATCAGGCCCGACAGCGCGAAGACGGCGTAGGGCGCGCCGTCGGACGGCAGTTTGGCGAGGCGTCCGAGGAAGAGGGTGAAGACGACGGTCATCGTCACCGGCTGCAACACAGCCCAGATGACTCCGAGCACCGTCTGGCGGTAGCGCGCGCTCAGATCCCGCCACGCGAAGATGAGGAGGAGCTCACGTGCCCGCCACACGTCGCCCAGCCGCAGCGAAACCCAGCCTCGGACCGGGACCATCACGGTGTGCGCCGGCGGCGCATCCTGGGGCATCGCGCCCGAGGGTAGCGGCGCCGGCGGGCTAGCCGACGCGAGCGCTTTGGCCGCCGTCGACCGGGAGGACGACGCCGGTGATGAAGGCGGCGTCGTCCGAATGCAAGAAGAGGGCGGCGTGGGCGATGTCCCAGCCGGTCCCCTGCTTGCCGCGCAACGGCACCTGGCTGTCGCGGGCGGCGCGCAGTTCGTCGCGCTCAATACCGAGCTGTTCGGCCATGGTCTCGATCGCCATCGGCGTGTCCATGAGCCCCGGCATGATCGTGTTCACGCGGATGCCGTGGCGGGCGTTGCTGTTGGCCAGATTCTGGCCAAGGGCGTTCATGCCGAGCTTGGAGATCTTGTAGGCGGTGAGGTTCGTCGACGCCACCGCCGCGATCGACGAGATGTTGACGATGCTGCCGCTCTGCTGCTGGCGCATCACGGGGAGGACCGCTTTGCACGAGAGGAGGCAACCCTTGAGGTTCACCTTCATGATGCGATCGAACGCGTCTTCCTCCAAACGCAGCAGCGTCGCGTCGCCGGCGCCGATGCCGACGTTGTTGTGAAGGAAATCGACCCGGCCGAACGCCTCGACGCAAGCGTCGACGTAGGCCTTGCAGTCGGCCGCCTCGGTCCAATCGCCTTGGATCGCTTCGGCGGTGCCGCCTTCCGCGTTCACGTGGGCCGCGGTCTCCTCGGCCGACGCGAGGTCGCGGTCGACGAGCATCACCTTGGCCCCTTCGCGCGCGAACAGGATCGACGCGGCGCGACCGTTGCCGATCGTCTCGCCTGGCGTTTGCCCGGCACCGACGACGATCCCGACCTTGCCCGCCAGTCGACCCGGCATCAGCGAACGTTCCTGGGGACGTCGCGGAACGGGATGTCGCGGTCGACCTGCGGCTCCTTGGGGAGCCCGAGCACGCGCTCCCCGATGATGTTGCGCTGCACCTCGTCGGTGCCGCCCGCAATCGATATCGCCGGTACCGACACCAACACTTCGGCGATGAGGTCGCCGCTCACCATCCCGTTGGCGCCGCCGATCAACGTGTGGACCTCGGCCGACGCCCTGGCGATCTTCGTCGTCAGCAGCTTGTGCAGCGAACCGTGCGGACCCGGCCGCTGCGCGGTCCACTGGGCGACCCGCTGCAACGAGAGCAAGGCCGCGATCTTCTGGCGCACAACGGCGTCGCCGGTGCGGCCCAGCTCCCGGGCCCGATCAACGACGAGGTCGGGGCGCCCCGCCCGTTGCGGATACCAGACGTAGGTCTGGAAATAGCTGTCCGCCTCGGCCTGCGCCTCCTTGGCGGCGCGACCGGTACCGCTCACGGCGCGGCGCCGGGCAAACGCGGCGAACGACGCCCGCTCGACCGCCAGCGTCGTCACCGCCACCGCCCAACCGTTGCCGACATCGCCGACGACGTGGTCGGCGGGCACACGCGCCTCACTCAGGAACACCTCATTGAACGACGAGTAGCCGTTCATCTGGCGGAGAGGCCGCACCTCGACCCCGGGCTGCCGCATCGGGAAGGCGAAGAACGTGATGCCGCGATGCTTGGGCGCGTCCCAGTCGGTCCGGGCGACGAGCAGGCCGTAGTCAGCGTGATGCGCGCTGGTGTTCCACACCTTCTGCCCGCTGATGATGAACTCGTCGCCGTCGCGGTCGGCGCGCGTGGTGAGGCCGGCCAGATCCGAGCCGCTCCCGGGCTCGCTGAACAGCTGGCACCACGTGTGCTCGCCGGTGAGGATCGGGCGGAGGAACCGCCGCTTCAGGTCGTCGGAGCCGTGAGCCAGGATCGTCGGCGCGGCCAGTCCCATCGAGACGCCGGTCGGCGTTCCGACCCCACCGACCCGCGCCAACTCGTCGTCGACGATCGCGTCGGCGGCGGCGGGAAGGCCGCGCCCGAAAAACTCGGTGGGCCACGACGGGCAGGCCCAGCCCGAGTCGACGAACCGATCGCGCCAATCGCGCAGCGACAGCTCGGGATCCCAGTTCGCGTCAAGCCAGGCGCCGACCTCGGCGCGGGTCTCGTCCAGGGACATCAGAGAATTTTGACCGCGGGCACGACGTCGTTGCCCAGCCGCTCCACTTCGGCGAGCCACGCGGCGCGCGTGTCGGCACCACGCACGATCGTGTACAGCTCGGTCACGCCGGCCGCCGCCAGCTCCTCGGGGGTGTCGCGGCCAAGGGCATACATCACGCCGATAGGAGCGGCGCGGCCGACCGACGCGCCGTATTCGGCCGCATAGGCGATGCCGGCCTTGACGTCGTCGAGACTCTCGAGCGCAGGGCTACGACGGCGCGCCGCGTACTTGGCCGGGTTCGGCATCGGCATCCAGCCGTCGGCCAGATCGACGGCGCGCCGGATCGCCCGCTTGCTGTTGCCGCCGATCCAGATCGGTGGGTGCGGTTGCTGCACCGGCCGGGGCAGCATCGTGTGGCCGGCCGACGCGTCGAAGTGCGCGCCCTTGGCCGCGACCCCCGCCTCGACCCACGCCCGCTTCATCATCACGATGGCCTCGTCGGTGAGGTCGTTGCGCTCGGCGAAGTCGACGCCGAGCGCGTCGAACTCAGGCTCGAGGTAGCCGGCGCCGATGCCGAGAACGACGCGGCCGCCGGACAAGTGGTCGAGCGTCGCCACCGCCTTGGCCGACAGGAACGGGTTGCGGTACGCGGCGACGTAGAGGTTGGTGTGGAGCCGCAGCGTCGTGGTGGCCGCCGCCGCGAAGGCCAGGGCGACGAACGGGTCGAGAGCGTGATGGCCGCCACCGGCCAACCACGCGTCGTCGGGGAACGGATGGTCGGTGACGAACACCGAATCGAAGCCCGCCCGTTCTGCCGCTTGCGACATCTCGGCGATGGCCGCCGCGCTCACGAACTCCTCGGCCCGGTCCGACCGCGACGTCTCCAACCCGAGTGACAAACGCATAGCCGCCGACGCTAAACGACGGCTCAGGCGACCTGCCACGCGCGCTCGGTCGCGAGCAACGCATAGAACTGCTCAGCCGGCATCGGCCTCGAGAACAAGTAGCCCTGCGCCAGGAAGCAGCCCAACTCACGGAGGGTCGCCGCTTGCTCTGCGGTCTCGACGCCCTCAGCCACGACCGAGAGCCCCAGGGATCGAGCGAGGGACATGATCGCGGCAACGACCGCGTCGTCCTGCTCGTCGCGGCCTAGACCGTCCACGAAGCTCTGGTCGATCTTGAGAATGTCCACCGGGAAGTGGCGCAGGTAGCCAAGCGACGAATACCCGGTGCCGAAGTCGTCGATCGCCACGTGGAGCCCGAGCGCCTTGAGTGAAGCCAAGGTCCGGCTGAAGGCATCGACGTCGCCCATGACCGCGTTCTCGGTCATCTCCACGGTGATCGAGCTCGGGTCGACGCCCTCCTCGTCGAGGATGCGCGCCAGCTCGTTGGGGCCGTTGGCCGTGAGCTGCTGGGCCGAGACGTTGACCGCGATGTTCACGCGCCGCCCCGGGAACCGGACGTTGACGCGCTTCGACTCGCGGCACGCTTCGCGGAAGACCCACGCGCCGAGGGGTCCGATGAGGCCGGTCTCCTCGGCCAGTTCGACGAAGTCGGCGGGCGCGAGCAGGCCGCGGGTCGGGTGGTTCCAACGGACGAGCGCCTCGGCGCCGTGCGCGATGCCGGTGTCGAGGGCGACAACGGGCTGGTAGTGCAGGACGAACTCGCCGCGCGCCAGTCCGGCGCGAAGCTCCCGCTCGAGGACGATCTTCGCTTCCGCCTGGTGGCGCAGTTGCTCGTCGAATCGTTCGGTGCGCCCGCGACCGAGGCCCTTGGCTCGGTACATCGCCGCGTCGGCGGCGGCCAGCAGCTTCTCGGCTGAGTCCCCGGCCTCGCCCACGGCCAAGCCGATGCTGGCGGCGACGACGACACCATCGAGGCGGCCGCCCGGGCGATCCTCGACGAGCGACGCGATCCGGATGATGAGCGCGTCGATCTCGGCCTCGTCAGTCCACTCGGTCACGATCACGAACTCGTCACCACCGAGCCGGGCGACGGTATCGGTCGGACGCAGACCGGCGACCAGCCGCCCCGCGATTCGAATGAGCAGCTCGTCGCCGGCCGCGTGGCCGAACGCGTCGTTCACCCGCTTGAAGTGATCGAGATCCACATAGAACACCGCGACCCGCGAGATGCCGCGGTTCGCTCGCGCCAGCGCTTGGTTGACGCGGTCGATGAGCAAAATGCGATTCGGCAGCGACGTGAGCGGGTCGTGGAGCGCCTGGTACGCGAGCCGCGTCTCGGCTTCCTTCCGCTCGGTGACGTCGCGGGCGATGCCCTCGATGGCGACCACTCGGTCTCCCTCGAACACGGGAGTGACGGTGGTCTCGGCCCACACCAGCGTTCCGTCGTCGTGGCGAATCGCGATCTCACGCGGTCGGTGACCGATCTGTGCGAGGTCTTCGGCCTCGAACACGGCCACGGCGGCGGGATCGACGAGGGTCAGACCCAGCAGAGGATCGGCATAGAAGTCTTCCGGCGAGTGACCTGTAATCCGTTCCGCCGCTGGGCTGACGTACTCGTACCGGAGTTCCGGAACGAGACGGAGTCGGAAGATGAGGTCGCGCGCGTTCTCGGCAAGGAGACGGAACTTCTGTTCGGACACCGTGCTGTCGTACATGGCGAGGCCTTGGCGGGCAGCCAGCGCCGTCACGATTCCCGCGCCGGCAATGAAGACGACCGTGTCGACGTGGCCGGTCGTCAGAAACTCGGGACTGACGGCGGCGACAGCAATCGCAGGTCCCAAGAACCGCAGCGCGAAGTAGAGGTGAGTCCTGGTCTCGCGGCGAGGAGCGGCGGTGCCCGCGGGTCGAAGGGCGAGGCGGCCGCCCACGGCCATCAAGATCGCGCCCGCCAACCACCCGGCGTCGGTGAACGGACTGGCTTGGTAGTGACCGGTCGCGGTCAGGTAGGCGAAGGCGCCATCGGCCACCGCGAACAAGGCCAGACCGGCGACGACCCAGCGGAGGGGCGACCGTCGTCGTGGCGCCACGCCCAGCAGAACGTGCAGGGCCACGGCGATGAGTACGACGTCGCCGAGTGGGTAGGCGACCCCGAGAACCTCGGCCACGCCACCTTGGGCCGACGCTGAGAAGGCACGTTCCAGGACGACTTGCCATCCGATGATCACGGCCGACAACGCGACGACGATGCCGTCGAGCGCGGCGCGTAGCTTCGACGAGTGCGACATCCCGCCACCAAATGACCACAGAGACGCGGCGGCGAGCGGGACCGCCGCGATGTAGCCGACGTCGGCGACCGACGGATACGGATTGGTGTGGCGCACCAACTCGAACCAGGCCCAGATAGCGCTCGCGGTGCTCCAACTCAGGAGGGACGCGGTCAGGAACCACCAGGCACGCCGGTGCGCCCCTTGCGTGTACCGGGCGGCCGTTCCCGTCGCCGCGGCGGCTCCGCCGACGATCACCACCGACAAGATGTCGTCGAGGGCGACGACACCGTCGTTGCCACCCCAACCGAGGGCAATGCACACGACCAGGGCCACGGTCGCCATGGTCGCGAGGACGACGCCGGCTCGGATCGCGCTCATTTGGCGCGAACCACTCACGTCGTTCGCCGTCGTCACAGGGGTTAGTCGGCACATCGGCGCCCGCGCGAGAGGGTCTTTGGTCCCGCGACAGGCACGAGCGGGCTAGGTAGAACGCGTTCTCGCTCGCCTAGGATCGCCGCCCGTGGCCGACCGAACCCCGGTGATCGCCGGCATCGCGCTGAGCGACTACCCGGTCGCCCCAGAGCTGGACAGTATCCAGCACCACGTGCAGGCGATGCAGCGCGCCCTCGACGACAGCGGTGTGAAGAAGGCCGAGATCGACGGCTACATGTGTGCCGGCGGCGGGATGGGCCGCGAAAGCGCGGTCGACATGGCCGAGTACCTCCAGATCAATCATCGGTACATCGACAGCACGATGACGGGCGGCTCGACCTTCGAGTTCTACGCGCAGCACGCGGCGTCGGCCATCAAAGACGGGCTGTGCGACACGATCCTGGTGACGTACGGCTCGAACATGCTGTCGGCCATGGGCCGCATGCTCGGTACGCGTGGCTTCTTGACCGAGGGCCAGCGCGTGCCCGGCCCACTGCAATACGAGGCGCCGTACGGCAACGTGCTCATCGGCGCCTACGCCATGGCCGCCCAGCGCCATATGCACGAATACGGCACCACGTCCGAACAGCTCGCTGAGATCGCCGTCGCCGTACGCGGCCACGCCAAGCTCAACCCGAACGCCATGTACCGCGACCCCATCACCGTCGAGGACGTGCTGGCCTCGCGCATGATCGCTGACCCCCTGCACAAGCTCGACTGCTGCGTGATCTCCGACGGCGGCGGCGCCGTGATCATGACGACGGCCGAACGGGCGCGCGACCTCAAGAAGCCACCCGTGTACATCCTCGGCGCCGGCGGCAGCCAGACCCACTGGAACATCGGCCAGATGCCCGACTTCACGCGCACCTCGGCTGCGTTGGCCGGACGCGAAGCGTTCGGTCGGGCGGGCGTGACCCCGGCCGACATCGACACGATCCAGTTCTACGACAGCTTCACGATCACGGTGTTACTGCTCCTCGAGGACCTCGGCTTCTGCGCCAAGGGTGAAGGCGGTGCCTTCGTCGAGAATGGCCGGCTGCAACTCGGCGGCGAGCTGCCGCTGAACACCGACGGCGGCGGCCTGTCGTCGTGCCACCCCGGGATGCGGGGGATCTTCCTGCTCATCGAAGCGGTCCGTCAGTTGCGTGGCGAAGGCGGCGAGGCGCAGGTGCCCGACGCCAAGCTGGCCCTGGCGTGCGGCTCCGGCGGCTGGCTGTCGTGCATGGGCGCCGTCGTCTTGGGGAGCGAAGCGCCGTGAGCATCAACATGGACGGGCGGCCGCTCCCCCAGGCCGACAACGTCTCGGAACCCTTCTGGTCGGCGGCGGCCGAGGGCAAGGTGCTCTACCAAGAGTGCCCGGCGTGCGGTCACCGGCAGTTCTATCCACGGGCGATGTGCACGAACTGCGCGGCGGACCCCGAGTGGCGCGAGGCGTCGGGCCGCGGGACGGTGCACACGTTCACGGTGATCCGGCAGAACTGGGCGTCGCCGTTTGCCGACGAACTTCCGTACGTCGTCGCCATGGTGGAATTGGCGGAGGGCGTGAACATGATGACGAACATCACCGACTGCGATCCCGACACCGTGCACATCGGCATGGCCGTCGAGGCGTACACGGTGAAGGTGGAAGACGGACTAGGAGTGATCTTTTGGCGACCGACGAGGTAGAAGAGTCCGCCGAGCTCCAGGCGTTTCGCAAGGAGCTGCGCGAGTGGCTCGCCGCGAACAATCTCGGCGCCGTCGGCGCCGGCTTCGGCACGAGTGACGTCGCGGTGGCCAAAGCCTGGCAGGCCGCGCTCTACGACGCCGGCTACGTCGACGTCGGCCCCGAGCAGGCGGCGGTCGTGAGCGAAGAGCTGGGCAGGCTCAACGTCTTCCTCGGCACATTCATGGTTGGCATGAGCATGACCCGGCCGACGATCGTCACTCACGGCACCGACGAGCAGAAAGCGCGATTCCTGCCACCGCTCATGCGCGGCGACGAGATCTGGTGCCAGCTGTTCAGCGAGCCGGGAGCCGGCTCCGACCTCGCCGGGTTGGCGTGCCGGGCCGAACGCGATGGCGACGAGTGGGTGATCAACGGTCAGAAGGTGTGGACGTCGGGCGCCCAGAACAGCGACTGGGGCATCTTGATGGCCCGCACGGACTGGGATGTCCCGAAGCACCGCGGCATCAGCTACTTCCTGTTCCCGATGCACCAAGACGGCGTCGAGATCCGGCCCCTGCGACAGATGACGGGCGCCGCCCACTTCAACGAGGTGTTCC
Source organism: Acidimicrobiales bacterium (assembly GCA_035649535.1). GTDB lineage: Bacteria > Actinomycetota > Acidimicrobiia > Acidimicrobiales > JACDEA01 > JACDEA01. The sequence continues at coordinate 746 of DASRJI010000061.1, read as the reverse complement.
TCACCGACGCCCGCGTTCCCGACGCCAACATCCTCGGCGGTCTCAACAACGGGTGGGCCGTCGGCATGACCACGCTCGCCAACGAACGCGTCGCGATCGGCGGAGGCGGCGGTCGCGGTTCCGTGTTCGACCAGCTACTGGCGACGGCGCGCTCCCATGGCCGCGCCGGCGACCCGGTCGTCCGCCAGCAGCTGGCGGCGGCCTACTCGCGTATCGAACTCATCCGTTGGCTCGGCCAGCGTGGCGGGCTGGCGACGATGACCCTCAAGTTGTCCTACGCGCAGCACAACAAGGCGCTCGGTGAGCTGGCGCTGGCGTTGCAAGGCCCCGCGGGTGCGCTCCGCAACGAGTGGACGGACTCGTTCTTGTCGGCGCCGTCGATCCGTATCGCGGGCGGCAGCGACGAGGTGCAACGCAACATCTTGGGCGAGCGGGTGCTGGGTCTCCCGGCCGAACCGCGGCCCGACAAGACGGCGCCGTTCCGCGACCTGCCTCGGAACTAACTCTCGTTACCGGCGGGCTCGCTCGAGAAAGCGAGTCAAGGGCTCGTACTCCGCCTCGATGCCCTCGATGAATCGCGCCGCAGCCCGCACGATCTCCCACTGGTTGAGTTCGGCCCGGTCAACCGCGTGTCGCTTGCGATACACGCGCATGTAGCGAGCGACGAGGACGCCCCGCCCCACCTTGGCCAGGGCGCGCAGCATCGGCGGCGTACCCGGCGGCAACTCGCCGAAGCGGTGCAGCAA
>DASRJI010000060.1:0-2788 GCA_035649535.1 Acidimicrobiales bacterium | reverse complement strand
ACGGTTCTGCCGGGGGCCGACATCGGCCGTAACGTCACCGTCGCCGCCGGGGCCGTCGTGCGCGGGACGATTCCTGACTACGCGGTCGTCGCCGGTGTTCCCGGGCGCGTCGTTCGCCGCTTTCAGCCCGGCGAAGGGTGGGTGTGAGCCATGGAAATCCTCCTGTTCGACGAAGTCGCCGACCTGGTGCGCGGCCTGGTGCCCGCCGAGCTGGGCGAGTTCCGGGAGCGGCACCACCGGTACGGCATCAAGGTGTGGTTTGGCCCGGCCCGCCCGCCGCGTGAGCACTACGAAGCGCAGGTAGTCGGCGCCAAGCACGTTCCGGGCGCCAAGGTCCTCGCGCTGGAGGTGGGTTTCCACGCCGAGCATCCCAATGTCGACGACAACGAGGCAGCCGTCACCCGCTTGCTGGCTGCCGAGAAGCGCTGGCGCCGGGTCCTGGGCAAGGAAGCCGAGGTCGGCGAGTTCCTCGGTGCCGATGTGTGGCGTCGCGTATCCGAGACGTGGGTGGATCCCGACTTGGGCGAACCCGACCTCGCGTTCGAGATCGCAGCCCGATTGACGGACTACGTGTCGGCCCTGGAGCCCGTCCGCCAAACCGTTTGATCTGCGACCTCCACAGGTTGCGCAAGCGTGCGAGGCTTGACCCATTCCACCGCTGTCCGCCCAGACGCGCGACAAGACGCTCGGTGATCTCGCCGCGGCTGCAACTCGGTACAAGGCCCAGCTGATCCCGCTCGTCGTCCTTGTGTTGATCGCGGTGTTCCTTGACGGCACGCACGCGCTGTCGCCCTCGGCCGCCCCTGAAGCAGGTGGCCGACCAGCGTCGTTCGCGAGCGGCCCACAGATCGGCTCGGCCAGCGTGCCCCCCGCGCTGGTCGAGCCGTCCCTCGACGGTGAGAGCGCGTTCGACGCGCCCGCCGCCGACCTCAGCGCCGCGGGTGGCGACGCGCCCTCGCCGGTTGGCGCGCCGGGCGACGCGGGCTCTGGCGCGCCACCAGCGCCGGCGGCAATCACGTGTGACAACGATGCGTCGCTGCCGATGCCGGTAATCGGCCCGTTCATGGAACAGCTGCGCAGCGTGCAACAGCAGATTGAGGCGTCGACCGGGCCGCTGCCCGAAAACATTGCGGGGTACGTCGCCGGCGCGGTCGGGTGCTCACCGGGACTGGACCCGCTCACCCTCGTCGTGAACCAGCTCGGGCCGGTGCTCGGTGCCGCCGGCCCGGTGATCGACGTCCTCGCGACGGTGAATCCGCTGTTGCCGCCGATCCCGGTGCCGCCGCCGGTCTCGTTGCCCGGCCTGCCCGCCGAATTGAATCCGGTGCTCGCCGCCGCCCACCCCGTCACCGGCGAGGTCTGCGGTCAGCTCGCCATCTCCGTCGTTGTCGTCGCCGCCCTGGCCAGCTTCCCGCTGCCGATCACCGGCCAGCACCTCTACGCCGTGCTCGGTCCGCTGTTCGACACCTGCGCGATCCTCAACCCGCCCCAGTCCTGACTCGATTTCGCTTCGTCACGTGGTCGGGCGGCGGCAACGTCAACCCCGCGCTGGCCTTGGCGCGCCGGCTGTTGGATCGCGGGCACGCGGTCAGCGCGCTTGGATCGGCCGACCTGGCTGACCGCTTCGCGGCGATCGGCGCGCCGTACATTGCGCGCGACCCGGCGACCGAGTGGGACCAGTCAGTGGCGGCGGACGATGTGCTCGCCCACTCGGCCGACGCTGACGTCTTCGTCGTCGACTACATGATGCCGGCCGCGCTGTGTGGCGCCGAGGCCTCGGGCCGGCCGACGGTGGCGTTGGTGCACACGCTCTACACCGCGATGCGCGTCAACGGCGACTTTCCGACGATGTACATGGCGGCGAGTCTCGACGCGGTGAACACGGCGCGCGAGCGACTCGGTCTTGCGCTCGTCGATGGTCTCGGCGCGCTGCTCGATCGCGCCGCGCTGGTTCTGGCGACGAGTCCGCGTGAGCTCGACGCGCCGGGTGAGCTGGCCTCCAACGTGCGGTACGTCGGCCCCGTCCTGGAAACGGTCGCGTCGGTCGCGGTCGACCCGGCCGACATCGTCGTGTCGCTCGGAACGACTCCGATGGACGAGGCGCCGCTGCTCGAGCGCGTGCTCCAGGCGGCGGCGCCGTTGCCGGTACGCGTGCACGCGACGGTGGGGGACCATCTCGACCCGGGCGACGTTGCCGCACCGGATAACGCCGTCGTGACGGGCTACGTGCCGCACAGCGCGTTGCTGCCCGGGGCGCGTTTGCTCGTGTGCCACGCCGGGCTCGGTGGCGTTCTCGCCGGGCTCTCGTACGGCGTGCCGCTTCTGTGCATCCCGCTGGGACGCGACCAGCCGGCGAACGCCGCTGCGGTCGAGCGCGTCGGCGCCGGTCGTTCGCTCGCACCCGACGCGTCAATCGACGACCTGCGCGCCGCGATCGAGGACCTGCTGGCCACCGGGGCGAACGACCTGCGCCCCGCCATCGCCGCCTACGGCGATGCCGCAGTGACCGAGCTGGAATCGGTCACGGCGGGGTAGTCATTGGGGATGGCGACCGAGGTACGCGACAACCACGAGCGATCGCGCTACGAGCTGTTCGTCGACTCGCAGTTGGTCGGCGTCGCCGACTACGACATCGGTGACGGGATCGTCGTCTTCCCTCACACCGAGATCGACCCGCCGCGGCGGGGGCAAGGCCTCGCTGCGCTCCTCGTTCAACACGCGCTGGACGGCGCCCGCGCCGCCGGCCGTAAGGTCGTCGCCCAGTGCTGGTACGTCGCCGAGTTCATCG
>DASRJI010000059.1:0-2010 GCA_035649535.1 Acidimicrobiales bacterium | reverse complement strand
CTTCGAGTGCCGCCTCGTCCACACCGGTCGCCTCGGACGCCTCGCGCCGGAATGCCGGGTCGGCGAGGAAGCTCGTCCCGCACTGGGTGTGGTGAATGATCGCGACCTCGATGCGGTCCGCCTCGGTGAGCTGCCCGCCGGCCAGCCGCTGGCCGAGGAAGCCAAGGTAGGCGATCTCGTCGATGACGGGCGGGGTGACGCGTCCGCCCGCGTTCCGGAGGACAGGAGCATCGCCGAGCTCGAGTCCGAGGATGATCGCCGGATCGACTCTGTGGTCGAGACAGGTGACGACGATGGTCCGCGCGGCGGGCAGGCCGAGCGGCACCGGAGTGTAGGTAGTGGCGAACTGCGCATTGCGCTCAAGCAGTGGGCTCATTGTGCTGGTGGTCATGGTGACTCCTCGTCAGTAAGTGGACAGCGTCCACTATAGACGCTAGTGGACACCGTCCACTAGTGTGTTTCCGTGACGAGCGACGAATCAGCTGAGCCGACGCCGACCAGGGGGCGTCGTCCGCGTGGCGTCGTCCGCGAAGGCCTGGTCGCCGCCGGGGTCGAGCAGGCCCGATCCGGTGGCCCGGACGCCGTCGTGCTCCGGGAGGCGGCGCGGACGGTGGGCGTGGTCCCCAACGCCGCCTATCGGCACTTCGCCGACCGCGACGAGCTCCTCGCCGCGGTCTGCACGGTGGCCATGGGCGAGCTCGCCGCACGCATGGCCGCAGGCACCGGACGCGTCCGCGGCAAGTACGCCGATCCCGCCGCGGCCCGGCGCCGACTGCAGGCGATCGGCCGGGCGTACCTGGAGTTCGCCCGCGACGAGCCCGGCCTGTTCGCCACCGCCTTCGCGCTGCCCCGTCAGCACGCCTACGACGCTCGTGACGACGGGGCGGATCAGGACCCGATGCCCTTGGCCCAGCTCCGCGCCGCACTCGATGAACTGGTCGACGCCGGCGTCCTCACCCGGCGGCGTCGGGCCGGGATCGAGTACCCCATCTGGTCCACGGTGCACGGGCTGGCCGTGCTCACCGGGCAAGGGCCCCTCCGCGACGACCCGGACGCCGTACGCCGTCACATCGAGAAGGTCACCGGCGCCTTCATCGAAGCCGCCCTCACCTGATTCAGCGGGATTGCGGCCGTACCGAGTCCGCGATGCAACCAATCGGCCCACGGCTCGCGTTGCTAAGGGTGTGGGCGCTCGTCGGAGCGTGTCTCGGCCGAGACGTGGGAGGGATCGATGGGGTACGCAGGTTTGGCATCGTTAGGAGCGAGCCGGACCAGGCGGAGTGGGATGGCGTCGGGGGCGAAGGGGATTGTCGCGGTCCTCGGTGTGGGTGTGCTCGTCGCCGGGAGCGGGGTCGCCGTGGGAGCTCCGGCGGCTGAGACGACGTTGGTAAGCGTGCATTCCGACGGCACCCAGGGTGACAACGTCAGCTCGTCCGCGTCGCTCTCTGCGCACGGTCGGTACGTCGCCTTCGTCTCGGCTGCCTCGACCCTGGTGACAGGCGATACGAACGGCGCGCTCGATGTGTTCGTGCACGACAGCCGGACGGAGACGACCACCCGGGTGAGCCTGCGTTCCGACGGCCACCAGGCCAACCGCGACAACTCGGATCCCTCGATTTCAGCCGACGGCCGGTACGTCGCGTTCTACTCCAAGGCATCGAACCTGGTCCGCGGTGACACCAACGACAAGTGGGATGCGTTCGTGCACGACCGCCGGACCGGGAAGACCCGACGGGTGAGCGTGAGTTCGAACGGGACCCAGGGCAACCGCGCGAGTGGCTGGCCTTTCATTTCGCGCGACGGCAAGTACGTCGCCTTCCAGTCGAACGCGTCGAACCTGGTTCCTCACGACACGAACAGCATGTACGACCTGTTCGTCCGCGGCCCGCTCCGCTAGCCGATGCAACCAATCGGGTCCCGGGTTACGTTCTCAGGAGTGACACGGAGGAGGTCGCCATAGTGGGCGCGCGTTCAAGCCGACGGCGGCATCGGGCGCGCGACGACCAGCAG
>DASRJI010000058.1:0-35282 GCA_035649535.1 Acidimicrobiales bacterium | reverse complement strand
GCAGGAGAACCGCTCGTTCGATCACTACTTCGGCACGCTCTCGGGCGTCTTGGGCTTCGACGATCCACACCCTCAGGTCGACGCCACCGGCCGATCGGTCTTCGAGCAGCTCGACCCGGCCGCGCTCGACGGCTCCGGCCTCACCCTTCTGCCGTTCCACCTCGACACCCGCTTCACGTCGGCGCAGTGCCTCACCGACGTGTCCCACGGTTGGCAGGACCAGCACTTCGCCTTCGCCAACGGCGCCAACAACCGCTGGCTCACTGCTCACTACGTCACCGACGGAGTCGGGGCTCCGCTGATCGAAGGCGACGTCGGCAATGTCGCCGCGTTGCAGTCGGGCGGCGCGCGAGTGATGGGGTACCACACGCGTGCCGACCTCCCGTTCCACTACGCGCTGGCCGACGGGTTCACGGTGTGCGACCGCTACTTCTGCTCGGTCCTGGGCCAGACCAATCCGAATCGACTCATGATGATGTCGGCGACGCTCGACCTCGATGGAACGCACGGCGGACCCGCCATCGACAACTCGGGCACCAACTTCAGCTGGCTGACCTACCCCGAGCGGCTGCAAAAGGCGGGCATCGACTGGTACGTGTACCGCGAGCGGGACGACTTCGAAGACAACATGCTCGATCACTTCGTCGCGTACGAGCAGCCGGGGACCGAGCTGCACCGACGCGGCCGCTCGTACATCCCCGACGGCCAACTACCGGCCCGGCTGCGTCACGACGTCGTCACCGGGAACCTGCCGCAGGTCTCGTGGATCGTTGGTCCAACCGCGACCACCGAGCATCCCGACTCGCTCCCCGCGCTGGGCGCCCAGTACACCCAGCGAATCCTCGAAGCGCTCACCGCGGACCCGAAGGTGTGGGCCAAGACACTCCTGATCCTCACGTACGACGAGAACGGCGGTTTCTTCGACCACGTCATCCCGCCGGTGCCACCGCCGGGGACGCCCGGCGAATACCTGTCCACGGACTACGCGGCAACGCACGCCATCGCCACGCTCGACTTCGCCGGCCCGGTCGGCCTCGGCTTCCGCGTGCCGACCATCCTCATCTCGCCGTTCACGCGCGGCGGCTATCTCAGCAGCGACACGTTCGACCACACGTCGATCCTGCGGTTCCTCGAGACGCGGTTCGGCGTCGAGGTCCCGAACCTCAACGCGTGGCGGCGCGCGACCTGCGGCGACCTGACCTCGGCCATCAACTTCGCCGGCAGACCCAGCTTGGTAATGCCGAAGCTGCCGGACACGGCCGCACTCCTCGCCGCCGCGCAGACGGAGTGCCGCACACTCCCGGCACCGACCGTCCCGCGCTCGCAATCGATGCCCACCCAGGAGCCGGGCGTTCGCCCGCGCCCGAGCGGGATCGTCAAGACCGCGCAGTCCGGCGCGCCGGCGATCGCGACCGTCAAGGGCGAGACGCTCGCCGTGACGGGTCGGAACGAACGCGCCGGCGGCCTGGTTGCCGCGGCGGCCCTCGCCGGCGCGCTGGCGTTACGGCGGCGGGGCGGGGTCGGTAGCGTGGAACCATGACCCGTTCAGTCCGCAGCGTTGTCACCGTCCTACTCGCCGGCATCCTGACTGCGTGGTGCGCGCTCGCGTCCTCAGCGCTTGGCAACGGTGTGCCGACCACATGCAACGGCTACGTGCCAACGATCACCGGCTCCGGGCTCATCAACGGGACCGAGGGCAACGATGTGATCATGGGTTCGCCCAGCGCCGACACCATCTTGGCGTTCGGCGGCAACGACATCGTCTGCGCTTTGGGCAACAACGACGTGGTGGTCGGCGGACTCGGGAGCGACTACATCGACGGCGGCCCCGGCGGTGACCTCCTCACCGGCGACACGTTCACAACCAATTCGACTGCCTCGGGCGGGGGCAGCGACACGATCCGCGGCGGCGACGACCCCGACAACATCGTTGGTGACAACCGCGTCAACGGGACCGGCAATGCCAGCGGTGGAGGCAACGACACGATCTACGCTGATGGTGGCGACGACATCATCGTCATCGGCGACAACTTCGCGCAGTTCGGCACCGCGAGCGGCACGACCAACGACGTGATCCACGGCGGAGCGGGCCAGGACGACCTCCTCATCGGGGACAACAACACGCACACGGGAACCGCCACCGGCTTCGGCAGCGACCAGATCTACGGCGACGAAGGCGATGGCGACGAGCTCATCGGCGACAACTTCTCCCAGAACATCGGCGGAACGGGCACGACAAGCGGCGGTGGCAACGACCTCTGCGACGGCGGTCCCGGTACGGCTGACACCGCGAACGCCGCGTGCAACCTCATTCAAAACGTTCCGTAGGACTGACGTGGGCGCGGAGGGACTCGAACCCCCGACATCTGCCTTGTAAGGGCAGCGCTCTAGCCAACTGAGCTACGCGCCCGAATCGCGGCTGACCATCGTAGGCGAGGCGACCTCCTCCTCCGACTCGACGATCACACCCGCCTCGCGAAGTGCCTGTGCGGTGACGCCGTCGCGACAGTCACACGACGGCGACCGCGCTTTGAGGACCGCGCGCGACGCGTCGACCGCTCGCGCGATGGCGACAGTGGCCGCCGCGCCCCGCTTGAAGGCGTCGGTTACGTCGTCGCCGTCGGCGTTGACTACGCGGTCATCGGCGCGTGCGGCAGCGACGCGCGGGGTCGGCAGGCCGCCGATCGTCTCCGGGCAAACCGCCACGAGTTGGTACGCGTCGCGCAACGCAACAACGTCAGGCGCGAGGTTGTGGCGGCCGAGGTGGTTGCACTCGACGCCCAGCAAACAGGCGGATACCACGATCGCGGGCTTGGCGGCACTACCCTCGATCACGAGCTGAGCCTACGACCACCGCGTGACGGGAGTGCTATGGCAGCACGCAGCGAGAGCGATGTAGTCGAGGATCTCCTGCGTCAGTATCTGCGCGAGATCGGCGGTCATGCGCTCCTCACCGCCGCCGACGAAGTCTCACTCGGTGGCGCGGTGCAGGCGGGCCAAGAAGCCGAGGCGGTGCTGGCCAGCGCGGGTAGCGATCTCACGCCTCGGCGTCGGCGCCAGCTGAAGGCGGCCGTCGAAGCCGGACAGAACGCCAAGCGTCATTTCATCGTCGGCAACCTGCGACTCGTGGTGTCGATCGCCAAGCGTTACCACGCGCCCGGTTTCTCGCTGCTCGACCTCGTGCAAGAGGGCAACCTCGGGCTCATTCGCGCCGTCGAGAAGTTCGACCCGACGCGCGGCTACAAGTTCTCGACCTACGCGACGTGGTGGGTGCGGCAAGCGATCGGCCGCGCCATCGCCGACAAGAGCCGGACGATCCGACTTCCCGCCCGAGTCAACGACACGCTCGCCCGCGTCCGCCGATCGTCGGCCCGGCTCCACGAGTCGCTCGGGCGCACGCCCACGAACGAGGAGTTGGCGACCGACACCGGCCTCACCGTCGCCCAGGTCGTCGAACTCGAGCGCCTGGTGCTCGATCCGATCTCGCTGCACACGCCGATCGGCAGCGGGGACGGCGAACTAGGCGACCTGGTCGAGGACCTCGGTGCGCAGGTGCCGTTCGAAGCGGCGGCCGCCGCCCTCGAACAGGAAGGCATCGCCGCCAGCATGGGTGCGCTCTCCGAACGCGAGCAGCAAGTACTCGCGTTGCGATTCGGCCTAGGCGGCCACGCCCCGCTCACGCTCGAGCAGGTCGGCCGTCAGTTCGAGCTCACCCGAGAGCGGATCCGCCAGATCGAATCCAAAGCCCTCACCAAGCTGCGCCATCCCTCAGCTCCCAGCAACCGCCGCGAGCTGACCGCACTCCTAGAAGTGCGCGCCCGCAAGCGGGCGGGCCGAGGACCGAGTGATCCCCGACCCGCCCAGCATCATGCGGTCAACTGGGCCTGAGGGTTCTTGGGCGGGCGTCCGCGCTTGCGCTTGAACGCCAGCACCTTGCCATTCGCGAAGAGCTGACCACCCCAGACGCCCCAGGGCTCGCGCCGACTAAGCGCTCCCTGGAGGCACGGCTCGATTACCGGGCACTTCTGGCAAATGGCCTTGGCCCGGGCGATGTCGTCAATCTGCTCCGAGAAGAACAGCGACAGCATCGTGGCCGCCCCGTCGCGGCACCGGGCCTCGGCCCAGCGTATTGGCTCTTCTACAAATGCTTCCCTGCTCTGAGCGAACATTGTCGCCCCTCCCCTATCTCTTGGTCGGTTGAGTCCTCAAAACGGCGTTTCAGGCAAAACAAAAGGCCGCCGGCTTGTGCCGGCGGCCTCAGGGCCTCCTCGGAGGAATGTCTGGGGTTACCCAGAACGTCCTCCTTGGCCCATCGGCCGCCCGCTGTGGTTCGTGGTCATCGAGCAATGAGCTGCGGTGACCGCCATGACGGGCGAGGAACCGGCAAACGCGATGGCGTAACGCGGGCGCGCGCCACCGGGAGCTGATCCCGGCTTAACTGCGGTCCACACCATCTGCACTCGGTCGACTCCCTGTATTTCTGCGTTGTGTCGCTTGGACGCGGCGCCCCGAGGACTCTCCCCGGACTCGCTATCCGAACATGCGGTGACGATCGCGTCAAGCGTTTTTAAGGAATGGCGCTGAGGACGCTTTCGAGGAGCGTGGTGGTGGCCGCAGCAACGGGTCGCCGGCGGGCCTCCCAGTCGAGCGTGAGCAGCTCGGCACCGTTGCCGTCGGCGATGACGGCGCCCGCCTCGCGGCACACCAGCAATCCGCCGAGGTAGTCCCATGGGCCGTGCTGGCCCGGCGTGCAGTCGATGAAGGCATCGATCACGCCGGCGGCCACCGCGCAAATGTCGAGCGCGGACGCACCGAGGGCGCGGAACTGGCGCCAGCCGAGGTGGTGGTCCGGGTAGCCGGACACGGCGACGATCGCGTCATCGAGGCGCACCGCGTTCGTCGGCGTGATCACTGCGCCGTCGCACCGGGCCCCGCCCCCCCGGACCGCTTCGAAGCGCACACCGCTCGCTTGGTTCACGACGACGGCCGCGAGCGGCCCGTCACGGTCGACCGCGCACAGGCTGGTGGCGAACCACGGAATGCCGTGGAACGCGTTCGTTGAGCCATCGAGTGGATCGACGACCACGACGACGTCGCGATCGAGATCGTGACCGCCCGACTCCTCGCTGAGAACGCCGACTCGCCCCGACCCGAGCACACCAAGCGCGGCCTCGTCGGCGACGATGTCGGACTGGTGCTGGCCCTCACGCGTGCCGGCCAGTCCCCAGTCGGAGACGCCATCCAGGGCGCCGCGTACCGCCGTCGCGGTGTCATGGAGGAGCTCGAGCAGCGAGTCTTCACGCAAGAAGGTCGACACTACGCTGGGATTTCGTGAGCGAGCCGCAGGTGAGCGAACCAATGAGCACAGTGGCCGTGGTCATTTCGGCCGCCCGCGGGGCGGCCGCTTGAAATGGCAGTGATCGACGTGCCCGGGTACGTGGCCAGCATGAAGGACCACGCGGTCGACCACGGCTTTCACGTGCACGACGAGCGCCACTTCGTCGAGACGTACTCGCTGAACCAGGTGTGGGAGGTCGACCTCCACCCCGAGGAAGGATGCGGCGGTCCACTCGACCTGCACCTCGCCCTCGAAGTCGATCCGCGTGTCCTTCTCGCGTTCGAGGACGTCGTGGTCGACCTGGCCGACGACGCCGATCCGCCCGACGAGTTCTATTTCCCGCTGGTCTTCACGTGGGCCCTGCCGCCGCTGGCCAACGGCCCCGACCTTCTGCGACTCGCAATCGACCTGGCCGGCGTCGGCCGGGTAGAGCTACCGCTCGAGGTGTCGGCCATCGACTCGTACCCCTCCGTCACCGACGCGTCCGAACGGCGCCTCACGATTGTGGCCAAGCAGCAGGTGAGCCTGGCCAAGATCCTCGCCGGCGAGGAGCCAATCTGCGACATGCTCGACCGCTGCCTCAGCGTCAGTCGTTACCTCCTCGACGAAGCGCCGGGTTGGCTCGCCGAATAGCGCCCGGCACCCTCGTCGTCCTCGGCGTGGGTGGGGTCATCGCCGCCGTCGCCGCCGCGGCAACAACGGGCCTCACCGTTGCCGACTCGATCCTGCTCGGCCTGGTGGAGGGGATCACCGAGTTCCTCCCGGTCAGCTCGACCGGGCACCTCACCGTCGCCGAGCGCCTGCTCGACATCGGTCGGTCCGGCGCAGCGGACAAGGCGGCGGCCGACGCCTTCGCCATCTGCATCCAGGCGGGGGCGATCCTCGCCGTCGTTGTGCTCTACCGGACCCGGCTCGTCTCCATCGTGCACGGCGTCATCGGCCGCGACCGGGCCGGGCGTCACCTCGTTGCGGTGCTGCTCGCCGCCTTCGTCCCCGCCGCGGTGGCCGGCGTCCTTTTCGACAAGAAGATCGAGGAGCACCTGTTCGGCGTGGGCCCGGTCCTGGCCGCATGGGCGGTCGGCGGCCTCGTGATCCTCGCCATCGCGCCCCGTCTCCGCGACGGCCGGCGGGGCCTCGACACGCTCACCGTGCGCGAAGGCCTCATCATCGGCGCCGCCCAGGCCCTCGCGCTGTGGCCGGGCGTCAGCCGCAGTCTGGTGACAATCCTCGCTGCCCTGGCTCTCGGGCTCGCGCTGCCGGCCGCCGTCGAGTTCAGCTTCGTCCTCGGCTTCGCGACGCTGGGCGCCGCCACTGCGTACAAGGCCCTCACCGACGGGCACCTCATCGTCGACCACTTCGGGGTGCTGTCACCGCTCGTGGGCCTGGCCGTCGCCTTCGTCGCCGCGGTGGTCGCCGTGCGCTGGCTCGTCGACTACCTCAACTCGCATGACCTGCGCGTCTTCGGCGCCTACCGCCTCGCGATCGCCGCGATCGGACTCGCGCTCCTCGCCGCCGGGGCCTTCGGCTGACGAGGGTGGGGCCGGGAGGGATCGAACCTCCGACCAAACGATTATGAGTCGCCCGCTCTGACCACTGAGCTACGGCCCCTCGGGTTGGCTCCGGGGCTGGGACTCGAACCCAGAACCTGCGGATTAACAGTCCGACGCTCTGCCGATTGAGCTACCCCGGATGGAACCCTGGGAACTTAGCAGCGCCCAAACACCGCGCCCGCGTGCAGTAGTAGGCGTGTACACACCAACTAGTGCACGCGGGCGCCGGGCGGGGTAAGAAGCGGGCATGAAGTTCCGACTCGGTCTGATTCTCGGCTTCGCCGGGGGGTACTACTTCGGCACCATGGCCGGACGGGAGCGGTACCAGCAGATCAACCGCACGCTGCGTCGGCTGCGGCGCTCCGACGCCTTCGAGGCGGCGGTCGACAAGACCAAAGCCGTCGTCGACCTCGGGATGGAACGGGCGCGGGACGTGGTCGACCATGCCGCCAACGGCGGCGGTGCTGGCTACTCCTCGTCGAGGTAGTCGCGCAGCCGCTGTGAGCGGATGGGGTGGCGCAGCTTGGCCAGCGTCTTGGACTCGATCTGGCGAATGCGTTCGCGCGTGACACCGAACTCCTTGCCGACCTCTTCCAACGTCCGCATCTGACCGTCGTCGAGGCCGAACCGCAGCCGCACGACTTTCTGCTCGCGCTCGGACAACTCTGACAGCGCCTGCTTCACCGCTTCGTTGAGCAAGGCGCGTGCGGCGGCGTCGGCCGGCACGACCGCTCCCTGATCCTCGATGACGTCCGACAGCGAGAAATCGTCCTCGTCGCCCATCGGCTCGTTGAGGCTCACCGTGTCCTGGTTGATGCGCAGGATCTCGCGGACGCGGCTCGGCGTCATCTCAACGCGCACACCGATCTCCTCGATGGTCGGCTCGCGGCCCAGCTCTTGGAGCATCTGGCGCTGGACGCGGACGACCTTGTTGATCGTCTCGACCATGTGCACGGGAATGCGGATCGTGCGCGCCTGGTCGGCGATCGCGCGGGTGATCGCCTGACGGATCCACCACGTTGCGTACGTCGAGAACTTGAAGCCCTTCGTGTAGTCGAACTTCTCGACCGCCCGCATCAGCCCGAGGTTGCCCTCCTGGATGAGATCGAGGAACGCCATGCCGCGGTTGCGATAACGCTTGGCGATTGAGACGACGAGACGGAGGTTGGCCTCGATGACGTCCTGCTTGGCCTCGAGCCCGTCGGCGACGATGCGCTCCTGCTTGAGCAACTCGCGCGGCGGGATGTCGGCCTGACATCCGTACTCGTCCTCGAGCTCGGCGATGCGCGCCGCGGCGGCCAGTCCGGTCTCGATGCGACGGGCGAGGGTGACCTCCTGCTCGGCGGTGAGCAGCGAGACCTTGCCGATCTCCTTGAGGTACATGCGGACCGGGTCCGAGCCGCCGCCGGAGCCCCGCGCCTCTTCCGGCAGCCGGCCGAGGAGCGACGCCAGGCGGCGCTTGGCCCGCCGCCGGCCGGCGGCGGTCTCGACAACCGGTTCCTCGTCAACGATTTCCGCGGGAACGACTTCGATCGCGATCAGTGCTTCGTCAGGATCCTCGTAGACGATGCCTTCGGCGCGGACCCGGTGAACGATGGCGTCGATCAGTTCGGGCGTGAGCTCGACGGTTTTGAGCGCGGGCATGAGGTCATCGGGGGTAAGTGTTCCCCGCTCCTTGCCGACGGCAAGCAGGCTCATGAACTCCTCGGCCGGCACCCCCTCTGGCACCGACAGCGTCCATGCGCTGTCGCTCATCTACAACTCCTCCTCGCCGCCGCGTTCGGACAGCCAGGCTACTAGCCGCTCCGACGCTTCGACGCGGGTCGCCGGGTCGAACAGCTGCTCACGGGTGAGCTTCAGCCAGCTCATCGACGGCGCCGACTCCTCGATGATGCCGCTCGCCTTTGTCGAGCGTTCGAGATCGGCGATCGCACGCGCGGTGATGCGCTCGAGTAGCAGCGCGATGACGTCCAATGGTTCGGCGTCGGTGTCCTCGACTGCCAGTCGCTGCAACAGCGCCGACGCACCGGGATCGGCTTGCTCGATGGCCTCGTGCAGCGTCGCCGCGTTGGCGAGGGCGCGGTACGCGGCCGCATGCAGTTCCTCGGCGAACATCGCCTCGGCGAGGCGATCGACCATCTCGGCGGGACGCGCGATCGCGAGTCGCAGCGCGTTGAGTTCGGGGCCTTCGGCCATGCGAACAGTCCGCTCGACGGGACGGACGACCGCGTTGCGGCCGACGCTCTTGATGCTGCTGCGCAGCCGTTCGAACGGGATGTCGCACGTGGCGGCGATGCGACCGATGTACTCGTTGCGCACGAGATCGTTCGGATGCTCGGCGACGATGGCCAGCGCGTGCTCGGCGGCGCGGGCGCGCGACTCGGGCGATCGGAGGTCGGCGCCGGCCAGTTCGCGCTCGACGCGGAACGCGAGGAACGGCTGCGCCTTCTCGATGGCCGACTTGAGCCCGCTGGGATCGCGGCGCGCCATGTCGGCCGGATCGGTGCCGGCGGGGAACGCAGCGACGGCGATGTCGACACCGAGCTGTTGCTCCCATTCGTAGAACCGCTCGGCCGCCGCTTGGCCCGCGGCGTCGGCGTCGTACGCGAGCACGACGCGGCGGGCGAAGTTCTTGAGCATGCGGAAGTGCTCGTCACCGACCGCGGTGCCGCAGGTGGCCACGGCGCGGGCCAAGCCGGCGCCGGCGAACCCGATGACGTCGGTGTAGCCCTCGCACACGATGACCTCGCCCGCGTCGACGATGTCGCTCTTGGCCCAGTTCAGGCCGTACAGCGTGCGGCGCTTGGAGTAGATCGGGGTCTCGGGCGAGTTCTTGTACTTGGGCTGGTCGGCGGGGGCGCCGGGCAGGATCCGGCCGCCGAAGGCGACCGGCTTGTCGCCCGTGTCGAAGATCGGGAACATCACCCGGCTGCGGAAGCCGTCCTGCTGGCGGCCGCGGCGGTTCAAGAACCCGAGACCGGTGTCCTCCAAGATGTCGTCGGCCACGCCGAGCTGGCGGGCCAGCGCGTCCCACTCGTCGGGCGCCCACCCCAGCCGGAAGCGGCGGACGATGTCGCCGTCGTAGCCACGCGACCGCAAGTAGCCGCGGGCCGGCGCGGCGTCGGCGCTCGACAGCAGCCGCTCGTGGTACCAGTCGACCGCCTTGGTCATCGTGTCCAGCAAGAGATCCCGCCGCTTGCGATCGCGGCCACCCGCCGCTTGGTCGTAACGCAGCTGGATGCCGGCGCGGGCCGCCAAGCGCTCGACGGCCTCGACGAAGTCGAGGTGATCGACCTCGCGAACGAAGGTGATCACGTCACCCTTCGCTTGACATCCGAAGCAGTAATAGAGCCCCTCCTCCGCATTCACCGAGAACGACGGCGTCTTCTCTGCGTGGAACGGGCAAAGCCCCTGATACCTACGGCCCGACTTCTTGAGCGCGACGCGTTCGCTGATCACGCCGACGACGTCCGTCTCCGCCCGGACCCGTTGAACGTCCTCGTCGAGGATGCCCATTTACGCCACGGCGTTCTAGGCGGTCGAGCTGGCTGATGCGCCGAGGACCGCCTGCGCAGCGGCCAGACGCGCGATGGGAACTCGGAACGGCGAGCAGCTCACGTAGTCGAGACCCGCGCTGTAGAACAGCTCGATCGACTCGGGGTCGCCACCGTGTTCACCGCACACGCCGAGCTTGAGCTTGGGGTTCGTCGCCCGACCGCGGATCGACCCGAGGCGCACCAACTCGCCTACGCCGACCTGATCGATCGTGTCGAACGGGTTGCGCTTGAGCAGTCCCTGCTCGAGGTACTGGCTCATCATGCGGCCTTCGACGTCGTCGCGGCTGAAGCCGAACGTCATCTGCGTGAGGTCGTTGGTGCCGAAGCTGAAGAAGTCGGCGGCTTCGGCGATCTCGTCGGCGACCAACGCGGCGCGCGGCGTCTCGATCATCGTTCCGATCGTCACGTCGACCGGCTTCTTCACGCCTTTGGTCGCGGCGGCGATGGCGTCCTCCGCCCATGAGCGGGCCAGCGCCAACTCCTCGCGATTCACCGTGAGCGGGATCATCACCTCGACGACCGGCTTGCCACCGTCGGCCACGCGTTGCGCCGCCGCCTCCATGAGCGCGCGCACCTGCATGGCGTAGAGCCCCGGCTTCACCACGCCGAGGCGGACGCCGCGCGTGCCGAGCATCGGGTTGAACTCGTGCCAGGCCTGCGCGGCTTTCAGCAGGTCCTGCTCCTCGGCGGTGAGACCCGACACCGCCTCCTTGATCAACAGGTCCTCGGTGCGGGGCAGGAACTCGTGCAGCGGCGGGTCGAGCAACCGAACGGTGACCGGCAGGCCGTCCATTGCCTCGAGGATCTCGACGAAGTCGGCCTTCTGGGCCACGCGCAGCTCTTCGAGCGCGGCGGCCTCCTCCTCGGGCGTGTCGGCGAGAATCATGCGGCGCACGATCGGCAAACGGTCCTCGCCGAGGAACATGTGCTCGGTGCGGCACAGCCCGATGCCCTCGGCGCCGAACTGGCGCGCGTTGGCAGCGTCGGGGCCGTTGTCGGCGTTAGCGCGCACCGCGAGCTTGCCCTTGCGGATGACGTCGGCCCACTTGAGGATGACGTCGAACTCGGGCGGCGGCGCGGCACTGGCGAGGCTGGCGCTGCCCAGGAACACCGAGCCCGTCGTCCCGTCGATCGAGATCACGTCGCCCTCGTTGACGGTGGTGTCGCCGACGGTGAAGGACGCGCCGCTGATCTTGATCGATTCGGCACCCACGACGGCCGGCTTGCCCCACCCGCGGGCGACGACGGCCGCGTGGCTCACGAGGCCGCCGCGCGCGGTGAGGATCCCCTCGGCGACGATCATCCCGTGCACGTCCTCGGGTGACGTCTCGCTGCGCACCAGCACGACCTGCTCACCGCGATCGGCGGCGTCGGCCGCGCCGTCGGCGGTGAAGTACGCCCGGCCGACCGCGGCACCGGGCGACGCGGCCAGGCCGGAGGCGATCTTGCTCAGCGCGCCGGCGTTCTCGATCTGCGGGTGCAGCACCGAGTCGAGGTGATCGGCAGTGATCCGCAACACCGCGTCCTCACGCGACAGCTTGATCTTGCGCTCCTTGGTCATCTCGACCGCCATGCGCAGCGCGGCCACGCCGGTACGCTTGCCGACGCGCGTCTGGAGCATCCACAACTTGCCCTGGTCGATCGTGAACTCGGTGTCGCACATGTCGCGGTAGTGCCGCTCGAGCCGGTCGAAGATCTCGAGCAACTCCTTGTGGATGCGCGGGAACTTGCTGGCGAGATCGTCGAGCGTCTCGGTCTTGCGGATGCCGGCTACCACGTCCTCACCCTGGGCGTTGACGAGGAAGTCGCCGTACGGCACGTTCTCGCCGGTGGCCGCGTTGCGCGTGAAGCCGACGCCCGTGCCGCTGTTGTCGTCGCGGTTGCCGAACACCATCGCTTGCACGTTGACCGCGGTGCCGAGGTCGTGCGAGATCCGCTCGCGCACGCGGTACGCGATGGCGCGCGCGCCGTTCCATGAGCTGAACACCGCTTCGATCGCGCCGCGGAGCTGGTCGGTGGGATCCTGCGGGAACGGCTTGCCGGTCTCTTGCTTCACGACGTCCTGGAACCGCAGGACGAGGCGGCGAAGTGTGTCGGCGCTGATGGCCGAGTCCTCAGTTACGCCGTCCCACTCCTTCGCGGTTTCGAGGAGGTGCTCGAACCGCTCGCCGTCGATGCCCTGGACGATGCGGCCATACATCTGGATGAATCGGCGGTAGCTGTCGTAGGCGAAGCGCTCGTCGCTGGTCTGCTTGGCCAGGCCCTCGACCGAGTCGTCGTTGAGGCCGAGGTTGAGGACGGTGTCCATCATCCCGGGCATCGAGAACTTGGCACCTGAACGCACGCTGACCAGCAGCGGATCGACGGGGTCACCGAGGCGCTTACCCATCATCTTCTCGAGCTTCTTGACCTGCTTGTCGATCTCGTCGGAAAGCCCCGCCGGCCACCCGCCCTCCATGTACGCCCGGCAGGCGTCGGTGCTGATCGTGAAACCGGGCGGCACCGGCAGGTTCAGTACCGACGTCATCTCGGCCAGGTTGGCGCCCTTGCCGCCAAGGAGATCCTTGAGGCTCATCGGCGGCTTGCGGTGCTTATGGTCGAACGCGAAGACGAGAGTCATTGCGCTTCAGCCTACCGAGAGCTTGTGCTCAGCCTTTCAGCGAGAGACGGTCAGGCGATCACGCAGCTCGGTGACGAGGGACGCGATCGGCACCCGCACTTGCTCCAGCGTGTCGCGGTCGCGGATCGTGACCGCCTTGTCCTCGAGGGATTCGAAGTCGACGGTGACGCACATCGGCGTGCCGATTTCGTCCTGACGCCGGTAACGACGGCCGATCGACTGCGTCTCGTCGTAGTCGGTCATGAAGTGCGGCTGCAGCTCGGCGAGTACCTCGCGCGCCAGCGGCGTCAGCGTGTCCTTCTTCGACAGCGGCAGCACGGCGACCTTGTACGGCGCCAGCCGCGGGTCGAGTTTGAGAACCGTGCGCGCTTCGCCGCCCACCTCGTCCTCGGTGTACGCGGCGATGAGGAAGGTCATCATTGTGCGGGTCGCGCCGGCCGCCGGCTCGATCACGTACGGCACGTAGCGCTCGCCGGTCGCCTGCTCGAAGTACTCGAGCTTCTCCCCCGACGCGGCCGCGTGCTGCTTCAGGTCGTAGTCGGTGCGCTGGGCGATGCCTTCAAGCTCGCCCCAACCGAACGGAAACTCGAACTCGATGTCGGACGTCCCCGCCGAGTAATGCGACAGCTCGTCGGCGTCGTGGGGTCGCAGCCGCAGCATCTCGGGCGGGATGCCGTGGTCGAGGTACCAGTTGAAGCGACGGTCACACCAGTACTCGAACCACTTCGGGCCTTCGTCGGGCGGCACGAAGAACTCGAGTTCCATCTGCTCGAACTCGCGCGTGCGGAACACGAAGTTCCCCGGCGTGATCTCGTTGCGGAACGACTTACCGATCTGGGCGATGCCGAACGGCGGCTTCTTGCGCGTCGTCTGCAACACGTTGAGGAAGTTGAGGAACATGCCCTGCGCCGTCTCCGGCCGGAGATACGCGATGGCGCCGTCGTCCTCGACCGGACCAACGTGCGTCTTGAACATCAGGTTGAAGGCCTTGGCCTCGGTGAACGTGCCGGTCTTGCCGCAACTCGGGCAGGTGTTGGGGTCCTCGAGGTGATCCTGGCGGTGGCGCGTATTGCAGTTGCGGCACTCGACGAGGAGGTCGGCGAAGCCGGCGCCGAGGTGGCCCGAGGCCTCCCAGACCGCCGGCGGCGACAAGATCGACGCCTCCAGACCGACCACGTCGTCGCGCTCTTGCACCATCGAGCGCCACCACGCCTCGCGCACGTTGCGCAGCATGAGCACGCCGAGCGGGCCGTAGTCGTACGTGGACCGGAAGCCGCCATAGATCTCGGCCGACGGGAACACGAACCCGCGGCGCTTACACAGGTTGACGACGTTTTCCATCAGATCGGGCGCCGGCGGCATCCGGTCGAGGTTACCGGAGGCGACTTACAGCACTGTCCCGATTGACTTGAGCCGTCGTTCGAGGTGGTGCTCGAGCGAGTGGGTGGCCAGGTGGGTGACTTCGTGGGTCGCGTCGCTCGCCGGCTCGTTGAGCGCGGCGGCCAGTTCGCCGCCCAGGATTCGCCGCATGAGGTCGAGCGCCTCCGGCGAAATAGACGCGCCGCGGCGGTCCGTGCGGCAGAGGGCGCCGCCCTCGTCGAGGTCGAAGGCGACGAGATCATCCTCGGCGCCGCACGACACACAGCGGTCGAGCACGGGCTCGAAGCCTTCGAGCGCGAGCAGCTTCCAGAAGAAGGCGGGAACGAGCAGCGGCGCGTTGGCCGCCGCCAGCGCGCGGAGGGCGCCGACCAGCATGCGGTACAACGCGGCGTTGGCCTGGCGCTCCTGGGCGACCTGGTCGACGACCTCGAGCAGCGCCTGCGCCTTGGCGACGCGGTCGAGGTCGTCGCGGATCGCGCGGAAGTGGTCAACGGTCTCGGCTTGGGTGATCGTGTCGAGCTCGCGGCCCTCGTACAGCTGCAGGGCAACATGCGTCATCGGCTCGAGCCGGCCGCCAAAGCGGCTCTTGGTCTTGCGGACGCCCTTGGCGACAGCCCGCACCTTGCCCCGACCTTCGGTTACGAGCGTCACGATGCGATCGGACTCGCCCAGCTTGATCGTGCGGAGGACGACACCGCTGTCGCGGTAAAGCCGCATCAGACGCGCCCGAAGCGGCGGTTGCGGTTCTGGTAGTCGCGCACGGCGTCGAAGAGGTGCTCACGCCGGAAGTCGGGCCACAGCACGTCGGTGAACACAAGCTCGCTGTACGCCAACTCCCACAGCAAGAAGTTGGAGATGCGGTACTCCCCCGACGTGCGCACGACCAGGTCGGGATCGGGCACGTCCGGCAGGTACAGGTGATTGCGGATCGCCTTTTCGTCGATCTTGTTGGCGTCGGTTCCCTTGGCGACGAGCTCACGAACCGAGTCGATGATCTCGGCGCGGCCGCCGTAGTTGAAGGCAATGACCAGCGTCATGGTCTTGTTGCCCGCCGTCAGCTCGACGGTCTCGTCCATGCGGCGGGCCAGCTTGCGCGGCACGCGCCAGTCGCGGCGTCCGGAGAACCGGATGCGGACGCCCTTGTCGTGCAACTCGTCGCGCCGCCGGGTGATCAGCGACTCGTTGAAGTTCATGAGGTAGCGGACTTCGTCCTTGGGCCGCTTCCAGTTCTCAGTCGAGAACGCGTACACGGTGAGGTACTTCACGCCGAGGTCGAGCGCGCCCTCGATCGTGTCGACCAGCGCCTCCTCGCCCGCCGCGTGGCCTTCGGTGCGGGGCAGCCCGCGACACTCGGCCCAGCGCCCGTTGCCGTCCATCACGCAGGCGACGTGGATGGGCACCCGCCTGCGATCGATGCCCTTCACCATTGGGAAGGTACCGCAGCGGGTACAACAACAGAGTGCTCCGCCGAGTCCTTGGTCCGCTGACCAGGCGCTGGGCGTGGGCCGAGACCGCGATCTCGGTGCAAGAGCGATTTTCCGAAGTCCACGGCTCGTCGCTGGCCGCGGTCGTCACGCTGAGCGCCTTCCTCTCGCTCTTCCCCTTGCTGCTCGTGACCATCGCGGTCGTCGGCTTCTTCTCGACGCACTCGAACGACCTCGCGGGCGACATGATCCGGCGGGTCGGCCTGACTGGCGAAGCCGCCACCGCACTCAGCAATGCCGTCGCCACCGCGGAGAAGAGCCGCAAGGTCGCCTCGGCGATCGGCCTCGCCGGCTTGCTGTGGTCCGGGCTCGGTCTCGTCGCCGCGGTTCAGTACGCCATGGACGCGGTGTGGCAGACCGGCGGCCGCGGGTTGAAGGACAAACTGGTTGGCCTGGCCTGGCTCGCGGGTGCCGGGCTCATACTGCTCGCGTCGTTCGCGATCACCGCGGCGCTGAACTTCCTCCCGGGAGTGCTCGCGCCACTCGCCGTCGTCGTGACGCTGGCCATCGACGTCGCCCTCTGGCTGTGGTCGCTGCGATTCCTTCCGAACCGCGACGTCGGTTGGAAAGCGCTCGTGCCGGGCGCGCTCGTCGGCGCGGTTGGCTTCGAGGTGCTGAAGGTTGCCGGCGCGGTCTGGGTGCCGCGCGTCGTCGCCTCGTCGTCCGCGCTGTACGGCGCGATCGGCGTCGTGTTCGCGGTGCTGGCCTGGCTGTTGTTCTTCGGTCGCCTGGTCGTCTACAGCGCGGTGGTCACAGTCGTGCGATGGGAAGAGGACCACGGCACCGTGACCGCACAAATTGAGTTGCCGCGCATGCCCGGTGACGTGCCTCTCCGCGCTACTCGCGCCGGCGAGGAAGTTCGAACGCCTTAGAGCGCGGAGATGGCCTCGCTGGCGATGAGGCGCACGTGGTCGAGGTCGTCGAGGTCGAGCACTTGCAGATACAGGGTGTCGGCGCCGACGTCGCGGTATGCGGCCAGTTTCTCGGCCACCTCGGCCGGGGAACCGGTAGCGCCGTTCTGGCGCAGCTCGTCGGGCTTGCGGCCGATCGACGCGGCGCGGCGCTTGACCTCGGCCTCGTCGCTTCCGCAGCACACGACGACGGCGGCCGACAACGACAGTGTCGCTGGATCGCGGCCGGCTTCCTCGCACGCCCGCCGCACGTTGTCGAACTGCGACTTGGCCGCCTCGGGCGGTGAGAACGGAAGGTTGTATTCGGCCGCGTACGTCGCCGCCAAACGCGGCGTCCGTCGCGGTCCGCCGCCACCGATCACGATCGGCGGGTGCGGCTGCTGCACCGGTTTCGGCAACGCCGGGCTGTCTTTCAGCTGATAGTGCTTGCCGGCGAATGAGTACCGGTCGCCCGGCGCCGTCGACCAGAGACCGGACACGATCTGCAACTGCTCCTCGAGCCGCTCGAATCGTTCGCCGAGCGGCGGGAACGGGATGCCGTACGCAGTGTGCTCCTGCTCGAACCAGCCGGTACCGAGGCCCAACTCGACGCGACCGTCGCTCATGGCGTCGACCTCGGCGACCGTGATCGCCAGCGGCCCCGGGAGCCGGAAGGTTGCCGACGACACCAGCGTGCCGAGGCGCACCGTCGTGGTGTCGCGCGCCAAGCCGGCGAGCGTCACCCACGCGTCGGTCGATCCGGGCATGCCGTCGCCCGGTCCCATGCTCAGGTAGTGGTCGGACCGGAAGAACGCGTCGAACCCGCATTCCTCGGTCACGCGCGCCATGGCGAGAAGCTGGTTGTAACTGGCACCTTGCTGGGGTTCGGTGAATATCCGGACGCGCATGCGCTGCATTCAAGCAGCGCATGCGCGTCCTGCGCCTAGGGCTGCTGGATGAGCCCGACGGGATGGCCCTCCGGGTCGCTCAACATGGCGATGGTCGCGCCGCCGTCGATCTGGCGCGGCTCGACGAGCACCTTGCCGCCCAGCTTCTCGGCCTGCTTGAGCGAGGCGGGCACGTCGGGGACGTCGGCGTAGAACGTGACGTACTCGGGATCGGCGTCGCCGGTGGCGAATATCCCACCGGGGATGCCGCCCTCGGACGCGGTGTCGACCATCCCGTACCGCATCGGGTTGTCGGCGTCGACCTTCCAGCCCAGCAACTTCTCGTAGAACGCGGTCAGCGTCGGGAGGTCCCGACCGGCAACCTCGAACCACACAACCGGTGCACCCATTGTCATGTCTCCTTTGTCGTGGACGTAGGCGACGATGACGGGACGCGGCGACAACCCCCTGTCGGGAATTCGGCGTCAGTCTTGAAAAATCGGCATCAGCCGATCCGCGTAGTTGCCGGCCACCTCGTCCAGCGAACGCCGGGGAACCGGCTCGCCGGTTGTGGCGGCGGCATGGATCCGGTCGAAGCGGAATACGCGGCCGTCGTTGCGGAGGCGGCACCACCCCATCAGGTACCAGTTGTCATTGGTGCCGGTGACGCCGAACGGCTCGACGGCGCGCACGGTGCGAGCGCCGTCGCGATCGGTGTAGTCGAGCTCGACCACGACGCCGTCGAGCACCGCCCGCTCGACCGTCCGCAGGACCGGGCTGGGCGCGGCGATGTCGCTGTCGCGCACGAGGTGCACGCGGCCCACCAGGTCCCGGGCGCGGTGGCGGTCGGGCGCCGGCATGGCCGCGACCAATTTGCGCAGGGCGCTGTGGGCACCGCTCACGAACGGCATCGGTCGGCTCACGGCCAGGGCGACCGCGATCGCCATCGCCTCGTCGGGCGTGAAGTTGAGTGGCGGCAGGGTCATGGCCGGGTCGACCGTGTAGCCGCCACCGGGCCCGGTCGTGGCCCAGATGGGCACGCCGGCCTCCTGGAGCGCGAGGACGTCGCGCTCGATCGTGCGGGTGCTGACTTCGAAGTGCTGCGAGAGCTGGCGGGCGGTCCAGGCGCGTGGGGCCTTGGCCCGCAGCTCCTCGACAATGGCGTACAGGCGGTCGGTTCGATTCATCGCGCGCGTGAGGGTACGCCTGGGGTGTAACAGCCTCTCGGTACGCTCCTTGGAGTGGAAGTGGGCGAGGCGCTGGAGCTTGTCATTGGCGCGTTCCCGAACGGGGGCGAGCGCCGGCTGGGCCAGCGGCAGATGGCCGACGCGGTGGAGTCGGCGATTGCAACCGGCCGCCACCTCATCGTCCAGGCGGGCACCGGCACCGGAAAGGGCTTCGCCTATCTCGTGCCCGCCCTCCTGAGTGGCAAGCACGTGGTCGTGTCGACCGCCACCAAGGCGCTCCAGGATCAGCTGGCCACCAAGGACCTGCCGTTCCTCGAGAAGCACCTCGGCCGGCCCGTACACTTCGCCGTCCTCAAGGGCCGCAGCAACTACCTGTGCCGCCAGCGGGCTCGCGAGGTCGTGGGGGGCGACGACCGTCTCGGCCTCGAGGAGCTCGAGGTCGCCGAGGACGCCACCGTCGTCGGGCGCCAAGTCGTGGAGCTGGTCAAGTGGGGCGAGCGCACCGACACTGGTGATCGGGCCGACCTCCCGTTCGAGCCCACGCCGCGCGCGTGGGGCGCGGTCAGCGTGAGCGCGATGGAGTGCCCTGGCGTTCTGCGCTGCCCGGCGGGCGACGAGTGCTTCGCCGAGGCGGCGCGCCAGCGAGCCGAGGAGGCCGACGTCGTCGTCGTCAACAGCCACCTCTACGGTGCGCACCTGGCGAGTGGCGGCAACGTGATTCCCCCGCACGACGTGGTGATCTTCGACGAGGCCCACGAGCTGGAGGACATCGCATCGTCCTCACTTGGCCTCGAGCTGACCGCCGGCCGGTTCCGCGCCCTCGCCTACAACGTCCGTCGTCTCCGAGACGAGGCGGCGGCCACGCCGATGTTCGACCTGGCCGGTCGGTTCGACGCCGCATTCGACCCGGCACGCGGCGAGCGGCTCCTGGCCGGTCGCGAGGACGTCGAGCGCTTCCTCGACATGGCCGGCCAGCGCGTTCGGGAGGTCATCGGCGAAGTGCGCAAGGTCGAGACCGACGACGCAGCCAAGGCACGGGCGTTGCAATGGGCCGGCCATCTCGCCGGTGATCTCGACTTCGTGCGCGATGCCAGCGCGGACCATGTCGTGTGGGTCGAGGGCGCGCCCGGCGCGCCAGTCGTGAAGATCGCGCCGATCGACGTCGGCGCCGCGCTGGTGGAGCACTTGTGGGACCCGAAGGACCCCGAACGCGAGCGGGTCACCGCCGTGTTGGCCAGCGCGACCATTCCCGGGCGCCTCGGTGCGCGGCTCGGCCTGGAGGACGAGGACTTCGACGAGTTGGACGTCGGCAGCCCGTTCGACTTCGCCGAGAACGCGCTCCTGTACTGCGCGGCGCATCTGCCCGACCCGCGATCGCCCGACTACGAGGCGGCCATGCACGACGAGCTGGTCGCGCTGCTCGACGCCGCGGCCGGGCGAACGCTCGCGCTGTTCACGAGTTGGCGCGCCATGCACGCCGCGGCCGCGGCGGCCGCGTCGCGCACCTCACACCGGATCCTCACCCAGGCCGACCTACCCAAGCCCGCGCTGCTGCGGACGTTCGCCGAGGACGAGGCGTCGTGCCTCTTCGCCACGATGGGCTTCTGGCAAGGCGTCGACATCCCCGGGCCCGCGCTGTCGCAGGTGATCATCGACAAGCTGCCGTTCGCCCGGCCCGACGAACCGCTGCTTCAGGCGCGCCGCCAGCGTGCCGGCCCGCAAGCGTTCCGGCTCATCGACCTACCGCGCGCGGCAACCCTGCTCGCGCAGGGCGCCGGCCGCCTCATCCGCAGTCACACCGACCGCGGCGTAGTAGCCGTCCTCGATTCCCGCCTGGCCACCGCGAACTACAAGTGGGACCTCGTGAACGCCTTACCGCCGATGCGTCGAACGCGTGACCGCGCCGACGTCGAAGCGTTTCTGGCCTAGCCGCCCTGCTTCACCGTCGTAACGCACTGCCCGGTGACCATGCCCTTCACCGTGTTGTACCTGAAGTACGGCGCCGGGTTGTTGTACCAGCAGCTGACGCCGCCATCGATGACGTTGTCCTCGGCGTCGACGAAGGCGTTGTTGTAGACGATCTTGAGGTCACCGAGGATGTGGTTGCCGCCCTCGTTGTACTGGGAGGTCAGGAACTCGCACTCCTGGCACTCTTCCTCCGGCTCGCACTCGCGGCCGCCGATGGAGACACCCGAAGGCCCGGGCGTGTACGTGACGCTCACGGACGAAACCGTGCTGCCACAGATCCTCACGGCAAGGCCGTCGCCGATTGGGCCCTCGGTGGGTCGGTTGACTGAAATCGCCTTCGTTGTGGAGTCATCCACGTAGAGGGTCCCGGCGTTGACGTTGATCGGGCCGACGTTGCTCGGGTGAGAACTGGTGCCGCCGCTGTCGACGTACAGCGAGCCGCCGGGCCGGACGTCGATGCCGCCAACCAGCACGACGTTGTACAGGTAGCACGTCGCGCCGCCGGGGACGACCTTCGAGCCGTACATCGTCACGTTGGAATAGTTGCGAGTGCACTCGCCGGGCTTCTCGGGCTGCTCCTCCTGGGCACGCGCTGGACCGGTGCTCAACACCATCCCGACCGCACACGCGACAACTGCCCCCACTGCGATGAGCCTTTTCATTGAAGCCCTCCCCTTGTTGCCCAGCACTGTACAGCTACCGGTCGGAAACCGATCTAATAGCCCAGGCGTTCGAGCGCTCGCGGCCGCTGCTGCCAGTCCTTGTCGACCTTGACGACGAGCTCGAGGTAAGCGCCCTTCGGCAACTGTGAACGCACGGCGATGCCGACCTTCTTGAGGACCTCGCCCCCCTTGCCGATCACGATGCCTTTCTGGCTGTCGCGCTCGACGAGGATCTCGCAGCGGATCCGCGGCCACTCCCACTCGGTGACGCGCGTGGCGATCGAGTGCGGCAGCTCCTCCTTGGCCATGGCCAGCAGCTGCTCGCGCACCAGCTCGGCGACCCAGAACGCCTCCGGGACGTCGGTGACCATGTCGTCGGGATAGAACTGCGGGCCCTGCGGCAGCCGGCTCAGGATGGCGTCGACCAACACATCGACGCCGGCGCCGGTCTTGGCCGACACCGGGAAGTACTCGGCCAGGTCGAACCGTGTCGCCGCCTCGAGCTGCGTGATCACCTGCGCGCGCGTCGCGATGTCGACCTTATTGATGACACACAGCGCCGTCTTGGGTACGCGGTCGGCGACGAAGCGGTCGCCCTTGCCGACGGGCTTGGTCGCGTCGATGATCAGCACCGGAACGTCGACATCGCCCACCGACGACGTGGCCGCCTTGTTGAGGTGCTCGCCCAGCAGCGTGACCGGCTTGTGGATGCCGGGCGTGTCGATGAACACGAGTTGCGCGTCGGGCCGGTTGAGGACGCCGCGCACTTGCGTCCGCGTGGTCTGCGGCTTGTTCGAGACGATCGACACCTTGATGCCGAGGATGCGGTTCAACAGCGTGGACTTGCCGACGTTGGGCCGGCCGACGAGTGACGCGAAGCCCGACTTCACTCGCGTGCGTCGGCGCCGTCGGGGGCGGCCAGGCCGTCGGTCTTCGAGACGCGCACCCGGCCGATACGCCGGCCCTGCACGCGCTCGGCCGTGAGTTCGTGCCCGTCGACCACCACGCTCTCGCCCTCGGTCGGGAGGTGGCCGAGCAGGTTGAGCAGGAGCCCGCCGACGCTATCCCAGTCGCCCTCGGGCAGGTCGGCGTCGAGCAAATCGTTCAGCTCGTCGATCGGCGTGCGCGCGTTCACGCGCACGTCGCCGTTCGGCAGCGACTCGATCGGCTCTTCCTCGACGTCGTACTCGTCGACGATCTCGCCGACCAACTCCTCGATGAGGTCTTCGAGGGTGACCAGCCCCGCCGTGCCGCCGTATTCGTCGACGACCAGTGCCATGTGGAACTTGCCGCGCTGCATCTCGGGCAACAGCACGGCGACGCGCTTGGTCTCGGGGACGAAGTGGGCATCGCGCTTGAAGTTGCGCACCGGTTCGAACGCCAGGCCCTCGCGTTCGGCGCGCAGCAGGTCCTTGGCGAAGACGATGCCGACGATGTCGTCGACGCCCTGCTCGTACACCGGCAGGCGGCTGAACCCGCTGGCGATGGCGACCTCGATGGCGTCGCTCACCGAAGCCCGGCCCTCGACCGCGACCATGTCGGGCCGCGGCACCATCACTTCGCGCGTGACGGTGTCGCCGAACTCGATGATCGAGTGGATAAGGGCCCGCTCCTCGTGTTCGATTACGTCCTCGTCGAGGGCGACGTCGGTGAGGGCGAGCAATTCCTCCTCGGAGATGTACGGGGTCTTGAGGCCCTTCCCCGGCAGCAGGACATTGGCCATCCCGATCAAGCCTCGAGCCAGCAGCCGCAGCGGCGGAAAGTTCGAGACCAGCACGACCGGACGGGCGACGACCAGCGCGGCGCGTTCCGCGTTCTGAACCGCCCACGTCTTGGGCGCCGCCTCGGCGACGACGAAGATCACCACGACTTCGAAGAACAGCGCGATGGCAAAGCCCAACGCGCCGAACCGCCGCTCGGCGAAGGCACCGATCAGTGAGCCGGCGACCAAGTGGCACACCAGGACGAGGAACAGCACGGGGTTGAGGAAGCGCTCGGGGTGCTCGACCAACTTGAGCAGTGCCTTGGCCTGCGGCACGCCCTCCTCGGCGAGGGTGATCGCCTTGACCCGGTTGACACGGGTGATCGCAGTCTCGGCCATGGCGAAGAACGCCGCCGTGATCACGAGGAGGATCACCGACGTGAGCAGTAGCCAGTCGGACCCGCTCATGTCTGCGGCAACGATCGGTGGAACTGCTCAAGCAGCTCGCGTTCGCGTTTTTCCATCGCGTCCGCCTCGACGTCGTCGATGTGATCCATCCCCATCAGGTGCAGGATCCCGTGCACGACGAGCAGGGCGACCTCGTCGTCATACGTGCCGGCGTGTTCGGGAGCGTTGCGCGCCGCCACCGCGGGACAGATCACGACGTCACCGATGAGTAGCGGCAAGTCCGACGGCTCGGCCGGCAGGAAGCCCGGCCCCGTGCCGCCCGAGTCCGGCGAGCGCCCGCCCTCGCTGGGCTCCTCGTCGATGGGGAACGCCAGGACGTCAGTCGCGCCGTCCTTCCCGGTGAAGCGGTGATTGAGGTCGGCCATCGACTTCTCGTCGATGAACAGCATCGACAGCTCGGCGTCGCCCCGCACTCCCTCGGCTTCGAGCACGGAGCGGGCCAGGCGCACCCACCGGAGGGTGTCGACCGGTTGCTCGGTCTGCTCGTCTGCCGCGAACACTTCAATTGCCATGGTGACGCTTCCCGCCGGATCAGTCGAGCCGCTCGTAGGCGGTCACGATGTCCTGCACGATGCGATGGCGGACGACGTCGCGTGCCCCCAAGCTGACGAACTCGAGCCCGTCGATACCGTCGAGGATCTTGTCGAGACCGAGCAGGCCCGACCGGGCGCCGGCCAGGTCGATCTGGGTGACGTCGCCCGTTACCACGGCCTTGGTGCCGAACCCGATGCGCGTGAGGAACATCTTCATCTGCTCGGGCGTGGTGTTCTGCGCCTCGTCGAGGATGATGAAGGCGTTATTAATCGTGTTGTGCGTGACGAGAAAGTCGTCAGTCACATAGAGGGAGTCGGCCGCCCCAACCTGAATGCAAACGGTTTCTGCGCGCCCAGCCGGCTCGATGCTGTCGATGTAGCGCATCGGCCGACCGCCACCGGTCGCCTCATAAATGGCGCGCTTGCGAGTCAGACGGAAGGGCGCGAGGCCGGCCGGGAGCCGGATGTCCATCGCGTACGAATCCGAACGATGCGGCACCGGACGCCCACGGGCGAGTCCGGGCTTTCGACCCTCGGCGGGGCGCATGCGCGAGTAGGCGACGCCGCCGAGCGAGCGGACCAAGAACATGACGTCGTCGCGCAGATCTGGCGAACACGTCACGAACTGGATCCGGCAGGTTCGGCCGTGCTGCGCGACCGGGCCGCCGTCGCTGTCGAGAAGGCCCTGAAGTACCGCGAGCCGAACGTCGGGCGAGTTGTACAGGTATTCGGGAGGGACGAACTTGTCGTGCGAGTACGTGCCCGCGAGGTCCAATTTCCGAAGCGCCACCGTCACCGGATTCGCCGATCGGCCGCCTCCGCCGCCGGTCCGGCGAAGGACGTAGTCGATGCCACCCTTCGGATGGACCTCAATCCCATCGAGGGCTGACTCAAGCGCCTCGACGAGTTCGGCGTCAGCCGTAGAGAAGCTCGGCGTGGTCGTCAGCGTGAGGCGTCCATCGCCCAACAGCAGCCCCAGGGCGTATGGGTCCATCGCCACGGGCCGGGGGTGAAACTGCACAGGTGCAGACAGCACAGGCAGCTCGAAGCGATGCTGGTGGTTCCGCCGTAGCCGACCGCGCATCGCACTGGTCCGGAGCACTCTGCCCGGTCGTCCGTGTTTGCGGTCGTCCGGAGTGGTCACGAACCACAAATGCTCGGCGCAGCACAGGGTCGAGGCACCGTCCTGCGAACTCACACGAAACACGTCGCGTTCACCCTGCGGGTACACGCCGATTACGGGCGTGGGGTGCCCATTCGAGCCGACGACGAGATCGCCGATGCGTAGGGATCCGATGGCGCGCCACCCGCCGGGCGTCAGAACGCGTCGATCAACGGGTTGTGCGCGTCCGCGCATGAATGCTAGGGGCGCGACTTCGATCGTTCCCCGCTCCATCAGGCGCTGCATGCCCTCGGCTTCGAGCATGTCGTGCAGCGCGTCGTAGAGCGGGCGCAGATACGGGTCGATCTTGGCCATGAGGTCGCCGGGGAGGAACCCGAGGCGCTCGCCGGCCTCGACCGCCGGGCGCGTGAGGATGATGCGGGCGACCTCCTTGGCCTGGAGCGCCTGCACCGCGAGGGCGACGGCCAGGTACGACTTGCCGGTGCCGGCCGGACCGATGCCGAAGGTGATCACGTTCTTGGCGATGGCGTCGACGTAGCGCTTCTGGCCCGCTGACTTTGGGCGCACGCTGCGGCCGCGAGACGAGCGCAACACCTCGGCGGTCAGCACCTCGCTGGGCCGCTCGTCGGCCTTGACCATGTCGATCGTGCGCCCGACGTTGACCAGGTCGAGGGCGTGCCCGTGCTCGAGCAGCAGCACCATCTCCTCGAACAGTTTGCCGACCCGCTCGGCGTCCTCGCCGTCGATCGTGATCTCGTTGCCGCGCACGAAAATACGGGCGCCGCCGAACGCGGTCTCGATGAGGCGAAGGAGTTCGTCCCGCTGGCCGAGCAGTCCCACCATGAGGTGGTTGCCGGGGACGAGGATCTTGACTTGGGTTGATGACACGTGAGGTTCGCCAGAAAGCGTAGACGCGCCTAGCCGGGCGGCCAGCCCATTCTCCGGCCGCCGATCACGTGGAGGTGGAGGTGCGGGACGCTGTTGTTGGCGTCGTCGCCCACGTTGAACACCAACCGGTACCCAGTTCCGTCGACTCCTTCGGACGCGGCGACCGCCTGCGCGGTGGCGAACATCTCGGCCAGCACGGCGGCGTGCTCGGGCCGCAGCTCCCCGGCGTGCTCGATGTGCTCACGAGGGATCACCAGCACGTGCGTAGGCGCCGTCGGCTGGATGTCGCGGAACGCATAGGTGCCCGCCGACGAAGCCACCTCCTCCGACGGAATCTCCCCAGCCACGATCTTGCAGAACAGGCAGTCGCTCACGAGTACCTAGCCTCGCGCCTGATGGGTGACTCCGACGACGTCGAGGCGGCGATCGTCCACCTCGGCCGCTGGGCGTCCGACGCCAAGACCGAAGCGGCCGCCGACAGCCGCCTGCGCCGCCAGTGGACCCAGCAACAAGCCGAAGACGAGGCCACCCTCTTATCGGTCTTGGTCGATATGGCCGAACGGCGGGCGGCGGTCGCCGTCCACACCCGGGCCGGGGCGACGATCCGGGGCGCGGTGGCCGGCGTCGGCCGCGACTACCTGGCCGTGGTGCGCGGGCCCCAACTGACGTTCGTCGTCACCGCCGCGATCGACTGGATCAGGCCCGACGGCGACGCGGCGCCCGCGGCCTTCGGCGACCGCGCCGCCCCGCCCAGCAGCCTCATGGGCGTGCTCACGAACCTGGTCGGCGAGGGTCACGAGGTGCGAGTCGTGAGCGGCGAGGAGATCATCGCCGGCGAACTGCTCGCGGCGGGCGCCGACGTGCTGACGCTGCGACCGGCCGGGGCGTCGTCGCCCGGCCAGGTGGTCTACGTACCTGCGGCCTCGGTGAGCGAGCTGTCGCTGCGGCTGTCGGGATAGAGGTGCGACAGCGTCCCTGGTGAGATCCGGAGGGACTCGATGAACGTCTCGAGTTCGTCAGCCTTGAGCCGGATCACGCGACCGACCTGGTAGGCGGGCAGCCGTCCCTCGTCGATGAACCGGTACAGCGTGCGCAGAGTGACGCCGAGCCGCTCCGAGGCGTCTTTCGTGCTCATCCAGCGGATCGCATCACTCATGGTGTCGAACTCTACGGCGCACACTGGCGAATCGGGGGGATGCCCAGTGCTGCACCAGTGCAGTTGAAAGATCATCAGACCGCATCGATCGGCTGATGTCAACTAACACAAAAGACTGTGGAGTGCGCTGATAGTTCGTGCCATCATCACGGACAAGGCTGCCTTCACTCCTCCGTTCCGGTCTGGCCGGCCAGCAGCGTCTAGCCGCTGTGACTGGGAGGAGGCGGCCATGGCTACGAGATCCACGACGGTGGGTCCGAGGACCCGCACCGACGCGCCCGCCGGCAACGGCAGTCGCCCGTTGCCCGGCCGGCGTGCGGTTCCGTCCGGTCGGGCCGCGCTCGGAGGGCTCCTCGTCGCGGTGGCCACCGTCCTCCTGTTCTCGATCGCCCAGCGGGGCAACACCAGCCCCACTGAGCAGTACGTCGTCGCCCGCCATGCCCTGACGATCGGTAGTCGTGTCGAGGCATCCGATCTGACCTCGGCGGCACTCCACGTGCCGACGGGAGCGCTGCACAGCCGCGTTTTCACCGCGGTGCGTCCGCTGATCGGCGCCGTGGTCGTTGCGCCGATCGCAGCCGGCGAACTCGTCCAGGCCAGCGCGGTCGTGGCGGCGGGCGCCGCGCCGACCGAACGTCAGATCGCGGTACCGCTCGACGCAGCGCGGGCCGTCGGTGGTCGGCTGCAGCCCGGCGAACTAGTTGACGTCATCGCGACGTTCGGCAGCGGCGGCGATGCATTCACCGTGGCGGTGGTGCATCGGGCGCGCGTCGTCACGACGAACAGCGGGCGAGGGACGCTCGGTGATCGTCAGAGTGCGGTGATTCTCCTCTCGGTCGCCAGTGCCGACGACGCCGTCGCCATCGCCCACGCGGTTGCCGCCGGTCAGATCTCGCTCGTCAGGGTCAGCGGTGTCAACACCGCGACAGGTGATGAAACGAGCCCGTATCGCGCGCCACGGCCGGGAGGCGTGCGGTGACCGATCGCTTCGTCGTCCTCGGGCTGGCCGGCCCGAGGCCCCTCTGGTTCTCAGCAATCGGGCAATGGGCGAATGCCGGTCTGGTCCCCATCGACTTCATCAAGTGCGTCTCGAGCGAACAGGTCCATACGCGGCTCGCCTCGGGTCGCGTCCACTCGGCCGTGATCCTGGACGGCGCCCTCCCGAGCGTCGACCGGGATCTCATCGAGGTGGCACACGACGATGGCGCCGCGGTCTTTGTCGTCGATACCGAGGGCCGACAGAGTCACTGGGTCGGACTTGGCGCCGACGTCGTGTTGGTTGACGGCTTCAGTCCGGACGCGCTGATCGGTGGCTTGCGGGCGCACGCGGCGATGGTGCCAACAGGTGAGTGGCGGCCCGCTGCTGCGAGCGCACCCGAGGGCGCTGAGCGGGGGGCTCTGATCGCGGTCTGCGGGCCAGGCGGTACCGGCGTGTCGACACTCGCTATTGCCCTCGCGCAGCAGCTGGCGGCCGATCGACGACAGCGCCACGGATCCGTCGTACTCGCCGATCTTTGCCTGCGCGCCGAGCAGGCGATGCTGCACGACGCGGGCGACATCGGCCCCGGTGTCCAGGAACTGGTCGACCAATGCCGCACGTCGACGCCCGACATCGATCAGGTCCGCGATCACACCTATGCAGTCACCGAGCGGGGTTACGCGCTGCTCCTCGGTCTCCGCCGGCCCGCGGCGTGGTCGGCGCTTCGACCGCGTGCGATCGCCACCGCGCTCGATGGCCTTCGCGTCGCCTACGGGACGGTGGTGTGCGACTGCGACGGCGACGTCGAAGGCCAGGCCGACGGTGGCTCGGCCGACGTCGAGGAACGCCACGCGTTGACCCGCGCTGCCGTCACGACCGCGACTGCGGTCTTCGTTGTTGGCGGCGACCGCCTCAAAGGCACCTACTCGTTGGCCCGTCTCACGAATGAACTCGTCGGCGCTGGCGTCGACCCAGCTCGCGTCGTGCCGGTCTTCAACCATGCCAACCGCGGCTCGCGCGGTCGCACCCGTATAACCCGCGCCTTTGTTGCGCTTCTGTCGAACGACGCCGGCAATGTGCTGTCGCCCATCTTCGTTGCCGACCGCGACGTCGAGGACGCCTTGCACGACCGCGGTCGACTTCCCGCCGCGCTCGGCGATCCGCTGGTAGCTGCGCTCAGCGAGGTCATGTCGGCTGCCGTTGCGCCTGCGGCCACCCGGCCAGGCCGACGGCTTGCGCGCGGTGAGGTCGTCGCATTCCCACAAGATGTCGCGGCGTCGTGACAGCCGGCGACCGGGCAGTCGCGCGCGAATGTTTGTAATCGGCAGGCTGTTCGAGCGTGTCCTAGCGCGTCGTGGCGCGACCGCGCGCCCGGTGGGCGCTCAATCCTTGGCAGAGGAGAATCGAATGAGAACGACAAAGCGAGTCCTGGTGACGCTGATGATCACAACCGGCGCCGCGCTGGGAGGCGTCGCCTTCGCCGCTGCACCGGCCGAGGCGGTGTGTCCTGTCAACCAACCGTTGCCGGCCAACAGCGGGCTCGGCGTGTGCTACAGCCTCGTGAACAACTGCATCAACGTCGCCGTCTACGTCTCGGTGGTCGGGGCCCACTCCGAGAACCACACGCCGCCGATTTGTCCGGCGTAACCAACCCCTAGGGGAGGCGCGCGACGGTCGAGCGTTACGCGAGCGGAGACGCGTCCGAGGTGCCCTGATGACGTAGTTGTTACCCGCGGCACGACTTCAACAACGTCAGGCAAGAACCTCGAGTCGGCAACGGTGAACCGGTTGTGAGCTGCGGACGACACGCCCGGCACCGGGCTCACCCCCGCGAGCAATCCGGCGAGAACAACCCGAGTCTCCGCAGCTGTGCCCCTGCCTACTGCCAGCCTTGGCCGAGGCCGCTCTGGTCGTAGTGATGCGTCCGGCCGAGCGGGCACGTCCACCGAAAGTTGACCGACGCGGGATCGGGGAACCCGTGATTGCACGGCATCGCCGGGCTCCGGTCCTTTGATGTCGCCCATTTCCACGCGACCCGGAGCGCGAGGACGGCGACGACACCGAAGCCGACGAACAGCAACCACAGAATCGCGATGACGGCCATCGTCGGCGCTCCCTCCTCGACGGCAGTCGAACTCTAGCGACCGGCCGAATCGCCAAGGGCGTAAGCGAAAGGCCCGTTGAGCCCGGCAGCTGTAGGCGCTCGCTATTGCCGCAACAACGGTAGGCGTCAACTAGCACAAAAGGCGCTGGAATTCATCGATACCGCGTGGCAGAGTTTCACCGGGCCAGATGCACTCCTCCGATCGGGTTCGGCCCTTGCTGTGACTCTGATCGCGGCGACTGGGAGGAGGCAGGACGTGTCGACGTTGCCGGCCACATGACCGACGCGTGGGTCTCTCCCCTTGTCGAGATCGAGCGAGCCGTTCAGCACCGCGCCAAGGAGGTCGACCTCGACATCACGTCGCTCGACGGGCTCGACAAGTTGCGGTTGTTGATCGACGACGCGATCGAGCGCTGGGACGAGGAGCATCGGCGAGGACGGCGCCCGAGTGCCATCGTCGAGCCGGGGCGCCTCGCGGAGCGCGCCCTCCGCAACCTTGCCGGCTACGGCCCACTCGAGCCGCTCCTCAACGACGACGACGTGTGGGAGGTCATGGTGAATGCACCGGACCTCATCTTCGTGAAGCGCCACCTCGGTGCGAGCGGGTACCACGACGAGGTCTTCCACGATGACGAACACGTCGTCCGCACACTGACGAAATTGCTCGACGACGCGTCAGCGTCACATCGGAAGTTGGACGCTGCGGAGGGGCTCCAGGACGCGCAGCTCGACCAAGGTGCGCGGCTTCACATCGTGCACCGCGACATCGGCCGCGGCGGTCATCTCATTGTGAACATCCGCAAGTTCACCGGAATCGCCTACCGAACGCTGGACGAGTTGGTCAGCCGAGGGACGCTGCCCGGCAAGGCGGCGGCCTTCCTTCGGGCGTGTGTGCGCGCCAATCTCACGATCGTCGTCGCCGGCGCGCCGGGATCGGGGAAAACGACATTACTGTCCTGCTGCGCGGCCGAGCTCGACCCCGCGTTGCGAGTCGTCGTCGCCGAAGAGGTCTTCGAAGCCGACGTGCCTTTGCCCAACGCTGCGCACATGCAGACGCGGCCACCGCGGCCCGAGCGGAGCGAGGTCGACTTGCGGCGTCTGGTTGCCGGCTTCCTGCGGATGGCGCCCGATGTCGCGATCGTCGGCGAGGTCCGCGACCGAGAAGCCCTCCCTCTCCTCCTCACACTGTCGTCTGGCGTAAAGGGACTCACGACAATCCACGCCGGCTCGGCGAGGCAGGCGCTGACGCGCCTCCGCTTCCTGTGCCAGCTCAGCGAGACGGCGCGGGACTTGCCGATGTCCGCGCTCAACAGTCTGGTGTCCGAGGGCATTGACATCGTCGTGCACTGCGCCCGCCGGGGCGCACGCGTACAGGTCGAGGAGATCGTCGCCGTCGAGGACCCGCAGGGCGGCCTCGATGCCACCACGTTCACGGTCACGGAACTGTTTCGACGGAGCCGCCGCGACGACGAACTGGCGTGGACGGGTGTCGTTCCCGTGCGCGCCACGCGTGCGTTCGACACGGCGGGTTATGACGTGCGGTCGCTCCTCGACGGGACCCGATGATCGCGCTCGTCACGGCATTGATCGGCGGCTACGGCGTCTTTCTCATTTACACCGGTCTGGCGTTCGGCTGGCGCGGCGTGCGCATCGGCCCACGTCGGGCGGCCGCGGCTGGACGGCGCAGGCGCGGCGTCACCGAATGGCTCGCGCAAGCGGGCTTGGCCGATGTGCGGCCTCGCGACTTCGTTGCAGTCAGCGCGGCGCTGGCAGTCGTTGGAGCAGCGGCATCGCTCGTTGTGTTCGGTGCGTTGGCGCCCGCGCTGGTGGCCGGCGCGTTTGCCGGAACCGCACCATTCGCCGCCTACCGAGGTCGACGCGATCGACGTCGGGCCGAGGCGCGCGAGTCATGGCCGCGCATGATCGAGGAGATCCGGCTGCAGACCGGCGCGTTAGGTCGCTCGGTGCCGCAGGCCCTCTTCGACGTCGGACGCCGCGGACCCGCTGAGCTGCGCGGCGCCTTCGCCGCCGCCGAGCGGGAGTGGCTGCTGTCGACCGACTTTGACCGCACGGTGTCGGTCCTCAAGGCGCGCCTAGGAGACGCCACCGCCGACGCTGCGCTTGAGACCCTCCTCGTCGCCCACGACATCGGTGGCACCGACCTCGACCGCCGACTGGCTGCCCTCGCCGAGGATCGCATCCTCGATCTCCGCGGACGGAAGGACGCGCAGGCCAAGCAGGCCGGCGTTCGTTTTGCGCGCCGTTTCGTGCTGATCGTGCCCGTAGGTATGGCCTTTGCCGGCCTGTCGATCGGCGATGGTCGGGCCGCGTACCAAACCGCGACTGGACAACTCGCGGTCGTGGTTGGCATCGGGGTCGTCATCGCCTGTTGGCTTTGGGCCGGGCGCTATCTCTGCCTCCCTGACGAGCAGCGGGTCTTCCATGGTTGAGGCGCGCTAGTGGCGCGGCCTGTCCTCCTTGCGGGAGCCCTCGTGTGGGTGGGTGCCACGCTCGTCTTGAGCGAGTTGGCGGTCGTACGTCGGACGTCGCTCGCGACGCGGCTGCGGCCGTACGGACCGCAGGCGGCGAAAAGAAGGTCCGGAGTAATCGACCTGGAGTCGTGGCGCGAGGTTCTCGGGCCGCTGTGCCGATCGATCGGCGAGCGCACCGCTCGGCTCTTCGGCGCCGGTGAGGACGCGGCCATCCGACTCGACCGCCTGCACGCGCCCCTCGACGCCACGGGATTTCGCGTCCGCCAGGTCGGGTGGGCCACCGCCGCGCTCATCGTTGGTACTGCTGTGGTCGCGGCCACCGGACCGCCGCCGGCCTTGGCCCTGCTGTTCGTCTTCGGCACGCCGGTGCTCGCGTTCCTCATCGTCGAGCAACAGCTCGCGGCGGCGTCAGCGCGCTGGCAGCGACGGGTGTTTCTCGAACTACCGGTCGTGACTGAGCAACTAGCGATGCTCATCTCGGCGGGCTACTCGCTTGGGGCCGCGCTGAACCGAGTTGCTGAGCGCGGTCAGGGCGTGTGCGCAGTCGACCTTCGCCGCGTATGCGGTCGGATACGGCAGGGCCTCACAGAAGTCGAGGCGCTACGCGAGTTCGCTGATCGGGCTCGGGTCGGCGCGGTCGATCGCCTTGTTCCGGTGCTCGCCCTCAACGAGGACGCCGGCGACCTGGGCCGGCTCATGTCCG
Organism: Acidimicrobiales bacterium; assembly: GCA_035649535.1. GTDB lineage: Bacteria > Actinomycetota > Acidimicrobiia > Acidimicrobiales > JACDEA01 > JACDEA01. The sequence continues at coordinate 1,611 of DASRJI010000058.1, read as the reverse complement.
AGGAGGCGCGTGCCATTCGAGCCGATGTGCAGCGCGAGCTGGTCGAGACCATGGAACGGCGCGGACAGCAGGTCTGGATTCCCGTCACCGTCGCGACCCTCATCCCGGGGTGATCTTCCTCGCGGTCCCATTCATCGAAGCCCTCAAGATCTTCTCGGGGGCGTGAGCAGAAGGAGCAACGATGTATGACAAGGTGCTGGCGGTATACGTGTGGCAGCGCACCGCACGATCGGCGGTCTGGCAACGCGCGGTCATCGACGAGCGCGGCGAAGGCGTCATCTCGGCGGCGATTGCCGTGTTGATAATGGCGTTCCTCGGCGTGCTCATGTGGGTCGGCTTCAAGGCCACGCTCGGCAACGCCCAGGGCAATGTCGACAACCAGGTCAACCAGATCGGGAAGTAACCGCGTCGTTCGCGACGACGGCGGCATCGGGCTGATCGGCACCATCTCGGGCGTTGTCGCGTTCCTCGCGTTGTTGCTGCTCGCGGTCCAAGTCACGTATGACCTCTACGCGACGTCGGCCGTCACGTCCGCCGCGTTCGATGCGGTGCGCATCGTTGCCGGCGCCGATGCAACCGACCAGCGTGCTGCCCAGGCCGACGCAGAGGCCGGTGCTCGTCGTGTCCTGGGACGTTATGGGGAGCGCGTCAGCTTCACCTGGAGCGTCGACGACGATGTGGTCACACTGCGGGTGCGGGCCACCAACCCTGGCTTCCTACCGGCCGCGTTGCGCCGTCCACTTGCCGTTGACGCGGTCGATCGAACCGTGCGGGCCCAAGTGGAACGGTTCCGATGAGAGACGAGCGCGGTCAACTCGGCGGAATCGAGGGCGTCGCCTTCGGCGTGCTGGTGTTTGTCATCGGCACCCTCATTGTGGCCGACGCTTGGGCGGCGATCGACGCCAAACTGGCTGCCGCCTCGGCGGCGCGCGAAGCGGCGCGGGCCTACGTCGAGGCGCCCGACGCCGAGACGGCTGACGCGCGGGCGACAGACGCCGCCGCCCGCGCCGTCGCGGGCTACGGCCGCGATCCCGATCGGATGGCGCTGCGACATGAGGCGGTCCCGTTCGAGCGCTGCCAACGAGTCACATTCACCGTTCAGTACCGGGTTTCGTTGGGCGTGATCCCGATCATCGATCGCCCGGCGCGGACATTCGTCGCGACCGCCCGCCATTCGGAACTCGTCGACCCGTATCGAAGCGGTTTGCCCGGCGAGGCACACTGTGTCGAGTGAGCGGCGGCAACGCGGCAGTGTGCTCTTGCTCGTGCCGGCCGCGGTTCTCGTTTTGATGGTGCTGGGTGCGATCGCAGTTGACGGTGCCATCGTCTTTCTCGGCCAGCGCGAGCTCGGCAGCGCGGTCGCCGCGGCAGCCAACGACGCCGCCGGCGCCGCATTCGCCGACGCGCCCTTCTACGAAGCCGGGCGCGTCGAGGTCGACGTTGACCGGGCCCAACGCGTCGCCGCCGCCTCGCTCGCGGCACGAGCGCCGCGCGGCATCGAACTCCGCGGCCCGCCCGAGGTCACGATCGTTGGGCGACAACTCTGCGTTCGCGCCACCGCGCGCGTGCCAAGAGTGTTCGCCCGGAGCATCCCCGGCGCATCCCGAAGCG
>DASRJI010000057.1:0-22068 GCA_035649535.1 Acidimicrobiales bacterium | reverse complement strand
TACCAAACGTGTGTCGCCGTCGCGATGTAGAGCCGTCCGTTGCGGTACGCGAGTCCGCTCGCCTGCACGTTCGCGTCCCCGGGTATCAGCCGCAGCGTGGTGATCTTCCCGTCCTTGATCTGGCGGATCGTCTGGTTGCCCTGGTCGCTGAAGTAGATGGTCCCAGCGGGCCCTTCGACGATCGCTACGGGGTAGTTGAGTTCGGCCGCTGTCGCAACACCACCATTTAGGGCGTTGCCGCCTATGCCAGTACCGGCCAGCGCGAACACTCCACCTTGCGGCGTCACGCCGATGATGCGGTTGTGGCTCGTGTCCGCGATGGCCACAGTGCCGTTCGCGAGGACTGCAACGCCCTTCGGCTCGAGTAGATGCGCATTGCCGGCGACCAACGCCTTTGAACCGCCGCTCTCGTTCGGTCGAGTCACGACATACGCGACAGCTAGGGCCACGAAGACGAGTGCGGCCGCGGCGATCCACCGGCGTCGGCCGGTCGGCAACTGCGGCACGCGCAAGCGACGCGTACGGCCGGCGGCGGGTGCTGGTGCCAGGGGCGGCGACGCGGGCGCCACCGCAGTGGCGTGTTCGCGCGCCGCTGCGTCGACGTTGAACAGCACGCCGTCCGCCGCCCTCATGTAGAGGACCGGCGTTCCCCATTCGAGCGTTCCCGGCAAGCTCAGTCGGACCGCCTTACGCGCTTCGGAGAGCGCGGTGTCGACGGGCAGGCCGTGGGCGACGGAGTCGTAGAACGAGCGGGCCAGTTCGATGGCGGCCAAGTCGGTGATCTCGTATTGCATGGCGACGACACCGGGCGTCCCCTTGCGGACGAGAACCGCTGCCGTGCTCGAGAAGACGTCGCGCGCGCTGGCTTTGGCGCCTTCGCACGAGTTGAGGATCGCCAGGCGCAGGTCGTCGTGGTCGCCGAGGAGGAGACCAAGGTCGCTGGCTCCGAGAAGATGCGATGCCCCCGCGTCATCCTCGAGCGCAATGACGCCCTCCTGGCGGCGCTCGTCGAACGCGCCGTGGCCGATGAAGTGGAACACGTGCCACCGGTCGCGGCTCAGCGTCTGTTGGAGCGCGCGCCACGTTGGCTGCGGGAGCCACGACAGTTCGACGAGGCCGGCGCTGGTCAGGTGCGCGAGTGCATCGTCGATGCGCTGCTTCTCGCGCGTGACGTCGAGTTCGGGCAGGTCCTTGGGGCTGGACACGACGCCGAGGATCCGAAGGGGAGGCGTGACCCGGATCGGCTCCATCGGTGCGGCGACCTCGAGATACCGCACGAGGGGTGTAAGTCGCGACAGGCAGACGAACTCGTCGGCGTCGGTGTCGAACAGGTACTCCCACGGCAACGCCGACAGCTCCGCTGGCCGGCATCGCAACTTGATTCGCAGCGCCTGGCCGCTGCTCCGCGCCTGGCTTCGGCTCACGTCGAGGAGGCTGCGAACCTCGCCGGAGAACAACGCGTTGTAGAGCGACGTGCCGAACTCGCGCACCGTCGCCTCCTGCGGCGGGACGATTCGGCGCTGGCCGCGCCCCGAGCCGAGGAGGGCGAGTTGGAGCGCTTGCAACCGGTTTTGCAGCGCCAGCTCGTCGTAAGGGAACTTCATCGTGGCTCGGCCCTCGCCCGCAGGCGAGTGCACCACGGTGACCGGGTAGTCCTGACCGGTCGGCTGATCTATTTCGATCTCGAAGTCGAGGTGATCCACGGTCGCCCCCTGCTCTCGCGGTCCAGCCTCAGACAGCGTACGTCCACCCGCCACAACCCCGCCGGGACCTCGCGTCCGTGGGAACATCGATGTCACCGAGCCCCTGTAGCTCAGTTGGAGTAGAGCGGCTGCCTTCTAAGCAGCGGGTCGCAGGTTCGAGTCCTGCCGGGGGCGCCAGGCAGTTAATCCTCGAACCTTGCACAGAAGCAAGGACCAGGGAGGGGCTGCCCGGCAGGACGGAGTAATTGACGGGAAGCCCGGCCGCCGTTGCGACCGGGCTTTGTGTGGCCCCGACGGCCGCCCGCAGGGCGTCGGAAGCAACTCCTCGCATGCAGGGCGGCCCCGCTTGGGGTCCGCGAAGGAACACACGTTGTTGGAGTACGCGAACAGTGTCTTCACGACCGGTTCGCGAGGCTCGTACGGCTTGCTCGGCATTGCTCGGCTCCCGTCGCTCTTTGGCCAACCGGTGTTGATCGACGCAGAGATTGCCCGGCGTGGCTCCGCCGCGGACGCCGAGGTACGAACGGGCCGACCGAAGTACCGCGGAACGCCGGCTGAAGTTGACCGCTCTGGCGGACCGTTGGATGTGGTGATCAACCCGCTGACGCGTCACCCGTTGTCGCGTAGCGCTCTTCGTGTCGGATAGGGCTGAGCTTGCCCAACGCGGAGTGCTGCGGTGCGCCTCCAGCACGGAGACGGACTCGACCTCAACCGGCATCGACGAAGGCTGCTTGATGGCGGACCGAGCAGCAACGCCAGTACGAACACCAGCTACGGAAGGTGGACAGTCCGTCTAAACCGGATTCGGCCGTCGCTGTCGCATATCGGCGACGATCGCGCGAAGACGCTCTTCCCCCGAGCGGGTGCTCTTTAGGTTCGCGTGTAGGTCATGCGCCACGCTGACCGCGCCCGCGAGCGCGTCTTCCCAAATACGCGACTGCTTTTCCATGTAATGGAACGTGTCGTCAGGCAGTTCGATCGTCCAACGAACGAGCAAGTCGATGAACACGTAGGTGATTAACGCCGCACCTAAAGTTTCGAGCAACGTCTGTCCGTATCCCTGGTCGAGACGCGAACTCCAGAGCACGGTCATTAACCCCGCTGCACTGGCAGCGACCGCGATGAGAGTCCGCCACCTGTGTCGTCTCGAACGAGTCTGCCGCAGCGCCACGACAGAGCCAAGGTAGCTAGCACTTACCTTGCCCAGCTGCGCTACAACATCCATGAGTCCTTCGGTTTGTTCGCGGAGAAGCCCTCTTTCGGCGAGTTCGCCGTCGAGAACGTTCGCGACGCTCTCCATTAGCTCGTCCTCGTTTGCCATGCGGCCACCACCTGTCTGAGTTGACTCCCAAGCGCGTCCATGGGCTCCACGAAAGGGAGCTAGTTGAGTTCGCAGGCGCCAAGCTTGCCTCGCGTGCGAGACGTCCGGGCGATTCCCTTCCGGAACAGCGCCGCCCGCCGATGCGTGCCGGCTCCGAGCACATCATGCGTCCCGCTGCGACCTTGAGAGCCGCTCGGTATCGCGCCCAGAAGGGTCCCCGAACGCCGGATTGGTAACACATTCGGTCGGAGCTAGGCATCGGCACCAACGATTTCGTACAATTCGGACAGCACCAGTTGGAATTCGGGGTTCGAAAGCTGTTCTGCCGGGGGCGCAAATTTCGGGCTCGGAAGCCGACTTCGAACTCCGTTAGCGAAGCGCGTTCAGCTCGTCGAGGGCGCGATGGCCGCGCTCGACCACTCCTGGGACGACATCGTGGCGCCCTTCGCGGATGCGGAACTCGAGCATGTGGAGGATGTGTGTCGCGGCGAGCACCGCCGCCCCCTCCCCGCCGACAAGGTCGAGGATTCTCGTCCACAGCTGCCGTCGGACACTGTCCAGCTGCGGATCCTGGAACGTGTACCACACGAGTGCGGTGAGATCAGTCGCTCGCGTGCCGCCACCTGCGTTCCCGATATCCACGACCGCCACCACCGCTCCGTCACGGACGAGGACATTGCTGGGGGTTGCGAGATCGGCATGGACCATGTCCGGTGCCTCTCGTGGTGGTGGCACGTCGGCACATCCGATCCGCAGGCGGTCGACCAAGGCCGACACCGCGGAGGAATGCCCCGAGAGCCCGGCGATGGACTGGCGGAGCAGCGACTGCTCGGGGGTCTCGTTGAACTCCAGCTCGGCGGCAGCCGATTCCTGACCGGTGGCGACCCGCCAAGCGTAGGACCAATGGTCGTAGGGCTCGGAGGCTTGGCCAGCCTGGAGTTCGATGATCTCCATCAGCTGCTCAACGACGGACGGGGTGAGCTTCGGCGCGGGAGCCGCGTCAACGAAGTCCATCAGATGCCATACATGAGTGGCGGTGGCACCCACTCCGAGCCAGGGCGGGGTGGGATAGCCGCGCCTACGCATGTGCTCGACGATTCTCTGGGCTCGCAACGTCTCGTCCAGGTGGTTGGGGTGTGCTCGGGGCACTGCTTTGAGCACTGCATTTGCCGTTCCGGCCAACTGGACGCGCATCGCACCCCCATTGACGCCTCCGGATAGGCGACCGAGAAGCGTGACCTCTGCGCCGATCACGCTGGTCACGTCGTCCAGAACCTCGGCTGGCAGATCTTCGGGATAGGTGCCCGTAGCACCTTCGGTGCCGCCGATCTGCTCGTCCATCTTGGGAGCGTGCCACGTCGGGACGTCGCGGTTGCCGCCGTAAACCAACTCTGTCGACGCCATACACTTCCCGGCTTGGTCGGGGAGTGTGAGGCAGACGCTCGACGCTCGGCGTCACTGGTCGGATTGAGAACGGCCAACCACTCGCTTGTCTCAGATGCTCTCGGCCGAATGTCCGACGCCGAATTGACGAGCCATCTCCGCGCGGCGCCCGTCCTTGGCGCCGGAATCGGTGGTGTGCGACAGAGCATCAGCGTGGGTGATGTTCGGGTGTTCGTGAAACGGATACCCCTGACCGACCGCGAACGCCTGAAGGCCAACCTCGAATCAACGGCGAATCTGTTCGACCTCCCGGTCGGCTGTCAGTACGGGATCGGCTCGCCTTCGTTCGGTGTGTGGCGCGAGATTGCCGCGAACACCATGGCAACGGGTTGGGTACTCGACGGACAGGCAATCTGCTACCCGCTGATGTACCACTGGCGAGTGGTCGACGAACCAGAGCCCCACGGGCCGCTTTGCGACGAACTTGCTGACATCGACCGCCTCGTGGAGTACTGGCATGGCTCTGCGACTGTCCGACGACGCGCCGAAGCGATCACCGCGTCGACGGCTTCAGTGGCTCTGTTCTTGGAGTACGTGCCAACCACACTGCCCGACTGGCTGCACCAACAGCTCGCCGGCGACGAAGCAACTGCCAACGCTGCCATTGAAATGGTTGCCGAACATCTACGTGTCGACGTCGCGTCCATGAACAATCTCGGCCTCTTCCACTTCGACGCACATCTCGACAACATGCTCTGCGACGGAGACGACATCTACATCGCCGACTTCGGGCTCGCCACCTCGCCGGAATTCGACCTCTCCGACGTCGAAGCCCGGTTCCTCGAGTTGAACGCGAGCCACGATGTGGCGCACACGATGACTCGATTCGTCGATTGGCTCGTAACCGAGCTCGTCACTGGTGCGGACTACGAGCGGCGCAACGATTTCGTGCGCACGTGCGCGTCCGGACGAGCCGACGCTGCCACGCTCCCGACGGCCGCCCGAAACGTGATCAACAGATACGCCCCTCTGGCAGTGCTCATCAACGACTTCTATCTGCGTCTCCACCGAGAGGACCGAAACTCCCCGTATCCCAGTCGCGCCATCGAACGGGCCTGCCTGAACGCCGGACTGGTGATCCCGCGACCCCAACTCTGGTGAGACAGGCGCCATGACAAGCCGACTCGTCAGTCTCACCTTCGATGCGACGGATCCCACTCGGCTGGCGCGGTTCTGGGCGAGCGCGCTGGGGTGGGAGATCGTCGACGAGAGCGGCGACGTCGCCCTTCGCGCGCCCTCGGCGATCGCGATCCACCCCTCACCAGCACTGGGATAGCGCGGTTACCGTTCGCTCTCCTCGCGGGTCGCGGTGAGGAGGCCGGTTTCGAAGTTCATGACGAATGAACCGCCGTGGTCGTCAATGGTCGCACCGACGCGTTCGAACAGTCGGTCCTGGATCTCCGGGTCAAGGGCCGTGTGGTCGCTCCGTGACAGGAGGTGCTCCAACCATTCGTCCCTCCGAAAGACCCGGCTCCAGGGGAACCACTGCTCCGTCGGGCCAGCAAGATCCGGTGCCGCTGCGATCGCGTCGACAACCGCCTCCAACCCTGACCGCATGTCAGTTGGTCGATTGGCGGCGTAGCCCCTGAAGACAGTGTGAAGGCCGTCGGGCAGCACGTCCTCGTACACGTCGGCGAGAGCATCCGCCAGGTCGTCGGGTTGACATCCGGCGTTCCAGAACAGGCAGAGCCGCCCACCGGGCCGCATCACCGAAGCGGCTTTGGCGGTGGCGACGGGCAAGTCGAGCCAGTGCCAGGCCTGCGCCGAGGTAACGCGGTCAAAGGTACGACCGGCCGGTTGCCAGTCTTCGAAGGCGCGGATCTCTACGTCGATCCCGTGGCCGCGAGCGATCTCCGCCATCCTTGGAGCGACTTCCACCCCCAGCACTTTGGCGCCGCGCTGGGCCATCAGCCTTGACGCGATCCCGGTGCCACAACCGACGTCAAGAACGTCCAGCCCTTCCGGCTTCGGTCCGAGGAGGTCGTCGATCACCGCGTCGGGATAAGTCGGGCGGTACCGGTCGTAACGCTCCGCCTCGCGGTCGAACAGCCTCGAGCGTTCGCGGGCCAGAGGTCTCATTAGAGACAACTCTCGGCTAACAGCTTCGGTCATGACGGACGTCCTTTCGCTCACTCACGGGGAGCCGGACATCGTTGGCCGAGCAACCGCCACCGTAGACGCCATTCGGCAACGGTGGTGTGGACCACACTGGAGGGGCGTGGGCAAGCTGATCTACATCGCGAACGTGTCTGTTGACGGCTACATCGAGGACGCGCAGGGCAACTTCGATTGGACCGACCCGAGCGACGAGCTCTTCGTCTTCATCACCGAGCTCGTGCGCCCCGCCGGTACCTATGTCTACGGGCGCCGCATGTACGAAACGATGGCCGTGTGGGAGACCCAACCCGCCCTGGCGGCCGAGTCGGAGCTCATGGCCGACTTCGCCACCATGTGGCAAGCGGCCGACAAGATCGTCTACTCCACGACGCTGGACGCAGTCTCGACCGCCAAGACGCGGCTCGAGCCACGCTTCGACCCCGATTCGATGCGCGACATAAAGGCGTCGGCGGCCCGCGACCTCACCCTCGGCGGGCCGACGCTTGCCAACCACGCGTTCAACGCCGGGTTGGTCGACGAGAGCCACCTCTTCGTGCATCCGGTCACACTCGGCGCAGGCAAGCGTGCACTCCCGAGCGATGCCCGCATGGAGCTCGAGCTGCTGGACGAGCGCCGCTTCGACAACGGTGTCGTGTACCTCAGCTACCGCACGACGATCTGAGCTTTCGCTGTGTCCACCGACTACGAAACGCTGGCGGCTCGGTATGACGAAGATCGAGCGGGCTTTTCGATCCGGCGCGACGAGGTGATCGACGAATTGCTCGCCGCGCACGGAACGGTGCGCGTCCTCGACGTCGGGACTGGTACGGGTCGATGGCTTGCCGCGCAGCGCGAGTTCTTCGGTGATCAGCGCGTCGAGTGGCTCGGTCTCGACCCGTCGGCCGCAATGCTCGGCCAAGCCCGCGCCAAGGCGATTTTCGGTCTGATCCGCGCCGGCGCGGAGGCACTGCCGCTGCGCGACGCAAGCTGCGATTACATCGCGACGAGTTTCGCCTTCCACCACGTCGTCGACAAGGAGCTGGCGTTAGATGAGGTCGGGCGCGTACTGAACCGCCACGGCGCGTTCCGGCTCAACAACATCGAGCCGGCCGCGGCCGGCGACTGGTGGCTCTATGAGTTCTTCCCTGAGACGATCGAGCTCGACGCCGCCCGGTTCTGGCCTGCGAGCCGCATCGGCGAGGCGTTGGAGGCGCGCCGGTTCGTTGTCGACATCGAACTCGAAGGCGGCCCGCAAGAGGTGCCGGCCGCAGACGCATTGGCCGACGCCGAACGCCGCGTCGTTTCGCAGCTGGCTGCGCTCGACGACGCCGCATACGCCCGCGGGCTTGCCCGTCTGCGCAGCGCCGCCGCAACCCCGGACGCAACGGTGACGACGACGCGATCGCATCTCTGCCTGACCGCCCGCCGAGTGCCTTAGCCCAGAGAGCGGACATAGGCTGCGCGCCGTGCCGGCATGGAAGGCGATTGAGCAGGCGGAACCGGAGTTCGCCGCACGCGTGCAGCGGCTGTTCGACGCCGGTCGCCACAAGACGATCGCGACGTTGCGCGCCGACGGATCCCCTCGGATCTCGGGCATCGAGTGCGAGTTCGTCGACGGCGATCTGCGCTTCGGTTCGATGAACGACGCCCGCAAGGGAGCAGACCTCAAGCGCGACGCCCGATTCGCCCTCCACGGCCCGACCTTCCATCCCGTGGAGGGCAAGGAGAGCGAGTGGCCGGGTGAGGCCAAGATCACCGGGCGCGCTATTCCTGCCGGCTCGGTGACCACCGACGAGGCGAGCGAGCAACCGGACGGCGAGGCGTTCGTCGCCGACATCGCCGAGGTCGTGATCACCGGCCTCAATGCCGAGGCAACCAAGCTCGTTGTCGAGTCGTGGACGCCCGATCGAGGACTGCGAAGGATCGAGCGCGACTAGCGAGGTGTCGAGCTAGCGACGATCGTCGCCGCAAGCGCAACGCGATGGTCCTTCGTCCACGGTGGCCCGAGCGTTGTCCGAGGGCGCTCGAGAATCTCGTCGCCCCGATCACCCAGCATCCTGACCGCCTGACTCACGACGGCCTTGGCGTCATACAGGTGGATCTCCCAGCCACGCGCGTGCGCGAGTTCGGAGAGCTCCTGGCGGTACATCACCGCGTCGGCGCGGGCCGAGTACGGGGCGCACCGTTGCACGGCGATCTCGTCGGGAAAGTCCGGCGGCCAAGCCCGCATCGAGATCGACGAGATGGCAGTCACCAACTCTCTGGCCAGGTCGTCGAGCGCTTTCGCTGTTTCCCGAACGACCGATGCTCGTACCTTGGCTACTAGCGCCGTCGCCGCCCCGTCGCTGAGTCCCTGCACCTCGTGCTCGATCGGAGCGGGCGGCACATCGGGTTCGATCAGTTGGATTCGCCGCCGATCCACGACCTCGTGATCCGTCGACGCCGTCACCGCGACGGCCCAACCCAGATGGTCGGCAATCCCCACACGCATGCCCCCGATTATTGATGTTCAAATGTTCGACGTGGGCGGCGCCACGCTGAGGGCGGTCACGGGACAGATCGACTGGTGGTGGAACGCGATCTTCCGGCCGCGCCTCGCCGGTCTGGCCGACGACGAGTTCCTGTGGCAACCCGTACCCGACTGTTGGACGATCCACGACGCGGGCGACGGCGTGCTGATCGACTTCGAGTGGCCCCCGCCGCAGCCCGCACCGGTCACGACGATCGCGTGGCGGCTGTGTCACATCGGCATCGGCTGCCTTGCGCAGCGGACGAGTTCGCTCTTTCCCGATGTCGCCGACACGCCTGTCTTCGTGCCGATGGGCGCGCGCGAACAGCCGTTCCCGGCCCGGGCCGAAGCCGCGCTCGACTTTCTCGATCACTGGTGGACGTTGTGGCGCCGCGGCCTGGACGAGGGCGGCGAGGACGGGTTGTGGCGGCCCATCGGCGACATCGAGGACGGGATTTATGTGGCCAACGACTTCAGCGCGATGCAGCTCGGTGGTGACGACCCGCGCATCGGCCTTGTCATGCATATCCACCGCGAGCTGATGCATCACGGCGCCGAGGTCGGCGTCCTGCGCGACCTCTACGGCGCGCAGCATGGCTGAGCCCATCGCGCTCGCCATCGCAGTGGTCGACGCGATGGAGCGCCGCGACCTGACCGCCCTGCACTCGCTCGTGCCCGAGCACTACTGGGGTTGGCTCGACGATTACCTGCAGGCGGCCCGCGGGTGGCCGGCCATCGAGGAGCTCGCAGGGACGCCGCGCGCCCGGGCGGCGGCCCGAGCGATGGGGCCGAACATGGCCCGGGTCACTATCGAAGGTCCGCGCGGCCCGGCGTTCGTCACCGCCACATTCGACGAACGCGACCAGATCAAGGGCTTCGCGTTGGACGGCGAGGAGTACGAGGGCATCGGTACCGTTGTCATCACCTGTCCGGATGACCGCACCGAGGAACTCGGCGCGTTCTACGCCGCGTTGGTTGGAAGCCATCCGCGTCGCCGGCCGCGGCTGAACTTCGACGAGGGCAATGAGTACCGGCCACCCCGCTGGCCCGACCCGAAGTACCCGCAGCAACTGCACCTCGACATCCATGTTCGTGACCTCGACGCGTCGCATCGGCTCGTCCTTGACCGCGGTGCCACGCTGCTCGCCGACGCGGGAGCGCACCATACCTACGCCGACCCCATCGGCCATCCGTTCTGCCTGTATCCCGGCGATGACGACACCCTCTGGCGCGTCGTCATCGACTGCCCGGACGCCCCCGCGCTGTCCGCGTTCTATGCCGAGTTGCTCGCCGGTGACAACGTGCCGGAGCTCGCGTTTCAGGAAGTGACGCACTACGTCGCGCCGCGTTGGCCTGATCCTGCGTTTCCCGCCCAGGCCCACTTCGACGTGAAGGTGGACGACCGTGCCCCGGTGGAGGCGCGGATCGAGCGGGCGGGTGCCGTCCGTCTTTCACCCCAAGGCGGCAGCTGCCCGACGTACGCCGACCCCGCCGGCCACCCGTTTTGCGTCTGCCTACACGGCGAGTAAGCGGATCCCCTTAGGTGGGGATCCAGTTGCCGTGGAAGCCGTGCGGCACGCGGGCCGGAAGATGGACGGTGGCGACGTGGCCGAGCGACGCGGCGTCGAGGACGACGAGGTTGCTGCGATCGGTGTCGCCGTCGTAGACGAGGCCCATGAGGACGCCGTCGTCCTCGGCGCCGTCCGCGCTGGTTGGCACGAACACGAACTCACCCGCACCGGAGCGCGGGCCGAACTCGTGCGCCTGCGTGGTCCCGGTGACCAGGTCGTGCTTCAGCAATTCGTTGGCCTCGAGGTCGGTGTCGCCGTCGCGGCTTGGCGCAAAGCCGACCGCGTACCCGAACCGGTGACGCTTCCCGATCAGCCGCTCGTCGATGCGAGGGAACTCCTGGCCGTGATCATCGAAGCGTTCCTCGATGACCTTGCCGGCGGCCGTGTCGACCGTCCAGCGATCGAGTGTCGGCGGACCCTCGTTGGGCCCGTGACGGTCGCGATCGAACATCCGCGGATGGCGCACGACGTCAAGGACGACATTGTCGCCGTCGTCATACGCGTTCATCGGGTGGAAGACGTAGCACGGGTCGACATCGAACCACTTGATGTCGGACCCGTCGCCGTCGCGCCGCATCACGCCGACACGGGCCGGGTACTTGTCGTTCCATGCGTAGGGCAGCGTGGCCGGCCCCGAGCGGGCCATGGCGGCGGCCAGCCGGTCCGGAACGCGACGCCGGCCAATGACGCGGCCGGTCATGAACTGTGCGATGCCGCGGAACGCGGCGGGGACGTCGGCCGTCACGGCGGCGGGATCGAACGTGACGGGCAAGTCGTAGATCACGACGTGATCCGAGGTCAGCGAGAAGTCGTGCATCATCGGGCTGCCCGTGACCTCGATGTCGACGCTGCGGCGTACGCGGCCGTCCGCACCAATCACCGTGTATCGCACCTTGTTGGCCCAACCGAAGAAGTAGCTGACTGCGTGTAGCTCGCCGGTCTCGGGGTCGCGCTTGGGGTGAGCGGTGTAGCCGCCCGGCAGGGTCCCGTCGAAGTCGCAAGGCCCCACGGTGTCGAGTGTGTCGGTCAGTTCGTAGGGACGGCCGCCGCCTTCGACGATGGCGAACGTTCGGCCCGCATGGCCGATCACGTTGGTGTTGGCGGCGAAGTCCATCCCCCCATGGACGGGCCCGGGATGGTGCGGCTCGCCGAGGGCGTCGGCGACGTCGGCGGCCCGCACCCACCGGTTGCGGTACCACTCGGCCCGACCGTCGCGGATGCGCAGACCGTGAACCATGCCGCTGCCCATGAACCAGTGGTACGCGGCGGGGTCGGGGTCGACCACAGGGTTGGGGCCGTTGCGGAGATAGCGGCCGTCGAGATGGCCGGGCAGCGTTCCCGTCACAGGGAGATCGGTGACAGTGAGTTCCTCTCGGACGGGCCCGTAGTTCCCCTCGAGATAACGGTTCCGACTATCCGTAGCCATATCGCTCTCCCTGCTCGAATTCATAGCAGTGCTATGTGTATAGATAACACTGCTATGTCATGCTGTCAACGTGAGCCCCAAGACCGCCGACCCCGCGCTCCGGATGGCATTGGTCGAACACGCGGCGCGCCTTCTCGCTGAGGAAGGCGGCGGCGCACTTACGCTGCGCCGACTCGCTCGTGAGGTGGAGACCTCCACGATGGCGGTCTACACCCACTTCGGCGGGATGGACGAGTTGCGTCGCGAGGTGCGCCAGGAAGCGTTCAACCGCTTGGCCGCTCATTTGGGCTCGGTGAGGCCCAGCCGGGACCCAGTTTTTGACCTCGGCCTCCTCGGCTGGGCCTACTGCGCCAACGCCTTCGAGAACCCTGCCCTCTATCGGGTCATGTTCATGGAACCGTTGCACGGGCTCGGCCCCGCTGATGGCCGCGGGACGTTCGACGTACTCGTCGGCTTCATTGAGGCAGCGGCCCGGGCCGGCCGCTTTCGGCCTGATAATGCGACTGGGCAGGCCCAGCAGGTCTGGTCAATGACCCACGGCGTCGTCGCCCTCCGACTCGTCGACTTGCTCAGCATCGGTGACGCGCTCGAGACGCTCTTCGACGGGTCGCTCAATCTGTTTATCGGGTTCGGGGACTCCGCCGCCGCCGCTCGCCGGTCGATGAATCGCGCCCGCAAGGCGATCATCAGCGGGATGACGGTAGACGGGTGAGCGGCGTTAGGGTCCACGCATGGCCTTACCTACTCCGTCGCCAGGGAGCACCTGCCTCGTCACTGGCGCGTCGTCGGGCATCGGTGTTGAGATCGCTCGTGAGCTGGCGCGACGCGGACACGGCCTGACGCTGGTCGCCCGGCGCGAGGACCTGCTGCGAGACGTTGCCGAAGGCTTGGCGAGGGACCACGGCATCCGAGCCGAGACCCTGGCCGTTGATCTCAGCGACGCCGACGCCCGTGCCGCGATGCCTGCTGCCGTCGAAGCGCTCGGGCTCGAGGTTTCGGTGCTGGTCAACAACGCCGGGTTCTCGACGACCGGCGCGGTCGCCGCGAGTGATCACGAGCGCGAAGTCGGCATGGTCCGGACGAACATCGAAGCGGTCGTCGACCTGTGCAGCCTGTTCCTCCCGGGGATGGTCGCCCGGGGCAGCGGCGCCATTCTCAACGTGGCGTCGACCGCCGCGTTCCAGCCGCTGCCTGGCCAGGCCGGCTACGGCGCGTCCAAGTCGTTCGTCCTGTCGTACACGCACGCGCTGCGCGCCGAACTCAAAGGCACTGGCGTCACCGCGACAACGTTGTGTCCCGGTCCCGTCGACACGGGCTTCGGCGAGGCCGCTGGCTTCGCCAAGGAAGACGCCGAGAACTCGCTCCCGAAGATCATGTGGATCCCGGCCGCGGCGGTCGCCAAGGCGGCGGTCGACGGCACCGCGTCGGGCAAGGCAGTCGTGATTCCGGGTGTGGCCAATCGGATCGCCGCTCGGTTCGCGTACCTCGCGCCGCGGCGGATCCTCGGCTCGATGTTGGCGCGCCAGCACCCGGCGTTGCGCGACTCATGAGTGACGAACCCGTCGCCTGTTCTCTCGGTGACGGCGCGGCGATCGCCCAGCGGCTCGACGAGTGGCAGGCGCTCCTGGCCACGAGCCGCGAGCGCCACGCGATCGACGGCGGTGTCCGGGTTACGTTCGCTGGTGGCGCCGACGTAGCCGCCGAGGTCGCGGCTCTCGCCGCGGCCGAAGTCGAGTGCTGCCGTTGGATCGACTTCAGCCTGCTGATCGACGCCGATCAGACGACGCTCGAAGCGCGGGCGACGGCGGAGGAAGGCCAAGCGTTGCTCGTGTCGCTGTTCTGCGACTAGAGCGCGAGCTCGCCGACCGCGCTGATCAACGCGTCGACATCGGCCGCGGTGGTGTAGCGCGCCACGCCGGCGCGAACCGCTCCACCGCCCTCGCGCAGGCCGAGCGCGTCGACGAGTTCGCACGCGTAGTTGTCACCGCTCCAGACCGCGATTCGGCGGTCGGCCAGCGCCTGGGCGACCGCGCTCGGCGCCCGGCCGTCGATCGTGAAGATGGTCGTGGGCGCGCGGCCTTCCGCGGCCACGGGTCCGTGAATCGTGACGCCCGGTATGGCGCGCAGCCCGGCCTCCATTCGGGTCAACAGTTCGGTCTCGCCGGCGATCACGTCGGCCCAGGCGACCTCGTTCGTGTACGACACCGCGCCGCCGATGCCGGCGATCGTCTCGAACGACTTTGTTCCCGTCTCCCACCGCTCGGGACCCGGATAGTCGGCCGGCCGCACGCGATACGGCTCGACCCCGCTGAGCAAGTCGGGTTGGAGCACCAGGATGCCGGCGTGTGGTCCGTACCACTTGTACGGCGACGTGACGAGCGAGTCGATGCCCCAGCCGTTCACGTCGATCGGGAGGTGTGGGGCCCGGGCCACGGCGTCGACGTGCAGCCGCGCGCCGGCATCGTGCGCCAGTTTCGCGGCGGCGCGAAGGTCGGGCGCGAATCCGGTGAGGTTCGACGCGCCGGAAATGGCGAGCCAGGCCGCGCCATCGTGGGAGAGCTCGCGCTCCACGTCGGCCAGGTCGAGCGAGCCGTCGCTGGGATCGACGGCGACGATGCTGACCGTGGCGCCGGCTTCGGCGGCGGCTAGGACCCACGGCGTCACGTTCGAGTCGTGGTCGAGTTGCGTGCAAACGATGCGCTCGCCGCCCCGCCACGTCCGCGCCAATGCGCGCGTGAAGGCGAACACCAACGCGGTCGAGCTGGCGCCGAAAATGATCTGCTGGCTCCCGCAGCCCAGGAACGCGCCGACGTCCCCGCGCACCCGGTCGACCATCGCGCCGGTGCCCACGCTTGCCGCGAATGCGCCGCCGGCGTTGGCCGGTTCGCAGCCGCGTAGGTACGCGGTCATGGCATCGATCGAGGTGTCGACCGGCAGCGTCCCCGCCGGGCCGTCGAGGCGAATCCAGCCGTCGGCCAGGCCGGGGAACCTCACGTGATCGTCACCGTCGTCGTGTGAACGCGCGTGGCAGGGGACCGGCCCGTGATCGTGAATTGCTGCTGGACCAGGTTGGAGCGTCCCAAGGGCACGGTGAGGTGGAGTCGCCCGTCGCGATCGGCGCGGAGCACCCGTCGTTGCGATCCCGAGTCGCCTCGAAGGCGAGCGGTGTAGGTCTTGTGGGGTGTGTAGAGCGAGGCGGTGGTCACGACGGCCGTCCCGCTGCCCGACAGGCGGAAGCCGCGCCCAGACGCCCGGGTGATCGAACTGAACTCGAGCGCGCGCCGGGTGATGTGGACCGACCAGCCGTAGATGTCGTACCGCGGTTCGATTGTCGTGAACGAGAACGGCGACGGATCCGGGCGCGCCGCCGAGAAGGCGGCCATGAAGATCGGCAGTGTGCGTTCGAGGTCGCGACGCCAGTACGCGTAGTTGTGGGTGCCGGCGCCGTAGTAGTCCCACACGTGATCGATGCCGAGCGCAGCGAGCCGATCGTGGAAGCTGACGCTCTGCATGTAACACGCCCGCTCGAGCGCGGAGCCGCCGGGGTCGGCCGGACCACCCCCGCCGAACGCGCCCCCCGCGTTCCCGTTACCAGTGCGGACGACGACCGTCATGTTCCGGAAGTTCGCCGCCAGGTCCCACGGGTTGTGGCCCCGCCAGCGAACCTCGTCGATCTCGCGCAGGCCGAACAGCGATCCCGGGATGCCGCCGTCCTGCGCGGCAAGGGCGTCGATCACCTTGCCGGCAACCACCGGCGGCGTATTGGTATCGAGCGCGCCTGAAAAGCCGGCGGCGGCGACGAACAGATCGGGATGCCGCGCCGCGTAGCTCATGGCGCCGAAGCCACCGCTCGACAGTCCGGCGATGGCGCGGCCGCGACGCGCCGCGATCGTGGGGTAGTGCGTGTCGATCCACGGAAGGAGTTGGCCGATGTGAAAGGTCTCCCACATGGGCGGACCGCGGCGGCCGTTGTTGAACCAGTCGGTGTACCAGGCGCTGCGGCCGCCGTCGGGCATCACCGTGATCAGCGGCAGGCCGGCGGTGAGCGCCTCGACGCCGCCACCGGTGGTCCAGTCGGTGTACTTCCCCGCGCCGCCATGGAGCAGGTACAGCACCGGGTAGCGAGTGGCCGCCTTCGGGTCGAAGCCGGCGGGCAAGACAACGCGCACGATCGTCTGCGACGCCAGCGCCGGCGTGCGGAACGCCAGGTCGACGACCCGCTTGGAGATGTGGTTCTCGGCGACCAGCTGGAGCGGCGGCTGCGTGGCGGCGCGGGCGGTGGGCACGCCGAGCATCCCGGCGGCCACGATGACTGACGCCGCCAGCACCTTTCCCCGCACGATTCCGGATGTTAGGTATCAAATCCGCCACGTTCGTGCCGATAGTCGTCATGCTGCCCGGAACATCCCGGGAGGGCGTAGCGTTGACGGACAGGACAATGGTGAACGCCAAAGAACTCATCGATAGCTGGCGAGGCGACCTCGACGGGCAGAACTACGTCGGGCGGCCGCGTGTCCAGGATCGGCTCCTCTCCCTTTGGGGCGAAGTCGGCGAGGACGGCACCCGCGTTGTCGAGGAGTGGTTGGCCGTCACGCCGCACCGCGAGCTGTTCTCCGCTGAAGAGTTGCGGGCCATGCTCGACGAGGTTGAGTCGTTGCTCGACGACTCGTCCTCCCTCAGCGACGCCTGAGCGCCCCCGAACTACGCTCCGCGGATGGCACCGAGGGGCGTAAAGGTCGCGGCGATTCTCGTTGGGTTGGTGATCGGCACGGGGTTGTGGATGGCCGCACCGGCCGAAGCGGCCAAGCCGCTACCGGTCGCATTGCCGATCGGGCTCCCGTACTCAGCGGACGCGACCAACCCGATACCGCTGACCGATCTGTTCGCCAGCTCGCTGCCGCCGTTGACCGGTGGCACGCAGCGGATCTGCGCGACCTCGGGTCTCGGCATTGCAGTGCATTGCGTGGAGCACACGACGATCCAACCGTCGCTGGACCCGGCGGCGTCGGGAACGACGCTCGGTCACTGGATCTATTGCAAGACCGCATGCACCGGCGGCCTACTCGCGCACGAGATGGTGCACGTGCGCCAGTTCGAGACGTACGGCGACACCTTCGGCCCGATGTATCTCGCCGAGGCCGCGCTTCATGGCGACGGCTGCGACAACAAGTACGAGCGCGAGGCGTACGGCGCCGCCTGTCCGTAAACGCGTCGATGGGTAACGCGGCGCGGCCGGATTGGCACGCGTGGCACGCGCCCTACGACGTCCCCGGTTCCGAGCTGCACACGCGACTGCACATCGTGCAGCGGTGTGTCCGCGACGCGCTGGACGCCGCTCCCGCCGGGCCGATCGCGGTCATCAGCGCCTGCGCCGGGCAAGGTCGTGACCTGATCCCCGTCGTTGCCGAGCACGCGCGACGGGCCGATGTCATCGCCCGCCTCGTTGAGCTTGACCCCCGCAACGCCGACATCGCACGCGCCGCGGCGGCCGACGCCGGCCTGGTGCCGCTCACTGTTGTCACCGGCGACGCGGGAACCACAAGCGCCTACGCCGGCTCGGTTCCCGCCAACCTTGTCCTGTTCTGCGGGATCTGGGGCAACGTGACCGACGCCGATGTCGAGCACTCGATCGGCGCGCTACCGACGTTGTGTGCGCCCGGCGCCATCGTGATCTGGACACGTCACCGGCAGCCACCAGACCTCACCGTCTCGATCCGTCGTTGGCTGGACGCGAGCGGCTTCACCGAGGTGTCATTCGATGCGCCGGACGGGATGTTGGTCACGGTTGGCGCCCACCGTCTCGACGGACCGCCGGCGCCCTTCCGGACGGATCAGCGGCTGTTTACGTTCGTCGACGCCTAGCTGGGCGTGACGCTCTGGAGCGTCGCGCTGTAGTTCGTCTTCACGGTGGCGAAGCCCGACTTCATCGTCGCGGTCAGCTGCTCGCGTGCAGGGACCCGTGCCGCAGCCGCCCACCACTGGTCGAGCTGAATCGTTCCCGACACGCTGCCGGACACGTGCAGCACGGTGCGCACGAGAACCGTGTTGAGCGCCTGGCCGCCGACGTTCGACACAACCGACTCGACGAGGTCGACCGCTTCATGGCCGGCGATGCTCACCCCGCTGAGGTCGAATTCGCGATGGGTGCCGGTCGCGGTGCCCATCGGGATCACGACCGTGGTCGGCGCCGCGTTGAGGGTGCGGACCGTGGTGCTGCCCTTCTGCGTCATGGCCAACCGTTGGCGTACGACGGCCACGCCTTGCGGCTGGTAGTCGAGGATTTGGTCGATGACGAACCCGTCGCCGTTGGCGCTGAGGATCTGGCGCACCGAGTGCTGCTTGGTGCCTTGCGGCGCGTCGACGACGAGCGTGCTGACGCTGGGTGCTGACTGCTTGCCCAGGAGCGATGAGGTCGAGCCCGAGGTGTTGTAGCGGTAGGTGCCGGGCGTCGCCGGCGCGAAGCCGGCCGGCGCGCTGGCGGCGGCGGCCGCCGCAGTGCTCCCGCCGGTGGCGGCGCCGGCCGATGAGGAACGGGTCGATCGCGAGGCGCTGCGACCGGTGCTCGCGGTCGGCGCCGAGGAGGCGGCGACCGTGGTGGTCGTTGTTTCGACGGTCGTGGTGGTCGTCGCCGCGTCGTGCGTCTTGGGTTGACCGAGAGCGACGGCGCCGGTCTGCGGTCCGCCGCCGCATGCGGCGACACCCATGACCATGACCGCGCCGGCGACCACCGCGGCGCCCGGGCCGCGCCTGATCCACGAGCTGCGAGCTGCGCGCGCGGCGCGGTGGTTGAGAGATCGGGCGACGAGCACGCCGGCGGTCATGCCGACGGCGGCCCAGATCGCGCTCACCGCCAACGTCAGGAGGGCGGAGACATTGAGGTCGACGGCAACGCCGGCGATCACGATCGGCCGGGCGTGGCTGACACCGACGGCCGTCAACGTCGAGAAGGCGGCGAACCAGGCGGCGGCGGGGAGGACGAGGCGCGGCATCGTGGCCGCCGGACGGCGCCGCGCCGCGACGAAGCCCGTGAGCATCGTCGTGGCGACAACGGCGAAGGTTGCGATCAGCAGCGCGGGGTAGTCGCTGAGCGTGACCATGCCGGCGACGCGGGCGGACGCGGCGCTGAAGTTGACCGGGATGCCCATGCCGAGGAGGGCGAGGGTTGCGCCATTGGGGTGCTGGCGCAGCAGCGCCGGGCCGGCGAGCCGGGCGGCGGCGGTGAGGACGAGCACGATCGACGCCACGCCGACGGCCGCCGGGACGGCACCGAACGCAAGGTGCCGAGCGCGTACACGGCCGCGTCCAGGGACATAGATCTGAGCTACTGCCATCCTTCGTTTCCCTCCTGTGGGTCCGAGATCGCCCCAAAAACGAGCTCGGCGACGCCTTAACGGCCAGTGGCGAGGGACACTGAAGTGCCTCGAAGAGAATGGTCCGAACGGCCTAGTCCGATCGGTGTTCCGATCAACTTTGGCGGGCGAATTTGCGGGATCGACGGACTACTATTTGTCCGGATTGCTGGGAGGCGGCAGTGGCGGAGAGTGAGTTCACGGTTGATGTCCGCACGACGGACGGACACACGGTGGTCGCGCCGCGTGGCGATATCGACGCCTATACGGGGCCGAGCCTCACGGAGCACCTCGACGCCGCCCTGGCCCGAGCCGCGGGCGACGTCACCCTCGATCTCTCCGACGTGCAGTTCGTGGACTCGTCGGGAATCGCAGTCTTCGTGGTCGCCGCCAAGAAGCTGCGCGACCGGGAACAGTCGCTTGTAGTCGTGTCACCGCCGGCCGCCGTGTCCAAGGTGCTCGAGATGACCGGCGTGACCAAGCTCGTCCGCGTCGAGCGCTAAGTCGTCTCGGGAAGGCCGTCGAGGAACTCGACGAGGGCGCGGTTGACGTCGTCAGGCCGCTCCTGCTGAATCCAGTGGCCGGCGCCGGGTAGCAGCGTCAGGCCGCGCAGGTCGGTCACCCAGTCGCGCATGGCATCGGGTGACACCATCCGGATCACAGGGTCCTTGTCGCCGGCGATGAACAGGGCGGGCATCTCGATCTTGCGATCGGCCCAGGCGACGCTGCGCACCCAGTTGCGGTCGAAGTTCCGGTACCAGTTCAAGCCACCGCTGAAGCCGGACTTCTCGTAGGCCGACGTAAAGGTGTTCAGGTCGTCCTCCGTCAGCCACGCCGGCAGCGCGCCGTCGGGCGGTTCGGCGAGCCGGGCGACCATGCCGCGGCCGTCACGCTCGCTCATCAGTCCCGACATGGCGTCGTCTAGCGCGTCGCCGGAGATCGTGTAGAGGAATCGGCGCAGGAACGTCTTGGGGTCGGCGCTGAGATCGGCGTCGGCGACACCGGGGTCCTGGAAGTAGAGGATGTAAAACCAGGTGTCGGTAAACAGGAACTTCCACACGTCGGTCGGCTTGGTGTCGGACCGCGGCGTGAACGGCACGCTCATCCCGACGACGGCCTCGACGCGATCGGGCGCGCGCTGGGCGAGGTTCCAGACGACCGGGGCGCCCCAGTCGTGGCCCACGAACACGGCCTTGTCCTCACCGAGGACGTCGAGGAGGCCGAGCATGTCGTCGGTGAGGTGGCCGATGTCGTACTCGTCGACCGACTTTGGCTTTGTGGTGTCGCCGTATCCGCGCTGGTCGGGGGCGACGACGTGGTACCCGGCCGCCGCCAGCGCCGGCAATTGGTGGCGCCACGAGTACCAGAGTTCCGGGAAGCCGTGACACAGGATCACGGGTCGGCCGTCGCCTTGTTCGGCGATGTGCATCTCGATTCCGTTGGTGCGAACTGTGCGATGACGCAGGCCGCTCATCCGCGGCACTCTACGGCGTGAGGCGTTCGTGCTTCTCGAGCAGCGGGAGGATCGCCGCTTCCTCCGGTGTCGGGTCTGGTCCGTACTTGAGCGTGATCGTCCCGCGTGTATGGCAGTGGGGACACTCGAGGGCCGCGACCGCGGCCATGTCAGCCGGATCCGACGCGCCCTCGACGCGGCGCAGGTGGTGCGCGATCACATCGTCGGCGTGGGTCGTGCGATTGCAGGTGAGGCAGCGGACGTTGCCGTCGCAGTCAGCCGGGATGAACTGGCCGACGAATCCCTCGGCCTCGTAGTCGGCGATGACTTCGCCCAGGCTCACTACTGCTTGAGAAGCCGTATCGCGAGTTGACCGTTGCCGAAGCTGGTCTCGAATTTGCCCGTGCAGTCGCTCGGGACGTTGACCACGCGCTCGTAGGGTCCGTAGCTCCACTCGTGCATGAGGTACGCCTTGATGCCGGGCGACGGCATGTCGGCGCGGATCAGAAGTTGGTCACCGTCGATCCTCACTCGTACGGCATCTTCCATGACGCCGGGCAGCGGCGCCACTACTACATAGGCCGCGTCGGCTTCGTACATGTTGACCGGCACTTCCTGCGGGTGGCCCGCCGCCGCCACCGCGTCCTGGATGCTGTCCGCCAGCCGATCGCTCACGTCCTTCGCCATGCCAGCGATCTACCCGCGAGCGGGTGAAGTGAATCGCTGCGCTGGAGAGCGGGTGACGAGGATCGAACTCGCATCGCCAGCTTGGAAGGCTGGAGCTCTACCATTGAGCTACACCCGCGTTGCTACCGCGGACGGTAGCCGTCGGGGAGGGGGGATTTGAACCCCCGACCGCCTGCCCCCAAAGCAGGTGCGCTACCACTGCGCCACTCCCCGGCGGGTTCCGAGTCTAGGGCGGCAGCAATTCTCCGCCTCGACGCGCGGGCCGCCAGCCGATGGCTGTGCGGGGTGATATCGAGCGGATCGGTCAACGTCACCATCGACGCTGCGCGCAACGTGAGGCCGGGCGCGCCGCGAATACGCGATGCCGGGTGCACCGACCGGCGCCGTCTGCGACGATGTGGGAAGTGGATGTTCCACGAGAGGGAGGCGAGTGAACATGTCATTCATCAGACCTCACCGTCGCGTGGCTCGCGCTGTCGCCGCAGTGGTGTTGGCGGCAGGGCTGGCTA
>DASRJI010000056.1:0-14478 GCA_035649535.1 Acidimicrobiales bacterium | reverse complement strand
GAGTCGCTCGGGCGCGTCTTCACCGAAGGCGGCGCGCGCATCGCCGGGTCGACCGACATGGCCAACGTGTCCCTCGCAGTCCCCACGATCCACCCCATGCTCGGCCTCGGCTGCTTCCCGATCTCGAACCACCAGCCCGAGTTCGCCGCCTTCTGCGCCACCCCCACCGCCGACCGCGCCACCCTCGACGGCGCCAAGGGCATGGCCATGACCGTGGCCGACCTAGCGGCCGCCGCTGTTTAGCCGTCCACTCTCATTCTGGGCGGATTAACCCGCGCTGAGCCGGCGCGGATCCGCCCAGAATGCAACGCGGCGCGGATCTCGGCCGCGACGGTGGCGGGGTGGTGGATGGCGGGCGTCCAATGCACGTCGACGATGGTCCATCCGTGAGATCCGAGGATGCGCTGGCGCCTCGCGTCGGCGGCGCGCTGTCGGGCGGTCGAATGCCACCTGTCACCACTCGGTTCGATGTCGATCATCTCGTCGACATAAGCGAGGTCCAGTTCGAAGAACTCGTCATTGTCCACGACCACCAGGGGGCGCCGGATCGGAAGCGGGAGCCCGAACTCGCGGATGATGTCGAGGACGATTACCTCGAACCCGCTTCGCGCTGGGCGACCCGCGGGCCGTCGGTCGAGGACCGTACGCAGCCGGCGGACACCGGGCACACCACGTCCGCTTTGTTCCAGCCGACGTCGCAGCGCGCCCTCCGTCGTGCGGCCGCGTCGCATGGCGTCCTCGACGGCGCGCTCGACGAGAATCGGCGGCACCAGCGCGGCGTAATCAAGCAAGCAACGATCGACCGAACTGACCGGGACTCCATCGCGCATGGCGCGATCCCCCAACGCAAACCGTCGTGAGCGGTGCACGATCACACCAGTGGGCGCCGGCCCGTTGCGCCGCGACACAGTTACGTCGATAACGCCGTGGTTGTCCGCTCCGTCAAGGCCGTGAAGTCGCGCCGCAGTTCGGTGCGATGCGTGCGCGTCGCCTCCACACGCAAAGATCGCCGCCAGCACATTCTGCTCCCAGTCAGGCGGTCGAGATCCGGTTAGGTAGACGCCCGGATGGAGCAGCTGCCAGTGATGATTGGCGATCAGGGTGTCGATCCGACCATCGGTCAGCCCGAGTGCCTCGAGCTGGAATCTGGCGACCAGCCCACGCTGGTTACGTGCTATTTCATACCATTCCACGCAGCCAGTGTCGGTCGAACGGACACGGCGACACCAGACCCAATCGTTCTGGGCGGATTAACTCCCGCTTAGCCGGCGCGGATCCGCCCAGAACGCGTCGTGGCCGACTAGCGGCCGCGTTCTAGAAGGTCGAGGAAGCGCTCGACGCCGTTGGTGCCGCGGCGGAGGCTGCCGCGGATGCCGGCGCGAGCACCGGCGAAGGCGCCGCCGGTGACGGCGACGGCGCCGGGCGCGGCGATGAGAACTTCGGGCGCGGTGCCGAGGGCGACGGCCACGCCGACGCCGGCGGCGGCGAGGACGCCGGTCGAGATCGGCAACGCGTACCAACCCCAGCGCACACCGCCGAGTGACAGCTCGAAGCGGACGTGGGTGCGGTTCTCCCCCGGCACCTCGACGACGCAGGTGGTGACGCGGGAGAGCTCGCGCAACACGATGCGGCGATTGAAGTCGAACGACTTGGCGAGCGACGCGCCGAGGCCGCGGCGCGGCTCCCACAGCGTGCGATCCTCGAAGCGGCGCGCCACCTGGAACAGCTGGTGGCGCATGAACTTCTCGACGTCGTGCTCGACCGACTCGGGCGACAAGTCGAGGGTGCGGGCGACGATGGCGTCGGGGCGGTCAGGTGCCGGCGCGCTGGCCCGGACCTCGGCCAGAGCCTGGCGGATGGAGCGGCGCGACAGTCCCGCCTCCATGCCGGCCTGCTCGAGCGCGGCGAGGTCGAGGCCGCGGCCACTGCTGCCGGGGCCCTGATCGATCTCGGCGGCGCGGCGAAACACGGCCGCCGCCTCGTCGCTGCTGACCTCTTCTGTCATTCGGCCGCGTCAGCCAGCGCTTCGGCCAGCGCGGGGTGCACGAGGAGGCTCTCGACGATGTCGGTGACCTTGAGGTTGGCCGTCACCGCGAGGGCGATGACGGAGATCAGTTCGCTCGCGCCGCGTCCGACGATCGAACCGCCCAGCACGACGCCGGTCGCCGGGTCGGAGACGATCTTCACGAAGCCACGCGGGTCGCCGTCGATGAGGGCGCGGGCGTTGGCCGCGAAGGGAACCTTGGTGACGCGGATCTTGCGCCCAATGGCGAAGGCCTCGGCCTCGGCCAGGCCGACGTCGGCGATCTCGGGCTCGGTGAAGATCGCGCTGGCCGCCTTGTCGTAGTCGAGGTGCCGGTGCTCGCGCGTGTGCAGGCCCATGACGTGTTCGGCGACCTTGCGGCCCTGCATCGAGGCGACCGACGCCAGCGGCAGCCGACCGGACACGTCGCCCGCCGCGTAGAGATGCGCCACGTTCGACTGGCAGTGCTGGTTGATCGGGACGTAGCCGGCGTCGTCGACGTCGACGCCGGCCTCGTCGAGCCCGAGGCCTTCGGAGTTCGGCACCGATCCGATGGCGAGGAGTGCGTGGCTGCCCTTGGCGACCCGCCCGTCGTCGCAGTGCACGGCGACGGTGTCCGCTTCCCGGGCGATGTCCGTCGCGCGAGCGCCTTTCAGCAGCGCCACGCCGCTCTTGAGGAAGTCGTCCTCGAGGGCGGCCGCCACTTCGGGATCCTTCTGCGGCAGCACCTGCTGGCGGCTCACGATCAGCGTGACCTTCGATCCGAACGACCGGAACATGTGCACGAACTCGACGCCGGTCACGCCCGACCCGATCACGACGAGATGCTCGGGCATCTCGGGCGGCGGGTAGGCCTGTCGTGTCGTGAGCACGCGCTCGCCGTCGACATCGGCCCACTCAGGGATGCGGGGGCGGCTGCCGGTGCTGATGAGGATGGCGTCGGCGTCGACCTCCTCGATGCCGCTTGCGGTCTCGGCCACGACTTCGTGCGGGCCCTTCAGTCGCCCGGAACCTTGGATGATTCGCACACCCTGGCTCTCCAGCAACGAGCACGCGGCCGCGTTGAGGCCGGACTCGATGCGCCGCATCCGGGCCGCCAACTGTTCCAAGTCGGGCGTCGCCGTAATGGGGTGCAGGCCCATGCCTTCGGCCCGGTGCGTCGACGACAGCATGCCGCCGGTGGCGATCATCGCCTTCGAGGGAATGCAGTCCCAGAGATTGGCGGCACCGCCGACGATCTCGCGCTCGACCATGGTCACGTCGGCCCCGAGGCGCGCCGCGTGCGTCGCCGCCTGCACACCGGCAGGACCGGCACCAATGATCGTGAACCGGACAGCCATCGTCTACGAGGCTACGGCGTCGAGCGGGGCTACTTCGTGCCGACGGTGCAACGGGCCAGGCCCGGAATCTTCACCTTGCCGTCTTGTTCGTACGCGCTGACCTTGGCGATGACCGCGTTTGCTATCCGCTCCCGTGTGGGCGCGTCGACCTGCCGAAGCGCGGCAACTGCGAGCGAGACGTGCTCGCTCATCATTTGCCAATACTCGAGGGGCGATTGCGTCACGAGCTCGACGTCGACCTCCCAGTCGGCAATGTCGCGCAGGCCGGCGGCCTCGTACACGCTGTTCAGGTAGCCCGCGGCCGCGCACCGGTACATGTTCGGACCGTCCGGATCCGGTGGGGGCAGCACCACCTCCGTCGCGATTGCCTGCATGAGGACCGTCGTCCACGGGTTCTCGTCGGGCTTGATCCAGACCGACGCGCAGAGGCGCCCGCCGGGTTTGAGTACGCGTGCGAACTCCTCGGTCGCCTTGGCCACGTCCGGAAAGAACATGTAGCCGAATCGCACCGAGACACTGTCGAAGATCGCGTCATCGAACGGGAGGTCGTCGGCGCTGCACACTCGCGTCTCGAAATTCGTGATGCCCTGCGCCTGCCCTCGCCGCGTCGCGATGTCGAGCATCTCGGCGGCCAGATCGGTCAACACGACGTGACCCCTCGGCGCGAGCCGGGCGACGGTCAGACCCGGCTCACCAGTGCCCGAGGCGATGTCGAGATGCTGTTGATCGTCGGCGATGTCGAGACGCTCGATCATCGCGGTGCCGACCGGACCGAGCTGGTCCATGATGAGCGCGTCCCACTTCTCCCACCCGCCAGAGAGCCCGGCCCACGTCGCTCGCTGGGCGTCTCGGATTTCGTCACCGCTCGGCATCGCCAGGGTTCCTAGCCGATGGATATGACGCCGTAGGCGCTGCAGAGGCCGACGACTTCGATCGCGAGGAAGACCGCTATCAGGAACACGACAATGCCGCGGCGCCAGCCGCCGATGGCGAGGCCCGAGGCGGCCGGCGCCGGCATGTACCACGACGACACCAGCGTCTCGTCGGTGGCGACGAGGTCCCAGAGCGGGACGGCGTCATCGGGAACGACGGGGTCCGGCTCGGCAGCCAGCGCCAGCGCGGTGAGCTCCTCGTCGGTGATCACTTCGTCGCGATGATATAGACGCGACGCGTCGCACCCTCGTCGGGATAGGGCGCTCGTTCAAGGGCGCTGCTGATCGTGAAGCCGGCCGACTCGACGAGCCCGGTGAGTTCGTCGAGTTCGAAGAAGGTCCCCGTAAACGCCACGTCGTGATCCATGAACGTGTCGTGCCGGATCTCGCCGGTACCGGCGTGCACGGCGAGCACGAGCGTTCCGCCCGGGACGAGGGCCTCGTGCATCTGGTGCAGCGCGACCGGCACCTGCGGGCGATCGATGTGGATGAGCGAATACAGCGCCACGATTGCGCGCCACCCGCGCTCGCCCAACTCGAGCATGTTCCCCA
The DNA here is from genome assembly GCA_035649535.1 of Acidimicrobiales bacterium. Classification (GTDB taxonomy): domain Bacteria; phylum Actinomycetota; class Acidimicrobiia; order Acidimicrobiales; family JACDEA01; genus JACDEA01. The sequence continues at coordinate 9,631 of DASRJI010000056.1, read as the reverse complement.
CCTCGAAGCGCAAGCCCGGATGCAATCGCCGGGCGACATCGACCATGCCGGCCGACAGATCGACGCCGACCACTTCCGCGCCGCGATCCGCGAGGTACCGAGCGACGTGGCCCGGGCCGCACCCGAGGTCGCAGACAACACCGTCGATGCACGCGACCTCGTCGAGCAGCGCACGGTCAGCCGGCTTGTAGTCGAGCTCGTGGGACAGTCGCCGGGCGTACTCCTCGGCCACCGCGTCATACGACGCGGCGATGGCCTCGGGCTCGAACCCCGACGTCAACGGTTTGGTTGGTACACCCCGAACACACCGCGGAGCACGTCGCTGACCTCGCCTAGCGTGGCTCGCCGCCGCAACGCTTCCTTCATCGGGACGAGCAGGTTCTGCGTGCCCTCGGCCGCCGCCTTGACGTCGGCCAATGCGGCATCGACCGCGGGCTGGTCGCGCTCGGCGCGCGTCCGCTGCGTGCGCGCAACCTGCTGGCGCTGCAGTTCGGGATCGATCGGGAACACCTCGGCCGGCTCGGGCGCGTCGTCGACGTAGCGGTTGACGCCGACGATGATCTTCTCGCCGTCGTCGATCGCCTTCGTATACGCGTACGCCGCCTGCTCGATCTCGTCCTGCATGAAGCCGGCTTCGATTGCGGCGACCGCGCCGCCGATCCCGTCGATCTTCTCGATGTATGCGATGGCGGCAGCTTCGACGTCGTCGGTGAGGGCTTCGACGAAGTACGAACCGGCCAGCGGGTCGGTGGTGTCGACTACTCCCGATTCGAAGGCGATGGTTTGCTGGGTCCGCAAGGCAAGCGTCGCCGCACGCGCGGTTGGCAGACCGAGGGCTTCGTCGAAACCATTGGTGTGGAGGCTCTGCGTGCCGCCCATCACCGCGGCGAGGGCCTGAAGCGTGACCCGCATGATGTTGTTCTCGGGTTGCTGCGCGGTGAGGGTGGAGCCGCCGGTCTGGGTGTGGAACCGCAGCAGCTTGGACTTCTCCTGTTTCGCGCCGAAGCGATCGCTCATGATCCGGTACCACATGCGGCGCGCGGCTCGGAACTTCGCCACTTCCTCGAAGAAATTGTTGTGCGCATTCCAGAAGAACGACAGCCGAGGGGCGAAATCGTCGACGTCGAGACCCGCTTGCAGCGCGGCTTCGACATACGCGATGCCGTTAGCCAACGTGAAGGCGATCTCCTGCACCGCCGTCGAGCCCGCCTCGCGGATGTGGTAGCCGGAGATCGAGATCGTGTTCCACGACGGGAGGTGCTCCTGGCAGTAGCCGAAGATGTCGGTGATGATCCGCATCGACGGTCGCGGCGGGTACACATAGGTGCCGCGGGCTACGTACTCCTTGAGGATGTCGTTCTGGATCGTGCCGCCCAGCACCGCGCTCGGCACACCCTGTTCCTCAGCGACCAGTTGGTACAGCAGCAGCAGGATCGACGCCGTCGAATTGATCGTCATCGACGTCGTCACCTGGTCGAGCGGGAGGTCGGCCAGCAGCAGCCGCATGTCGTCGATCGAGTCGATGGCCACGCCCACCTTGCCGACCTCGCCCTCGGCCCGTGGATGGTCCGAGTCGTACCCCATCTGGGTCGGCAGGTCGAACGCACACGAAAGCCCGGTCGACCCGGCGGCGAGCAACAGCTTCCATCGCTCGTTCGTGGCTTCGGCGGTGCCGAAGCCCGCGTACTGCCGCATCGTCCAGGGCCGGCCGCGGTACATCGACGGGTAGATGCCACGCGTGTACGGCGCGCCGCCGGGTTTGCCTAACTGGGCGGCGGCGTCCCACCCGTCGAGGTCGGACGCGTCGTAGTACGGCTTGATCTCGATACCCGAGTCGGTCGCCCGGCGATCGTCGGCCATGGCCCTACGTTACGGCTCGAGCGGGATCTCCGAGATCTTCCGGCCAGCCAGCAACACGACGCCGGCGAAGAGGAGCCCGAGACCGAGCACCGTCAAGTCGCCCACGGGGCGGCCGGTGACCGTTGCCGCCAGCACGTTGCTGCGCGTCGTCGTCGTCGCCAGCGCGGTCGTGCTCGTCGTCGAGCTCGACGTGGTCGAACTCGAACTGGTCGAGCTCGAACTCGTGCTGATCGTGCTGCTCGTGCTGCTCGTCGGCGTGGACCCGATCGGCGCACCGCCGGCGGTCATCGTCATCGCCAATTCGCCGGCCGCCGCCTCGCTGTAGTCCAGCTCGAAGGGATAGACGCCGGCCGCGGGAAAGTTCACGACGAGGTCGTCCTGCGTCGGCGGATGCGTGGTGTTGTTCTGGCCGACGACCTTGTAGGACTTGAACGGCGACGTCGTGAGCGCCGGCGGCGACGGATCACCGCCGCTCACGTGGGTCGCCTGATTGGCCCCGCTCGCGCCGACGCCGAGAATCCACCCGTCGTCCGAGAAGAAGTTGAACGTCACCTGCCCGGGTTGGTCGACGGTGAAGCTGCCTTCGAATTCCGCGTCGAACGCGTTGCGATCGGGCCCGGTGTACCCGGTGCAGGCTCCGGCATCGCAGCCCGCCGAGATGCCGTTGCCGACCGCCTGAATCGTGGTGCACGTCCCGTTGGATTGCGGGACGACAGCGGTGAACGGCCGGCTGTTCTCGTTCACGTTGGTCGCGTTGCTGCACGTGACCTGCGCGGCGGTGGGCGGATTCCAGTTCAGGACCGGGACCGTCAACGTGAAGTCGACGGCCGTGCTCGGCGTGGCCGTGAACTCCCCAGTGTCGGTGGGATTGGCGAAGAACTTGGCCGTGATCGGGCTCACCGTGATCGTCGTCGCCGCTTGTGTCGCGCCCGGCCACATGCCCGTCGCCAGCAGGATCAACCCTGCCACGGTGCACAGGACACCGGCCGTTTGCCGCCGAGATCTCATGATTCCTCCCCAATTGAGTCGCAGCAGCGTAGCGCCCGTCAGGACGCAGGCGGTTGCTTCGGATGCGGCATGCACAGCTCGTCGTACTCGGCGATGACGATCTCGCCTGCGTTTTCGCCGCACGCCGGGCACTCCGGATCGCGTCGCACCTTGAACACGCGGAACTCCTCTTCCAGCGCGTCGTACGCGAGCAGCCGACCGACGAGCGGCTCGCCGAGATCGAGCAGCAGCTTGATCGCTTCCATGGCCTGGATCGAGCCGATGATCCCGGGCAGCACGCCCAGTACGCCGGCCTCCGCGCAACTCGGCGCATGCTCGGCCGGCGGCGGCTCGGCGAGGAAGCAGCGGTAGCACGGCCCCTCGTACGGCTTGAACACCGACGCCTGGCCCTCGAAGCGGAAGATCGAACCGTGGACGACAGGAATGCGCTTGAGCAGTGACGCGTCGTTGACGAGGTACCGCGTCGGGAAGTTGTCGGTGCCGTCGACGATGACGTGGTAACCGTCGAGAATGTCGAGCACGTTGTCGGCACCGAGGCGCACGTCGTACGTGACGACATTCACGTCGGGGTTCAGCGCGGTAAGGGTCTTCTTGGCCGAGTCGACCTTGCGCTCACCGATGCGCTCCATGTTGTGGAGGATCTGGCGCTGCAGGTTGGAGTCGTCGACGACGTCCATGTCGATGATGCCCAGCGTGCCGACGCCGGCCGCCGCGAGGTAGAGCGCGGCGGGTGAGCCGAGGCCGCCGGCGCCGAGCATCAGCACTTTGGAGTCGAGGAGTTTGAGCTGACCGGCCACGTCGACGTCGGGCAACAGCAGGTGCCGCTGGTACCGGTTGCGCTGTTCGGGCGTGAGCGCCTGCGGCGTGCGCCACGGCCGACCTTCGTCCTTCCACTTGTTGAACCCGCCGGCCAGGTTCACGACATTCGTGTAGCCGAGGTCCTGCATGGTCTTGGCCGCGAACGCCGAGCGGAACCCGCTCGCGCACAGGACGATGATCGGCGCGTCCTTGTCGGGCAACTTGCCCTCGACCTGGCCCTCCAGGTGACCACGAGGGATGTGGATCGACCCCGGGATCGCGCCCTGCTCGTACTCGTCGGGCTCGCGCACGTCGAGCACCGCCGACGCGTCCAGACGCGCCTGTGCGGCCTCGCCGGTTATCTCTTTGATCTCCGCCCGGGCAGCAGCCAGAAGGTCGCGGTACGTCGCCATAGTGGGTAAAACCCTACCGCCTGGGTCGACATTCCCGGCCGCTGAGCCGGGATCGACGCGTGCGCTCGTAGACCGCATATGCGTTGCCGACGCAGTGGAACGCGATCGGCAACACCACCGACCCGGTAACGGCGCGTGCGCAGCCGTAATACGCCGCGTCGGCGAGGATCATCATTCGCACGGTCGCGCCGCGCCGCCCGTGCGCGATCGTGGAGACGATCGCGGTAAAGGCCACCGCGATCACAACGCCGCCCCAATCGGCGATACGGGTGAACAGCAGGCCGCGGTACAGCAGCTCCTCGCTGATTGGGGCGGCCACCACGATCGTGACAGCCCTGACTGCGACACGGATGCCCGACCACGCATCGGGCCAGGTGTCGACAGTTGACCACAGCCGGTGGCCGATGACTTCTTGCGCGACAACAAGCGCCACGAACCCCGCGCCCCACGCCCCGGCCGACGCCAGCGAGGGCACGCGGACACCGAAATCGTCGCCCCAGGACAAATGGCCCACCCGCGCCGCCGCACCGAGTACCGACAGCGCGAGCCACGGCCAGACCAGCGCCCTCGAGCCAGGGACGACGGCCGGGCGCTCTACGGTCACGATCCGACCGCGGCGCGCAGGAAGGCGACGACGGCCGGCCACGTGGCGGCGGCCGCTGCTGCGTTGGCCGCCGGCGAGCCACCCAGGTCGAGTCGGCGGCGCCTCCCCGACCCGGAGATCAACTCGGCCGTCGGGATCCCTGGCGGCCGAGCGAAGGCGTGGCCCGCGTCCGGGAAGTGAAGGTGGCGGTCGCGCCCCGCGGCCGCACGTTCCGAGCCCCACGCCAAGAGCAGCCTGGCCATAGCGTCGGACGGCCAGACCCGGTCAGCGCCGCCCGAGATCAGCAACAGCGGCCCGGCGGCCTGCTCCACCGCAATTCGAGCCGGCTCCAGGGCGGCGGGGTCGGCCAGCGCGCGCTGGTACAGCGGCGCGGTCGCCCAAGGCTCGTCGCGAGGCACTGCGTACCCGGGAGACGCCACAGGCACCGCGAACGGGAGCGGCTGGCCACGCAGTGTCCAGGCCGCTGACGGCATACGCCGCTCCGGACTGTGCGCCGGCCATCGGTAGGCACTCGGTGCGAAGGCGACCGTCGCCGCGACGCGGTCGCACATGGTCGCGGTGAGCAGCGCGAGCTCGGCCCCTCGCGACATTCCCACCAACGCGACGGGGCGCCCGGCGCCATAGCCCTCGGCGAGCCAGGGCACCGCAGACAACGTGTACTCGAGCGGCACGGCGCTCAGGTGCGCCGGCAGCGACGGCGCGCCGATGTACGCGAGTGCCAACGCACAGAAGCCCGCACCGGCCAGGTGGGCCGCCACCAGCTCAGCGGCCGCGGCACCACCCTCCGATCCGCCGAGTACGACTACGGCCCCCGCGGGAGCGCCAAGGCCGGACGGCGCGAGGAGCGTGCCGACCAGCCCGCTTTCGCGCACGGTCACCTCAGCCACCCCGGCCGGCACCGGCATCCGCCTGAAGGTGAGGCATCGGCGCCCACCGCCGACCTCGGTGGCAGTGATCGTGGTGGCAATCGGTCGGAGCGACGCGGTGAACGGGTCGCCACCCACGGCCCGCATCGACCACCAGAGGCCAAGCGGGTCCACGCCGCGGTAGGCACCCCCGGTCGGGGCCATCCGGGCTGTATCCACCACGCCATCGGCGTCGGCACGGAAGCAGGCCGAGGAGTTGAAGGCGATGCCCGCGCCGTCGGTCGATGACGCTTCGATCGTGACCTCGGCGCCTCGAGCACCGCCGGCGACGGTGACCACCGGGGCGAGACTCGCGTCGCCGTGACGATCCTCGCCGACGACGATCTCGAGGAGTTGCGGCTGTTGTCCTGAGATGATCGGCGTAGTCTCGTCCAAACTCACGCAGGGACCAAGGAGCGTGTTGCGTGATGGGCGACGGACTGACGAGGCTTCTCGTCCAAGCATCGGTTTACGCTCCGCTCACCCGCCGGTTCCTGATCGACGCCGGGATCGCGCCGGCCATGCGGGTTCTCGATGTCGGCAGCGGTGGTGGAGACGTCGCGTTCATCGCGGCCGAACTGGTGGGCCCGGACGGCTGCGTCGTTGGAATTGAGGGACTTCCCGAGCGAGCCGAGGCCGCGCAGGAACGCGCCCGCGCCGCGGGACATTCACACGTGTCGTTCGTCGCCGCCAACATCGACACCCTTCAGGCCCCCGGCGAGTTCGACGCGATCATCGGCCGCTTCGTGCTGCGCGAGCTGCGCGACCCCGCCGCGGCGTTGCGCAGGCTCTCTGAGGGATTGGTCGCTGGTGGCGTGGTCGCGTTCCAGGAGAAGATCCTCAGCCAACCAGTCGTCAGCTTCCCGACGTCGCCGGCCCTGGCGACCCTCGTCGGTTGGATGGACGAGGCTCGGCGCGAGGGCGGCGTGGAACTGGCCATGGGCGCCAAGTTGCCGGCATTGTTCGAAGACGCCGGTTTCGCGAGACCGTCGGTGCGCATCGAATCGCCCATCGGCGTGGGAGGTGACTGGGTGGGCATCGACTATCTGGTCGAGGCGGCGCGCGGGATGCTGCCACTGTTCGACATCTTCGAGATCGCCGAGGCGGCTGAGGTAGATCTCGACGCCGCCCGGGCCGCCGTGCGCCGCGAGCTCGGCGACGTCGGCGTCGTGGTGCTCTCGCCCGTGGTCGGTGCGTGCTCGCGCGCGGCCCGCGCGGATTAGCGCCCGCGTCTCGGCAGGCGCAGGCGTATCACCCGTTGCCGCTCGAGGTCGCGCAGCCGACCGACGACAGCGCCGCGTTCACGGCGTGGCGCCGCGGCGCGCAATTGACCGACCGAGCCACCCGACCGCGCCCGGCCCAGCAGGTCGGCGGCCCTACCGAACAGCTCCAGCGGTGCGCGATAGCGCTTGAAGGTGATCTTGTACCCGTCCCCGATGTCGTCGATGACGGCGACCCCCGGCCCGACCTCCGGCTGTAGCTCAGCTTCGGCGCCGTCGCGCGCCGCCTCCGTCAGCTCACCGGTCCCGGCGGGCCCGAACACCGCGCTGGTTCGGAACCGCAGTGTCAACTCGACCAGCTCGTCAGCCGTACGCGGCATGCCACAGCCCAACCCGTCGTCCACGGCGATCGTCTCGACGGGATGCGGACAACCGGCGCCGGCGGTGACGATGCCGCCGACCGTGCCGGCCAACGCGTCGTACGCCGACGACGCAAGCGCCGGGTCCCCGACTCGATGTCGCGACCCGAGTACTGCCCATCCGTGTCCGGAGAGCCCGTCGAACTCCAGGTCGGCCAATCCGAAGGAGGCGAGGTCCGACGTGCTGACGAAGCGGGGTGCACGGCAGGGCTCGGACGCGCCCGGTGCCCCAGCGGCACTCGCTGCCGCCCGAACGTTGCGCAACAGCGCAGCCGATACGGCGTCGTCCTCGTCGACCGTCGGATCCTCGTCGCTCGTTATGGCCGCCAGCACCCGCTCGGCGATTGCCTCCGGCGCGGCGCTCGCCAGCCAGTGCAGCGCGGCCCTCATCCACCCCGCCAGCTCGCCCGGTCGATCGCCGCGCCGTCCGGCGACGCGCGCGGCGAGCACACTTTCGTGAATCGCGTCGCTCTCGGTGCGTACCCCCGAGGTGGTCGCGAACGCCGCCGCGTAGCACGATGCGGCTCCGTCCCAGTTCTCGCGCATGAACTCGAGTCGACCCCGGTTCAGCGCGTTGATATACCGCAGCTGCCAACGTCCGGGGCCATCTTCCAACGCGATCTGAATGGCCGCCTCCAAGGCGCGGGCCTCAGACCACGACCCGGACCGAAGCCGGTTGAGTGCGAGGATATTGAGGAGAAAGAGATGCTCGTCGCTCGGGTCGTCGGCGGCGAAGAGGGCGCGAGCCGCCTCGAGACTGCGGTAGCCGTCGGCGGTCCGCCCTTCCATGGTGAGCGCCCAGCCCTTCGTGAAGTGCAGCGCTCGCCTCAATGTGATCGGGAGATCGTCGGTGGGATCGGCGAGCGCAGCCGCGACCGCGAACCGGGAGTTGGCCAACCGCGCCCCTTGCGCCCGCAACTCGAACACCGCGGCTTCGGCCGGGTGACGCGACACGGCTGCGGCGCGATCCAGCAGCTTGACGGGTACGTCGTACCCGCCGCGGTCCGCCTCCGCACTTGCGTGGTCCCACACGGCCCACGCGTCAGAGTTCGCGGCACCCAGGTGATGGTGCGCGTACGCGTGCAGCCAGGGGATCCCGCCCGCGGCCGCGGCCACCGCTTGGTACTCCTCGGCGCGCGCTGGGAATGCCAGGCGCGTCGCCGGCTCGACAAGGCGGCACCGACCGGCGATCGCGGGCAGCGCGTCGGCCACGGCGTGTGCGAGGCCGAGACCCCGCTGCACCGAAGGGCTGAGGACGCCCGGGACCAACCGCGCCCATCCCGGATGCGGCGGCGTCGCCCGTCCTTTCTCCATGAACGCCGTCCACCGGATGCGCCAGTCGGCGGGGAACCGCGTCGGCGTTCCGCTGACGTCAACGACGAAGACGCGGTTGGGCCCCCCGACGAATGCCTGCGCCACGAACCGCACGAATAATGCGTCACTGCGGTCCGGCGCGGCTCCGTCGAGCGGCAACAATACGTACAGCGCGGTTGGCACCGCGTCGGCCAGTGCACTGGCGACAGTCCGTGCGTGATCGAGCGCGGCGGCGACCACCCGGTCGCCTTGCGTCAGGTTGTCGAGCCGCCGGCCAACCGGACTGCGCGCGTCATCAGGATCCGGCTCCGGCGCCTCGGGCTCGATTTCGAGCTGCGCGAGTACATCGGCCGCCAGCTGGTGGCCGCGCCACGCGCCGAGCGTTAGGTCGCCGACAAGCACGTGACCGCCCGTCGGCCGCGGGAGTTGCGGTAGCAGCGGCCACACGTTCACGGCGGAGACACCTTCGAGATCGAGCAGGCCGGGTGAACGGCTGAACGATCGGGCGGTCAACGCGCGCCAACCAGGAAGCAGCCGACTTGAGATTCGACGAGCGGGTCAAGGCCGAGCCATTGGCTGTTCGCCGACTCCTCACCATTGCCGATAGCGCACGGAGCGAGGGCGAGTGCTGTCGCCACCAGGTACAGGCTTTGCAACAGGCATCCGACGTTCTTGTAGATCAAGCTGAGACCGAGGTGGCCGTACTTGCTGTTCATGCGTTCGAAGACCGCGGTGATGAGGAGGACGGCCGGTGGTGGTCGATTGAGCGTGCCGCCCGCCGCCACGCCCGCGGACCTCGTGATGCGTTCCTGCCACTCGTCGGCGCGGCGCACCAGGCTGAGGGCGTGGGCCGCCGGGTCGTAGTGGTACGCGCCGGCCGCCAACCCGTCCACGTGGTTGCTCAGCACGTAGATCTCCAACTCGGACCGACCACCGGCGCTGGCGAACGGCCGCTGCGCCACCTTCAAGCCGCTCGGTAGTGACACGACATCAATGGTGCGGGCTGAGAAGTACAGCAGCGCGCTGATCTGGGCGAGCGACAGTGACGGCGCGCCATAGGTGCGCTCCGTGCGCCGCGCCGCCAGGACCT
>DASRJI010000055.1:0-77265 GCA_035649535.1 Acidimicrobiales bacterium | reverse complement strand
CATCGAAGTACGCGACCGCGGACCCGGCATCCCGACCGAGGAAGTCAGCAGTGTGTTCCAGCGCTTCTACCGAGCCGACGGCGCCCACGCGTCGGCGGGGGGCGGTGCCGGCCTCGGACTGTCGATCGCCCGCTGGATCGTCGACCTGCACGGCGGCGAGATCCACGCCGAGCCCAACGAGCCGACTGGATGCCGGATGGTCGTCGTGATCCCACAGGAGGCGGCATGACAACAACGTGGACCGAGCCGTGGCGGCCAACCTTCCCGGTCGCCACGGCACCGACGTGGCCGTTGGTCGGCGCGGCAATCGGCGTCGGTGTGCTCGCCGACCAGGCCGTCCGCGCCGGTGTCATCGGCCTGGCGACACCCGTGCTGGTCGCGGCCACCACGGCGATTCTCCTCGGGAGTGGCCGCGTCGTCAGTCGGGAGAGCCGACTGCTTGTGGGCGCCGCGCCGCTGTTCGCGATGTGGGTCATGTTCCGCACCAGTCCGTGGTTGGCGCCCCTCGACCTGCTGACGGCGTTCGGCCTCCTGCTCTTGGGTTGCAGCGTCGCGAGCGGCGGCACGCTCACCGACACGCGCTTGGGCCAGCTCGGCGCTCGGGCGTGGCACGCCGTGGGCCACTTCATGTGGGCGGGCGTGTGGCCGCGGCGCTTGGTCGTGTCACGACTCAGCCGGAGCGTCGCGCCCGCGCACCGCCGGCTCCGCTCGATGGTGGTTGGGGCCGCGGTGGCGGTGCCCGTCGTGATCGGGCTGGGCGCGCTGCTCGCGTCAGCCGACGCGGTGTTCGCGTCCATCGTGCGCTTCCACGTCCCGTGGGACGGCGCCCACGTCGGCATGTCGGTCGTGCTGATCGCGCTCGGCACGTGGACGATGCTCGGCTTTGCCCGCGTCGCGTCGGCGGAGGCGCCCGAGGCCCTCCCGTTGCCGCGTTGGCGGCTCGGCCGCCTCGAGTTCACGATCGTGTTGGTCGCGGTCGACGCGCTGTTCGCGCTCTTCACGGTGGCCCAGCTCGTCGCCCTCTCGGGGGCGGGCGACCGCATCCTCCGCACCGCGGGGCTCAGCTACGCCGACTACGCCCGATCCGGCTTCTTCCAGCTCCTCTGGGTCGCCGGACTCACGATCGCAGGTCTGCTCGCCTTGCGCGCCGCCGTCGACCACGACGATGCCCCCGCCACGCGGCACTTCCGATGGCTCGCGCTCATTGCGATCGGTCTGACTGTGCTGATCGTCGCCGCGGCTGTCCGGCGCCTCATGCTCTACGAGCACGCGTATGGGTTGACGATGCTGCGGCTCTACAGCCTCCTGTTCGCGGCTTGGATCGGCGCCGCCCTCGCCCTCTTTGGCGCCGAGATATCCGGAGTGGGCGGGCACCGTTCGTGGTTTCCCGCCGCGGCCGGCGGGTGTGCACTCGCGATCCTGTTCACGCTGAACGCCGTCAATCCGGAGGCCGCGGTGGTCCGCCACAACCTCAACCGCGACAACGCGTCGGTCCCCATCGACGCCGGCTACCTCACCGATCTCTCCGATGACGCGGTGCCAACACTCGCCGGTCTTCTGCCGCGGCTCGATCCGTCCGTCCGCGGCGACGTCGTCGCCCAGATCTGCACCGGCGACGTGCTCGACGTCGGCGCCAAGGGACCAGCAGCGTGGAACCTCAGCCGCGCCCGCGCGCACAAGATCCAAACGCGGCTGTGCCCGAACGGACTGCTCGGGGACTAACCGGCCGTTCGGCCCTCGTCGATCGTGAAGACGGTGCCGGTGACCGAGCGAGCGTCGCCGGTCATGAGGTGCACGGCGAGCGACGCGACGTTGCCCACCTCGACGAGCCGTCCTGTCGGCACGCCTTCGAGGCCCCGCTCGATGTGGCCGGGAACGTTGCGGGTCATCGCCGTATCGGCGAGCCCGGGCGCGATCACGTTGACGCGGATGCCGCGTGGCGCCAGTTCGAGGGCGAGCGGACGGACGATGGCGTGGAGTCCGGCTTTGGCGGCGATGTAGGGAAGCACGCCGGGGCGCGGCCGCACCGCGAGCGACGATCCGGTGGCGAGCAGCGCGCCGCCGTCGGCGTTGAAGTGGGCGAGGGCGGCGCGGAAGGTGAGCAGCACGCCGGTGAGGTTGACGGCGAGCACCCGGTCCCAGTCGGCGAGGTCGAGGTCGTCGACCGCGGCAGGTGGCGCCAGGATGCCGGCGTTGGCAAAGGCGACGTCGAGCGGACCCACCTCGGTCGCCAGTTCCCCGACGGCGGCCGCGAGCGCGTCGGCGTCGGACACATCGGCCACGCGGACGGCGGCGCCGACCTCGTCGGCGAGTGACGCCAGACCATCGCCGTCGATGTCGACCGCGCCGATCGCCGCTCCCTCGCGAGCCGCATGCAAAGCAGTCTCCCGGCCGATGCCGCTCGCTGCGCCGGTGATGAGCACGACGCGACCGTCAAGGCGACCCGGCATTTGGCGCAGGTTACCGACGCGTCGCGTTGGGTAGCGACCAACGCATGGATGCAATCACGTTGCTCAAGGCGGATCACAAGACGGTAAAGGGGCTCTTCGCCAAATTCGACAAAGCGGGCGATACCGCGTTTCAGACCAAGCGGGAGATCGTCGACAAGATCATCGAGGAACTTTCGGTGCACGCCGGGATCGAGGAGCTCGTGTTCTACCCCGCCGTCCGCGGTGCGGTTCCGGAAACCAACGACGAAGTGCTCGAGAGCCTGGAGGAGCACCACATCGTGAAATGGCTGCTGTCCGAACTCGAGGACATGGACCCCAAGGCCGAACGATTCACGGCCAAGGTCACCGTGTTGAAGGAGAACACGCTGCATCACGCCGAGGAAGAGGAGGCGGAGCTGTTCCCGATCGTCCGCAAGGCGCTGGGCCGCAACGAGTTGCAGAAAATCGGTGCCCAACTCGAAGCCGCCAAGCGCACCGTCCCGCGCCGGCCGCATCCGAAGGCGCCCGATACGCCCCCGGGGAACCTGGTCGCCACACCGGCGGCGGCGATTGCCGATCGCGCCCGCGGCGTCCTGCGCGGTCGGGGTCGGTCGACCCGGCCCAAGACGCGCGCGACTTGACGCCAACTTGAACGCGGCCGCGGGGGTACCGTCCGCTCCATGGTCAAGTTGGGTGTAATCGCGACGGTCTTGGCGCTTTCACTCGGGGCATGCAGCGAGGACGCCAAGACCCAGGCCAACGGCCCCTGGGACCCCGACAAGGAACAGCCGCTCGTCGAGCCGGTTCAAATCGCGGAGGCCGGCGACACCGTGCACGTCGCGCTCGACGCAGCCGCGGCGGCGGTGAACGAGTCGGGCTCCGACTTGCGCGGGAGCCCCTTCGAGGGCAACGGCAAGGGTGCTCACCTCGTCGGTCCGACGATCAGGGTCCGGCCGGGACAAAAAATCGCCGTCACGTTCAAGAACGGGCTCGACGCCGAAACCAACATCCACTACCACGGCCTCCACGTGTCACCCGGTGGAGAGTCGGACAACGTGTTCCGGGTGTTCAAGAACGGCGAGACCTACACCTCGACCGTCGCGGTCGGCGAGCACCATCCGGTCGGCACGTACTGGTACCACGTCCATCTGCACGGCATCAGCGAGGGCCAGGTCATGGGCGGACTCTCCGGACTGCTCATCGTCGAGGGGCTCGAGACTCACCTCACGCCGCCGCAACCGAACATCAAGCAACAGCAGCTCGCGATCCGTGAAGTCAGCCTGGTCAAGGACACGAACCAGATCGCCACCTCCCCGAGCGACATCAATATCGGGAGCCCGACAGCGTTTCTGGTCAACGGGCAGCTCTACCCCAAGATCGCGATCAGCCAGGGCGAGACCCAGCTGTGGCGCGTCGCCAACATCGGGCCCAACGGCATGTACACGGCGCTGAAACTCGTGAACAAAGAGACGGGCACGCCCGCGGAATACGCCATCGTCGCCGAGGACGGAAATCCGCTGTTCGAAGGAAAGCAGTGGCGAACGACGACGGCCGACCTCCCGGCCGGAAAGCGCTACGACATCCTGGTCACCGGCCCGGCGGCGGGAACCTACGAGTTGCGCGCCACCTTCCTAGACACCGACAAGCCCCTTGCACTGGTCAACGTGACGAGTGGGCAGCTACGCGGCGCGGGCCCGTCCAACGCCGCGCTGACCACCGATGCCGACGGCGTGCGTAGGAACCTGTCGGGGCTGCCGAACGTCAAGACGCGTGAGTTCCGCTTCGAGTTCGGTGGCGACGGCCCCGACAAGGACCACTTGTGTCAGGGCGACGGAGCGTGCATCAACGAGGTCGGGTATGCGCGGAACCGACTCGATGTCGCGGTTCACATCGGCGACGTCGAGGAATGGACGCTGCTGAACTACAGCGCGGCCCCGCATCCGTTCCATATTCACGTCAACGAGTTCCAAGTCATCCAGATCGGCGACCAGAAGCAGGAGCCCACCGGCATGGAGGACGTGGTGACGATTCCGGCACGAAACGGTACGACGCCCGGCAAGGTCGTCATCCGCAACGAGTTCCGCGACTTCAACGGTTGGTTCGTCTACCACTGCCACATCCTCCGACACGAGGACGAAGGCATGATGCAGAACATCCAGGTGCTGGGGCCGGGCGACACAGAAGGGCCGCCGCCGCCCGACTCGATGCACGACATGTAGTGCAGCTCGCTAACGGCTGAGCAGGCTCCCTAGCGCCCACACCGCGGCGACCAAACCGATCAGCAACATGGCGACCGTGCGCCCGACCGGCGCACGGGCCAACTCGCCGTCCTTGGGCTTGGCCGGCGGTCGGATCAGCGCCATGCCGTTGCCGACGACGAGCGCGCCGCCGAGCGCGAGGACAAGCAGCGGTAACAGGTCGTCCCCGAGGATGAGTTCAGCGGCTAGCAACAATCGGCACCTCCGCACTTCCGGCCGTCCGTATCAATAGCGCGCCAGCCGCGACGATGAGCGCGCCGCCGACAAGAGTCCCTAACGAGGGAGACTCGGATAGGAAGACCCACGCGACGACGAGGACGCCGACCGGCTCCAAGTACCCCATGATCCCGACGTGGGTGGCCGGCACCCGGCCCAGCGCGCCGAGGTAGAGGCCGACGCCGAGGGCGGTGTGCACGAGGCCGAGTACGACCAGCAGCCACCATGTCGCTCGCGGCGATCCCCACGCTGAGGTCGCCGCCCATGGGATCAGGGTGACGCCGGCGCCCACCATCTCCATGAACGCGAGGCGCACGCCGCCGTACGCATCGGCCAACGGTTTGGACACGACCACCAGCGCGACGAACGACACCGCAGTGAAACCGGCCAGCAGGAGGCCGGCGCCGCCGACGGCGTGCACGGCCGGTCGCGCAATGGCGACCGAACCGGTGGCCGCCAGCGCGAGTGCGAACACCGTCCGGCGGCCGAGGCGTTCGCCCAGGGCGCGGGGCGCGACGATGGCAATGCCGACCGGCGCGAGATACACGATGAGGATCACCGTCCCGGCCGGGGCGCGCTTGTACGCGGCAAACAGCGCGACCCAGTGCAGTCCCAGCAGCGCGCCGGTCGCCCCACACCGCAAGGGCCGCCACGAGAAGAGCGGCCGCCCGTCCGCGTCGGCGCCAAGCAACAGCGCGATCCCGAGGCCGATGGCCGCTACCCACACCCGGCTGAACGCGATGGCCACGGCGGGCACCGACACATGGCGAACGACCAACGGGATCGTGCCCCATCCCGTGCAGACCACGGCGAGCACGAGGTAGCTGCGGCGCGCGGTCACCGGCAGCAGGCTAAAGCCACCGGTAGATCTGCCGAAGAAGTGGGGCACGCGAGTTGGTGGGGGTCGAGGCCCTCCACGCTTCGGCGGTCTGACCCATGCCGCCGGGCCCCTTCATCTCGGCCCCCATCGGCTCGCGCGAGGCCTGCGCCGTAGCATTGAGGCATGGCCTTCAACCATGTCGCCTTTGCCACCCGTGACCTCGACGCGACCCACGCGTTCTATACGGAAGTCATGGGATTCACGCTCGAGAAGGTGGTCGCCGCGCCGACTGACACCGGCGGCTGGGCCAAGCACCTCTTCTACAACACCGGCGGTGACGAGCTCATCGCGTTCTGGGACATCCACGACGACACGATCGGCCACGACTACCCCACCGCCATCTCGACCGGCATGGGTTTGCCGGCGTGGGTCAATCACCTCGCGTTCAACGCCGCCACCCTCGACGACCTCGAGGCGCGCAAGCAGGTCTGGCGGGAGCACGGCATCACCGTCGCCGAGATCGACCATGGCTGGTGCACGTCGATCTACGCCACCGATCCCAACGGAATCCTCGTCGAGTTCTGCACGCTGACCAAGGCGTTCAGCGACGAGGACCGGGCCGCGGCGGCGCGGATGCTCGCCGATCCCAGGCCCGAGCTGGAGACGCCGCCCGAGGTGAAGATCTTCAAGCCCGTCACCGTCACAGCTTGAGGCCATTCCTCGGCTACTGGCCCGACCCGGCGGACGATCCGGGCGTCGCGCTCGGCCGCGAGCCCATCACCCTCGTCAGTCCCGACGGCGCCGTCGTGCGCGGCATCCTGTGGACGCCGCCGGCGGGGACGCCATGGAAGACGGCCATCGCATTGACCCACCCGCGCGGCGACTTCTCGGTGCACTACGCGTGCCCGCTGCTCGCCGCAGCTGGTTATGCCGTCCTCGGTTTCGCGACCCGCTACGTCAACAACGACATCGACTGCCTCCACGAGAAGTGCGTGGTCGACGTCGAGACCGCGGTCGCCGAGTTGCGGCGGCGGGGCGCCGAGAGCGTCGTGCTGTTGGGCAACAGCGGCGGCGGCTCGTTGATGTCGCTGGCGATGGCGTCGTCGCCCGGTCTGGGCGACGCGTTCATCGCGCTGGCCGCCCATCCCGGCGAGGGCGTGTTCATGTTCCAGGTGATCGACCCGTCGGTGACCGACGAGGACGATCCGTTCTCGCTGGATCCCGAACTCGACATGTACAACCCCGACAACGGGTGGCGGCCGTGGCCCGAGCCGGCGTCCTACGACGGCGCGTGGCTCGCCCGCTACCGCGCCGCGCAACGCGACCGCGTCGCGCGCGTCGACGACATCGCCAAGACGGCGCTAATCGACGCCCGAGAATTTGGGGCGCAGGCCAAGGCCGCGCGCGGGACGCCCGAGTGGAACGGGTTGCGGCGGCGAGCGGTGCACACGCGCTACATCACGACCTACCGCACGCTCGCCGACCCCGCCTACCTCGACCTGAGCATCGACCCCGACGATCGGGCCCTCGGCACCGTGTTCGCTTTCCCCGACCCCCTCGATGCCAACTACGGGCTCGGCGGGCTGGGCCGGGTGATGACGGCGCGGGGCTGGCTGTCGACGTGGTCCGGGTTGTCCTCGCATGCTGCGGTCGCGGAGACGATCCCGGCGGTGACCGTCCCGACCCTCGTCGTGCACCCGACCGGCGACACCGAGATCCGGCTGCATCAGGCTCAAGCGATCTTCGATAACAGCGGCGCGGCCGACAAGACCTACGTCGACATCACGGGTGCGGTCCACTACCTCACCGGGCGGCGCATCGAGGCCATGGAAGTCGTCGTCGATTGGTTGCGCTCCCGCGTTCCCACGTAGTAGATAACGAGAATCATTCTCAGAAGAGTTCTCCTGGTGTCGCTCCTCGCTGCCGCGATCGCCGGCGCCGGCTGTGGCGGCGACCGGGAGAGCGACGGCCGGCCCAACGTCGTCGCCAGCTTCTATCCACTCGCCTACGCCGCCGACCGCATCGGTGGCGACCACGTCCGCGTCCAGAACCTGACGGCGCCCGGCGTCGAGCCGCACGACATCGAGTTGTCCCCGCGGCAGGTCGACCAGATCGACGCGGCGCGCCTCGTCTTCGTCCTGGGCCGGGACTTCCAGCCCGCCGTCGAGCGGGTCGCCAAAGGCCACCGCGGTGGGATCGCGCTGCTCGACCAGCTCCGTGTCGCCGGCGACGACCCTCACGTATGGCTCGATCCGGTGCTGATGGAGGGTGTCGTCGGGCGCATCGGCATCGCGTTGCGCAATGCCGACCCCGTCAACGGGGAGGACTACGTCGCCCACGTCAACTCGCTGCTCGACGACCTGATCGCGCTCGACGGGCGCTACCGGACGGGGCTGGCCCATTGCGCGCGCACCGAGATCGTCACGAACCACGAAGCGTTCGGCCGCCTTGCGGCGCGGTATGGCTTGACGCAGCGCGCCGTCACCGGGCTCTCGCCCGAGGCCGAACCAAGCCCGGCCCGCCTCGCCGAGCTGACTGACCTCATCCGGCGGGCCGGCGTCACGACCGTGTTCACCGAGGAGCTCGTGTCGCCCCGCGTCGCCCAGGCGTTGGCGCGCGAGGCGGGCGTCCGCACTGAAGTCCTCAATCCGATCGAAGGTTTGACCAAGGCCCAGGCCAAGCGGGGCGCGACCTACCTCACGCTGATGGACACCAACCTGGCCAAGCTCCGCCAGGCGCTGGACTGCACCTAGGGGCTCGACTCCCTTAGCGAGCGGGCGAGGTCACCGCGCGGTGCGACGACGACGCGCTCGAGCTCGAGCCAATTCGCCATCAACCGCAATTCGTCAGCCAAGGCAACGGCCGTGTCAGCGGGGCCGGTCGGCTCGGCGTAGGCGCCCTGCACGAGCAAGGCCGAGGCCTTGCGATCAGCTTTGAGGTCGACGCGCGCGACGAGGGCGCCGTCGAGCAGGAACGGGAGGACGTAGTAGCCGTAACGGCGCTTGGGCGCGGGCACGTAGATCTCGAACGAGTAGTCGAACCCGAAGATGCGCCGGGTCCGCTCGCGACTCCACGTCAGCGAGTCGAACGGTCCGAGAAGACACCGGGCTCGTGACCGCTTGGTCGACGCCGCGAGTGACATGTACGCCGGCTGGTTGCAGCCTTCGACCGTGACCGACTGCACCCGCTTCTCGTCCGCCAGGTCGCGCAGCAGCGGCTTGGCCGTAGCGGCGCCGATGCGGAAGTACTCGGCGATCTCCTTGACCGTCGCCACGCCGAGCGCGTCGACGGCGCGCACGAGCAGCTCGCGCGTGGCCTCGTCCGCCGGCGGCTCCGGCGCCGCGAGTATGGGTTGCGGGATCACGCGCTCGGCCAGGTCGTAAAGCCGGTCGAAGCCCCGGCTGCGCCCGGCGAGGGCGAGTCGGTTCGTCGACAACAGGCCGTCGAGCACGGCCTTGCCGTCGGACGGCCGCCACCACATCAACGACGCGGATGAGTAGGGCTTGCCGTCGCGACGGACGAAGCCGGCCTGCTCGGGCGTGATCGACCGCCGGGCCGGATCGGCCAGGTCGGTGAAGGCGAGCGGGCCGCGCTCGACAACTTCGGCGTCGACGGCGTCGACATAGCCGGGCCGTTCACCGTCGATACGCGCCTTGCTCGCCGGCCACCGTTCGGCCCGGCGTCCTCGCGACCGCAGGAGCGGGTACAGCTCGACCGGCACGTACGACGCCGCGTGAGCGTCCATCTCGACCAACTCGTGGCGCTCATTGATGAGTTGGTCGAGCGTCTTCATCGAATACGGGCCCAGCCGCGAGAACAGCGGGAGGTAGTGGGCTCGCGTCAACACGTTGACCGAGTCGATCTGGATGGCGTGCAGTCGCTGGGCGACGGCTCGCAGGTGTGCGAGCCCCGGTTTGGCCGGTCGCTTGGAACCGAATCCCTGCGCGTTCAGCGCGATGGCGCGCCCGTCGTCGGCGGAGACGTCGGCCGCGGCCAACTACACGCGGGCCATGTTGGCGAAGCGGGTGTAGTCCTCGTGGAAGACCAGCTGTGTGCGCCCGGTGGGCCCGTTGCGGTGCTTGGCCACGATGATCTCCGCCGTCGCCCGGTCGGCCGACTCCTCGTTGTAGACCTCGTCGCGGTAGATGAACATCACCACGTCCGCATCCTGTTCAAGCGAGTTGTGGACGACGACGCCATCGGCGATGAAGTTGTGCGTGCCCTCCACCGTCGCGTCGTAGACCGGCTCGTCGCCGAGCGGCACGATGGCGACGACGGCGTCCCAAAAGAGGTCGGACTCGGCAAGCCGGGAAAGGTCGGCGTCGTTCTCGAGGACCGCGGAAACGCGGGCGAGATGGTCACGGCTCGGTGCATGCTTGTAAAGCGTCGTGCCGCAATATTGCGTTCCGAGGCCGGCGGCCAGCTGACGCGAGGTGTCTCCCTCGGAGCGCATCCGCGCCTTCACGGCGTGCCATACCTCGCTCGGGATCGTGTCGACATTCGTGTTCGACTCGACGTCGTGAAGCGCGACCATCACCTGGTCGAGACGCTGACCGCGTGCGCCATGTACGCCTATGACCGCCGCGAATCGACGCTGGTTGTCGATCCCGTAGACGTGCAGCTGGAAGCCGTCGCGGTAGCCCGCCTTCCGCGCTGTCTTGATCCGGCTCTGGATACCGAACCGGGCCAAGAGCACCTGAAGGTCGCCCACGAGACGACGACTCGATGACGCGTAGTAGAGGCTGGCCGTACGGCGGTATTGCCCCACACTCCCGTCGGTCGCCCAGAGGTGTCGGATGAACAGCGCGAGCTGCGCGTCGTCGAGTTGGAACACCTCGCGGGGGATGAACTTTTCGAAGCTCCGCAACCCGGCGAGGCCCAGCGGCTCGAGCCAGGCCTGGATTGGATTCCGCTTCCCGTGCGTCAGGCGAGAGGGCGAAGGTAGGTAGACGTGCGTCCACGTCTTCTGCGCCACGCGTCGCGGCGTGATGCCGAAATGCGCCGCCGCATCCTCGACCGCTCGAAGATTCGCCTCGTCGGCACTCGTGTAGTGCACCGGTTGGCGGCTGGCGACGCAGCCATCGCCGATGAGGTGGGCGAGCATGATCACTTCGGCATCCGGCCACGGGACTGACGCGGCGGGCTGCGGAACGGCCCGAGGAATTGCGATACGCGTGTCAATCGCCAACTCGTCCAACCGACGCCAGCCGTCGACGGTGAGGAACGGATGGTTGGCACTGGCCTTGACACGCCGGCCGGAGGCGAGCTGCAACTCGAAGACGCGCTTGACGCCGCTCTCGAATACGTGCGACATCGTGCCCTGAACGATCTTGAGGTCGTCGTCGACGGTCCACACCGGGATGTCGCGTTCGCCGGTGAGGAGCAGCTCCGCCATCGACACCTCGGCGCCCGTGTCCGCCCGGAGTACCCGCGTGTCGCCGGTGAGACAGCCCGATTCACGAAGGTCGGCCAGCATGGGCCGCTTGTCGGCGCGCATCTCGAGGTTTCGTGAGAGCTGCGACAGGGCGATCACCGGCACCTGGAGCTCGCGGGCCAGGATCTTGAGGCCACGGCTGATCTCGCTGATCTCGACCTGACGGTTCTCGGCCCGCTGCCGGCCGGACATGAGCTGGAGGTAGTCGATGATCACAAGGTCGAGGCCCTCGCGGCTCTTCATGCGCCGGGCCTTGGTGCGGATGTCCATGACCGTGGTCATGGGGTTGTCGTCGATCATCAGCGGCGCCTCGCCGAGCCGGCCGATGGCGTGACTGATCTTGGGCCAGTCGCTGTCGTGCAACTTGCCGTTGCGTACTCGGCCCGACGGCACTCGCGCTTCTGAACACAACAGCCGCGAGGTGATCTCGTGGTGGCTCATCTCCAGCGAGAAGAACAGAACGGACTTGCGCTCGTGCATCGCCGCGTGCGACGCGATGTTGAGGGCGAGGGCCGTGTTGTGCACGAACACGTCGGCGGCGACGAAGTTGTGGTCGCCGGGGACGGTGAGGTCGTACACCTGCTCCTCGCCAACGAACTCGATGGCGGCGACCTCGTCCCAGAGGACGTCGTCGCGCGCCAAGTCGCCGGTGGCGACAACGGCGTCGTTGCCGCCCCGCGCTTCACCCTCCGCGGCGCGCGCCGCGTGTGACCACACCGACGCCGGCACCGTGGCCTTGGTGAGCATCCGCTTGCCCATGCCGGTGAGGCCGAGGGCGGCGTCCTCCTGGCCGAGGATGCCGATCTCGACGATGAAGCGGCGGACGTCGTCGGCGCCGGTGAGCTCGACTTCGAACGAGCGACGCAGGTGGCCGCGCTGCGACGTGATCTTCTCGCGCACGCGGGCGTTGAGGCCGAAGCGGACGAGGAGGTGCTGCACACCGAGCACCACCGACTTCGACGGGCTGCGCAGCGCTATACGGCCGTGGCCGGCGGTAGACCACGACGCGGCCCCGTGCATGGCGAACAGCCGGTTGAGGAACAGCGCGATCTGCGGGCGAGGCAGCCGGTAGACCGCGGGCGGTAACACGCGCTCGGCCGGTCGCCAGCCGCAGAGGCCGTGCTCGACCAGCAGGTCGCGCAGCGCGCCGGTGGACCAGGTGACGAAGCGGTACGACGACGGTTGACCGTCGGCGCCCGCTGTGGCGCGGTCGGGCAACACGTCGGCGCCAAGGACGTGGGCGGTCGCCACGATGTCGTCGAGCACTGCCTGCGAGGGTGGCTTCACGCGCGGTCCGTCGCAGACGAGGTAGCCGAGCATCGCCACTTCGGCGTCGGGCCGCGCCTCGGTGCCGAAGATCGGAAGGCGGCGGGGCACCGCCACTGGCGTGCCCACCGCGAGCTCGCCCAGTGGACGCCACCCCTCTTGTGTGAGGAACGGGTGGGTGATCGTGGTGCGGACCTCGCGACCCGAGCGGGTGCGGACGCGGAAGATCGGCTTGACGCCGTCGTCGACGAAGGCCGACGGGCGCCGGCGTTGCAGGTGGCCGTCGGCGCCAAGCGAGACGACCATCACGTCCTGACCTGCGGTTCCCAACGCGTGAACCTCGGCGGCGGTGCGGACCGCACCGGTGGCGGCGTCAATGATGGGCGTGTCCCATGCCACGCACTTCCCCATCGACGGTCGCGCTCCCACGATGATGAGGTTGGACGGTTGCAGGCCGGACAGCCGGTCGTCAAGGTCGACGAAGCCCGTCGGCACACCGGTGATCGCTTCGCCCCGGTCGAAGAGCGCCTCGAGGTTGTCGAGCGCCTCGGCCAGGAGGTCGCGCAGCGGCCGCACCGTGTCGGTGATTTTCCGCTGGGCCACCTCGAAGACGAGCTGCTCGGCCCGGTCGACGGCGGCCTGCACGTCCTCGGGAATGTCGTAGCCCAACTCGGCGATCTCGCCGGCGGCGGCGATCAGCTTCCGAAGCTGCGAGTGCTCCTCGACGATGCGGGCGTAGCGCGCCGCGTTCGACGTGGCCGGCGTGCCGGCCTGGAGTGAAACCAGCGTCGCCGGGCCGCCGATGGCCTCGAGCAGGTTGGCCCGGCGCAGTTCGTCGGCCACCGTGACGGGGTCGGCCGGCTCGCCCTGCCCGTACAGCGAGTGAATGGCTTCGAAGACGTGGCCGTGCGCCGGCTTGTAGAAGTCGCCGGCCGAGCACAGCTCGATCGCGGTTGCGATCGCGTCGCGCGAAAGCAGCATCGCCCCGAGCAGGGACTCTTCAGCTTGGAGATCGTGCGGCGGAACTCGCCCCCCGCCCCCCGAGTCACGCCGTCGGCGGGCGTCATCAATGCTTTGAACCACGGTCCGCCTACCCTGCCCGCTCGCCCCTGGGGATGGCTAGGGGTTGATCGTTGTGAATTGCCAGTGGATTGCGCGTTCCGTCGTCCACATGCTGCATACCTGCAGGGTACGGATCACCTGTAACAACGCATGTGTCGGTGCGAGAGCTACGGAAAGCGCTACCTGACACCGACACGTGGGCGGCGGTGCGGCGCCGCAGTTATTCGGTGACGACCTCGACGGTGAGGCGGAACTCGACCTCGGCGTGGAGTTTGACCGGGACTTCGTGGGTGCCGATGCTGCGGATCGGCTCGTCGAGGTGGAGGCGGCGGCGATCGAGCTCGATGCCGGCCTGCGCTTCGACGGCTTCGGCCACGTCGGTGGTGGTCACCGAACCGAACAAGCGACCGTCGGCGCCGGCGCGGGCAACGATGCGGATCACCGCCGGCACCAGGGTGCGGGCAACCGTCTCCGATGCCTCGCGGTCCGCGGTGTCACGGATGTCGCGCGCCCGGCGCATGCTCGAGGCCTGGGCCTGCACGCCCTTCGTCGCGAGCAGCGCGTGGCCCTTCGGGATCAGGAAGTTGCGGCCGAAGCCGTCGGCGACGTCGACGATGTCGCCCTTCTTGCCGACGTTCTCCACGTCGGCGCGCAGGACGACCCTCATGCCTCGTCCTCGATCGCGCTCGGGATCTCGACGTCGGCGAGGTCGACCACGTCGGCAACGTCGTCGTCATCGATAACGGCCACGTCGACATCCACCTCGACGCGATCGTCGTCACGCCGCGAATCGCGATCGCCGCGGGGACCTCCACCGGGACCACCGCGAGGACCGCGGCCCGGGCCGCGCTCGCTGACGGTGCGCTGGGTATACGGCAGCAGGGCCAGTTCGCGCGCCGTCTTGATGGCGACGGCGACCTCACGCTGGTGCTGCTGACAGTTACCGGTGACGCGCCGGGCCCGGATCTTGCCCCGGTCGCTCATGAAGCGACGGAGAAGGTTGGCGTCCTTGTAGTCGACCCACGCGATGTGGTCCTTGCAGAAAATGCAGACACGCTTCTTCCCACCGCGGCGTCCTAGATCCTTGGGGCCGCGTTTAGAGCGGTCCCGCTCCCGATCGCGATCGCCGCCTCTACCTGCCATTAGAAAGGCTCCTCGTCATAGGCCGGCGGCTCGTTCTCCGCCGGGCGCGACCCGCCGCCGACCGGCGCGGGCGCGGCGTCGTCGGGCGAGCGCCGCTCGTTGCGTTGGATCTCCGCGGTCGCCCACCGCAGGCTCGGGCCGATCTCATCGGCCACGACCTCGATCACCGACCGCTTCTCGCCGTCCTTCTCCCACGACCGCTGCTCGAGCCGGCCGGTCACGATCACGCGTGACCCCTTGACGAGCGACTGGCTCGCGTTCTCGGCCATTTCGCGCCAGCACACGACGTTGAAGAACGAGGTGGCTTCTTCCCAGTCGTTGGTCTGGCGGTTCTGCCAGCGGCGGTTGACCGCCAGCCCGAAGGTGGCGTTGGCCTGCCCGCTCGGCGTAAACCGCAGCTCAGGGTCGCGGGTGATGTTGCCCACGAGGGTGACGGTGTTTCCGTTCGACATTGTCGATCACGCTCCAATCGCGTCTTCGGGTACTGCTTTGGCTGCCGCCGCTTCGACCTCTTCGACCGGCGCCGGGCGCCGGCGCGGCCGGTTCACCGCCTCCTTGGGGAGACGGATCACCTTGTGGCGGACGACCTCGTCCGCGAGGGAGAGCATGCGCTCGAGCTCGGCAACCGCCGGCGGCTCGGCACTGACGTCGACGAGCACGTAGTAGCCCTCCCAACGGTGGGCCAGCTCGTAGGCGAACCGCCGCTTGCCCCACCGCTCGACGCTGTTGACGGTCGCGCCGCGGTCGGTTAGCAGCTTGGTTGCCCGGTGCACCGACGCCTGAATGACGTCGTCCTCGAGGCTCGAGTCGA
Source organism: Acidimicrobiales bacterium (assembly GCA_035649535.1). Taxonomy (GTDB): domain Bacteria; phylum Actinomycetota; class Acidimicrobiia; order Acidimicrobiales; family JACDEA01; genus JACDEA01. The sequence continues at coordinate 61,826 of DASRJI010000055.1, read as the reverse complement.
TGATGATGACGACTTCGTACGGCCGCATATGCGGTTACTCACTTCCCTCTGGATCCGCGCCTCTGGCGCCGGAGCCCCCGACCGCGTGAGCGACGGGAGCAGGGTTCGATTGGAACCGGGTCAGTGTAGTCGGCGTGGTCAGGCTCTCCACCAGCTGCAGTATCGCGGTCGGGTGTGACAGCTCGAAAGGGTCAGATTTCGGGCGCGGCGCGCTAACAGCCGGACTTGCCCACGTCGAGCACAGCGCCCGGCCCGATGCCGAGGCGGCCCAAGCCGCCCTTGGGTACCTCGATGGCGAACTTGAACTTGCTCGTGGTGGTAAATCGCGGGCAGTCGGGTATGTCGGCGCACGACTCCATGTCGGTCGCTGACAGGTACTTGCCGCCGGGGTCGAACCAGGCCACGGACAGGGCGATCGGCACACGGCGGTTGTAGAAGTACACGAGCCGGTTGTCGACCGGCGCCGGGAACGCGAACAGCATGGCGTCGAGGCCGCCGAGGTCGGTGCGGCCCATCATCCCGGTCTGGCGCTGCTTGTCGTTACCGGCGAGCAGCGCGCACCACACGTCGTTGACCGCGCCGTGCTCGATCGAGAAGCCGATGGTGTCGAACCCCCCGACGCCTTCGCGAGCAGCAACCTTCGGGTCCTTGGGCCCGTTGGCGCCGACCGCGAGGTACACGAAGAACCCGACGATCAGGGTGGCGCCGATGAGCCACCACAGGAACCGGACGCCGCCCTCGGTATCGAGGACGGCGGCAAGACGCTTCACGCCGTCTTGCTAGCACCTCCACTGCCGTAAAGACCAAGCACCCTCGAGGTCTCCTCCGACAGGTGGTAGCTCTCGCCGTCGGACGGGAACCGCCGGGCCCGCACGTCCGCCGCATAGGCGGACATGGCCACCACGGCGTCCTCCTTGAGGGACGCGTAGCGGCGGACGAACTTGGGTCGCACGCGATCCTCGATCCCGAGGAGGTCGTGGAAGACGAGGACCTGGCCGTCGCACGCCGCGCCGGCGCCGATACCGATGGTCGGAACCGGGACCGCGGCCGTGACGAGCTCCGCAACGGCGTCGGGCACCGCCTCGAGCACGATGGCGAAGCAACCGGCGTCGGCCAGGGCGACGGCGTCGTCGACGAGCGCCGACGCGGCGTCGGCCTGCTTGCCCTGCACCTTGAACCCGCCCAGCGCATGAATCGACTGCGGCGTGAGGCCGAGATGGCCCATCACCGGCACTTCGGCGTCGAGGATGCCCTGGATCATCGGCAGGCGCTTGGCGCCACCCTCGAGCTTGACCGCTTGGGCACCGGCGCGGATCAGGGTGGCGGCGTTGCGCACCGTGTCCTCGACGCTCACGTGGTAGCTGAGCCACGGCAGGTCGCCCACGATCAAGGACCGGGGACGGGCCCGGGCCACCGCCGCGGTGTGGTGCGCCATGTCCTCGACGGTCACCTGCAACGTGTCCTCGTAGCCGAGGACGACCATCGCCAGTGAGTCGCCGACGAGGATGATGTCGACGCCGGCTTCGTCGGCGATGCGGGCGCCGGGCGCGTCGTACGCGGTGACCATGACCAGGGGTTGGCCGCCCTTGCGGGCACGAACGTCGGGCACGGTGATCGGCGTGGTGGTAGCAGGCATCTCGAAACGCCCTCTCTTCGTCCAGCGCCACAACGGCTGCCGGCGGATACCGCAAGTGTAGCTTCAGCCGGGTGGACGCCACCTGCGAGAACTGTGCGGCCAACGAGGACGAACTCGTCCTCGTCCGGCGGGTGTACGTGGTCCCCGAGTCGTGGGACACGCCGGGGTCGTCGACGACGGTGGACGAGGCCGAGTTGTGGTGCTTCTCGTGCCGCTCCCAGTACCCGCACGAGCCGGCCGACTAGTTCTTCTTCTTCCTCCTGGTCGTCGACGGGCCCTCGTCGGGGACGGTCCGGGTCGGGCGGGGCGGCGTCGTCTGCCACGTCGGGAAGTCGGTGGGTGTCGGGCCCTCCGGGAGCGTGGAGGTCGTCCCCGGCCGGGTCGTGCTCGAGCCGGTGGTCGTCGTCGTCCGGTCATACGGGATGCGTTCGCCCTTGAGCACATTGCCGGGGAAATCGGTGACGTCGGGGAACGAGCCGAGCGTGAGATTGCGCGTCGCCGACTGCATGAACCGTTTGAAGATCATCGCCGGGAACGTGCCGCCGTTGACCTTGAGGCCGTGCACGTCGTCCATGTGATGGCTCGCCCCTTCGGGGTAGCCCATCCAGACCGCGGCGGAGAGTTTGGTCGTCGACCCGACGAACCACGCGTCGCCGAGCTCGTCGGTCGTGCCGGTCTTGCCGACGAGCGAGCCGACCTTGTTGAACGACGCGCCGGTGCCGGTCCCGTGCTCCACGACCTGGCGAAGGACGAAGTTGACGACGTCGACCTGCTTGGTGGTGAGCACCCGTTTGCGTTCGGGCTTGGCCGGCGCCCGGTACAGGATGCTGCCGTCGGGCGCCTTCACTTCGAGGATCGTGCGCGGCGGCACCCGCTCACCGCGATTGCCGAACGTCGAGAAGGCCGACGCCATCTCCAGCGGCGACACCTCGGCGGTGCCGAGCACTAAGGAGTTGACCGCCGGCAAGGGCGACGTCACACCCATCTGCTCGGCCATCGACTTCAACTTGGCCGCCCCCAACGTGACCACGAGTTGCGCGTAGACGGTGTTGATCGAGTTCTTGGTCGCGTCGATGAGGTTGACCTCGTCCCCGAAGTCCTTGTCCTCGTAGTTGCTGACCTCCCAGTCCTTGCCGTTGTTGGCCTTGGGCAGGACGAGCTTGGGCGGCGCGGGGAACGACGACTCCACCGTGTAGCCCTCGCGCACAACCTCGGCGAGGAGGAACGGCTTGAACGTCGAGCCGGCCTGGCGACCAAGGCCGCCGCCGCCACGGCCCACCGCGAGGTTCACCTGTTGGTCCTTGAAGTCCTTGCCGCCGACCATGGCTTTGACGTTGCCGTTCTCATCGACGGCTACCAGCGCGCCGGCGGGATCACCGGGCCGGTTCAGGACGCCGGTCTTCGAGTCGTAGATCGTGTCGTACGCGGCCGCCTGCATCTTCGTGTCGAGCGTCGTCTTCACGATGAGCCCGCCTCCGAAGACACGGTTGCCGTAGTCGCGCTCGAGTTGGCGCACCACGTAGTCGACGAAGTAGCCGGTGCTTTGCTCGCGGACGATCCGCGGCTCGAGCTTGGCTTGGTCGATCACGTAGCCGTCCTCGCCCGCCATGGGCGTGCCGTCGACGTCGGTGATGTCGGCGTCGGTGATCATTCCCGCCCGGCGCATGGCAACGAGCGAGCGGTGGCGGCGATCCTTGGCCACGTCCGGCGCGCGCAACGCGTCGGCAACCTGCGGAGCGCGAATGAGCCCAGCGAGATACGACGCCTCGCGGAGGCCGAGGCCACCGACGTCCTTCCCGAAGTAGGCGCGTGCCGCGGCCTCCACGCCGTACGCGCCGCGGCCGAAGTAGATCGTGTTGAGGTAGCGCTCGAGGATCTCGCGCTTGTTCAGCTTGCGCTCGACCTTGATAGCGAGCACGGCCTCGCGGATCTTGCGCCACACCGTGCGGTCGGAGCCGACGTAGGTGTTCTTCACGTACTGCTGGGTGATGGTCGAGCCACCCTGCAACGAACTGCGGTTGCGCATGTCGTTGACGAACGCGCGCATGATGCCGACGGGGTCGATGCCGCTGTGGCGGAAGAAGTTGCGATCCTCGACGGCGAGGACCGCCTGTTGCACGACGTCGGGTACCTCGCTGAGCTTCACGTTGACCCGGTCCTCACCGGCGAACAGCGAGGCGAGCCGGCTGCCGCCCACGTCGGTGAGGAATGTCGTCTGCTGCGGCACGTCAACGGTCGGCAGCGGTACGCGGATCATGATGTAGGCCGCGGCGGCCAGGCCGGTAAACGCGATGAACACCCCGAGGAAAATCACTCGCCGGTGCCGCCAGGCCCAGCTCTTGCGTTTCGTGGGACGGCGCTTGCGGGGCGTGCGTGGTTTCGTGGGCATCAGTGCAGGCGGACGACGGACACTACCAACCACCCAACGCTGGCCACCGTCGCGGCCGTCGCCGCTACCGACGCCACGGCGGGACGTGTGGTGAGGAGATCGACGTCGGCGTCGTCGATATCCGGCACCGCCGGCGCCGCGACCTCGCCCCCGCGCCGGAACAGGACCGCGAGCGCCACCAGCGCGCCGACGGCGACGGCGCGCAGCGCGCCGGTGTCGTAGGCCCGCATGTCCTGGGCGCCGGCAAACCGCCACGAGCCGGGCGCCACGACGAGCCAGGCGGCCAACACGAGGCCGACCGGGCGGCCGCCATCGACGCGCACACTGCCCACGAAACGGATCGCCAGGGCCAAGACGGTGAGGGCGAGGACCACAGCAGCGGTGGCGCGCACGCCGGTGACGGACCGCGCCGCCAACTCCCCGGCCAACGCGACCGCGCCGGGCACCACGCACACGGCGGCGAGGCCGCCGTCGAGCACGGCGATAAGCACCGCGCCGGCCGCGAGCAAGAGTGCTGCGGGGGCGACGCCGGCGGCGGCGGCGACAACCGCGAGGGCGGCGCAGGCGACCAGCGGGCGGGCAACCAGCGCGGCGCCGACGGCGAGCGCACCCCAACCGACGATCAGTGCGATCGGCGGGAGGGCGGGGGCCGCCAGCACCGTCGCCAGGAGCACGGGCGCGACGACCGCCCGCTCGGCGCGGGTGCGGTGATCAATCGCAACCAGCACGAGGACGGCGCCGGCGACGACGACCGCGGCCGAGGGTCGGTCGGTGATGGCCAGTCGAATCTGGTCGGTGTCCACCGACCCGAGCGTGAGCCCGGCCACCACGCCGCTGAGCCCGGCCACGAGCGCGAGCAGCGGTACGAGGGGGCTGCGATCACGCGCGGCGCCGTACACGGCGAGCAGGCCGATGACACCGAGGGCGACGCCCAACGGCGCGGCATTGCCGCCGCGCGCCGCCTCGGCGACCGCCAACGGCAGGGCGAGCAGGGCGGCGACGCCAGTGAGGCCGGGTACGCCGGCGACGGGCAGCGACGGGGCGGCCGCGAGCACGGCGGTACCGGCCGCCGCGGCGGCGGCCAGCGGTGGGAAGCGGCTGCTGTCGGCCAGCACGACGCCGACCCACACCGCCGCCACGCCAATCCCGGTCACCGGCCACCACCATCGGTTCACCGCGGCGGCAATCGCCGCGGTGCTGGGTGCCCTCACGTGAGCACGGCCGCAACGACGGCGAGCGCCGCCGCGCCGGCGGCTATCGCCCGGCGGCGGTCTTTGGCGAGGCGACGCGACACGACCAGCGCGACCAGCGCGGCGACCAGCGCGGCGGCCAGGCGGACCGCGAACCGGGTCGGTGAGGTGGCCGCCGGTCCGGCGACCAGCGCCGCCGCCGCCAGCCCGAAGGGAATGGCCGTTGGGCCGGGTTCGGCCGCCAACACCAAGGCGACCCCACTGGCCGCGGCCGACACCGCGCCCGTGAGCGGGCCCACCGCGACCGCTGAGCCGAGGACGGCCTGCCCGCCGGCGATCGCCGCCAGCGAACTGGAGCCCCATCGCAGCACCGCCGCGGTCAGGGCAGCGCCCGCGAGGCCGGCGGCCGCCGCGTCGCACGCGGCAACGCCGAGGAGGACAGCCGCGAGCAGCGCGTCACCACTCGATGAGAGAAACAGTGCCGCCGCCGCGCCGGCGGCCGCGAGCCTTAGGAGCTCGGTCCCGGACGCCCGCCGAGCGTGAAGATACGCGCCAGGTGATTCCACGAGCACTCGGGACACACCTCCACCACATAGCACGTGTTCACGACCGTCTTGCGGGCGAACACCGTCAGTTCTTTCTGTGTCGTCACGCAGCGGCCGTGCGCCGGGAGGCGGGGCCCGAACACGTAGGACACGAGGACGAGCTGCGCGTCCTCGCAGATCGGGCACTCGTCGGTCGTCGGGCGCCCAATCTCCCGCGCCGCTCGCACCAGTTCCGGGTGGGCGTCGCACACGTCGGGGCGACCGAGCCTGCCCTTGCGGAATTCCGAGATAACGGCGTTCCGGGCCAGCCGGTAGTCGACCTGGCCGCGATTCGGCTCGGCCGACACCCCGCCACCGCGGATCGCCTCAGGCCGGAAACTCACCGTCCCGCACAGTAGCCCTGGCGCGTAACGCCTGCGCACGGCTGATGTGTCGCCTCGTGGTTACCGTCTCGATATATCGGGGCGATATATCGGCTATAGTGTTCGGCGTGCTGGAGCTGGCGATCCTCGGACTGCTCAAAGAGCAGGATCTCCACGGCTACGAACTCAAGAAGCGGCTCACCGACACGCTTGGCTCGCTGTCGAGCGTGTCGTTCGGCTCGCTCTACCCCGCCTTGGGCCGCCTGGAGCGGGCCGGTGCGGTCGCCGCGGTCGAAGTGGCCGCCGAGGATGCGCCGCCGGCGCCGGTACCCATGACCGGTTCGATCGCGGGTGAGCTGGCCGCCTTCCGTGCCACGCGCCGGCCAAGCCGCCGGTCGGGACGTAGTCGCAAGGTGTACCGGATCACCGCGCGCGGCGAGGAAGTGTTCGCCGAGTTGCTGGCCGCCGACAACGCCGCCACCGACGACGACCGCCTGTTCAATCTCCGGCTCGCCTTCGCCCGCTTCCTCCCGCCCGACGATCGGGTCGGGTTGCTGGAGCGGCGGCGCGCCTACCTCGTCGAACGCCTCGCCCGCACGCGGGCCGCTCGCAAGACCGACCGCCAACGCGACCTCTATTCGGAGTCGCTGGCGGAACGCACCACCGAACTCACCGAAAACGACATCTCGTGGCTCGACCGGCTGCTGGCCGCCGAGCGCTCGTCGAAACGAAAGGCAAAAACATGAGCAAGGTCCGGGTAGCCATCGCTGGGGTGGGCAACTGCGCGAGCTCGCTTGTCCAGGGCGTCGAGTACTACCGGGAGGCTGATCCCAACGAGGCCGTACCCGGGCTGATGCACGTCAAGCTCGGCGGCTACCACGTCGGCGACGTCGAGTTCGTGGCCGCGTTCGACGTCGACGCCGACAAGGTCGGCATCGACCTCGGCAAGGCGATCGGCGCCGGCCAGAACAACACGATCAAGTTCTGCGACGTCCCCGAGTTGGGGGTCACGGTGCAGCGCGCACCAACCTTCGACGGCTTCGGCGAGTTCTACCGCCAGGTCGCTGAGGAGTCGCCGCTCGAGCCGGTCGACGTGACCCAGGCGCTGCGCGACGCCAAGGCCGACGTGCTCGTGTCCTACCTCCCGGTGGGCTCGGAGCAGGCGCAGAAGTACTACGCACAGGCGTGCATCGACGCCGGTGTTGCGTTCGTGAACGCGATTCCGGTCTTCATCGCGAGCGACCCGGTTTGGGCGGAGAAGTTCGCGGTGGCGGGGGTGCCGATCGTTGGCGACGACATCAAGTCACAAGTCGGCGCCACGATCGTGCACCGAACTCTGGCCCGGCTCTTCGAAGACCGCGGCACGACGATCGACCACACGTACCAGCTGAACTTCGGCGGGAACATGGACTTCATGAACATGCTCGAGCGGTCGCGTTTGAAGTCGAAGAAGATCAGCAAGACGCAGTCGGTCACCAGCCAGATCGACCAGGGCATCGGCGATCGCGACGTGCACATCGGCCCGTCCGACCACGTGCCGTGGCTCGAGGACCGCAAGTGGGCGCTCATCCGGCTCGAAGGCCGCAACTTCGGCGACGTTCCGTTGACGGTCGAGCTCAAGCTCGAGGTCCACGACTCGCCCAACTCGGCCGGCGTCATCATCGATGCCGTGCGCTGCGCCAAGGTCGCCATGGATCGCGGCGTCGGCGGCCCACTGCTCGGCCCGTCGGCCTACTTCATGAAGTCACCGCCCCAGCAGTTCCGCGACGAAGTGGCGCGCGAGATGGTGCAGGACTTCGCCAACGAGAAGTAGCTACGCCGTAGTCAGCGTCGCGACCAGGGCGCGATGGTCGCTCACATCGAGCTGCACCACCGTTGTCGACACGACGCGCAGGCCGTCGACGGCTATGTGGTCGATACGCCGTTCGGCAACGCCCGATGGGAACGTCGGGCCGCCACCGGCGAGCGCGTAACCGGGTAGGTCGGGCCACTCGTGGTTGAAGTCGCCCATGAGCAGCCGCGGCGCCGGGCGTTCGGCGAGCGCGGCGAGGACCGCCGGCACCTGCCGGGTGTGCTGGTTGCTAACCGACAGGTGCGTCACCGCGACCGATACCCCGCTCGTCGACGCGAGCAGCACGCTGCGGCGCTCACCAGTACCGGGCAGCGGCACCGTCTCCACCTCGGTTAGCGCGTCACGGGACAGCAGCGCGTTCCCGTAGAGGCCGCCGCCCATGGTCGCGGCCAGCCCGAACGTGCCGTGCATCTGGGTTGCCGCCGCCACCACGTCGACGAGATCGGCGCCGTGGGAGCGCGCTTGTTCGATGTCGACCTCTTGGAGCCCGAGGACGTCGGCATCCAGGCGTGCGCAGGCCTCGCCCAGGCGCTTCAGGTCGACGCGCTGGTCGGGTCCCTGGCCGTGCTTGATGTTGAAGGTGGCGACCCGCAGCAGGCGCATCGGCAAAGATTCTCGTGTGCCCACGGACAACGCCGCCGCCTGGGACCGCCACTCGGCGGCTTACCAAGCGGGCGCCCGGCTTCCCACCGACGTCGCTCACTACGGACCCGACATCGCCAACGAGGCCGAATTCCGGCTGCTAGGCGATCTGAAGGGCAAGCGAGTGCTCGAACTCGGCTGCGGCGGCGCGCAGTGCTCGATCGCGTTCGCCAAGCAAGGCGCCATCGCGATCGGCGTCGACTTCTCGGGCGAGCAGCTCGCATTCGGCCGGCGGCTGTGCGAGAAGGAAGGCGTCAAGGTCGAGCTGCATCAAGCCGACCTGGCCGACCTGGCCTTCCTACGCGCTGACTCCATCGATGTTGCCTTCAGCGCCTATGCGCTGGGCTACGTGGAGGACCTCGGCCGCGTGTTCCGCCAGGTGCACCGCGTCCTCAAGACCGGCGCGCCGCTCGTGTTCAGCCTCCCCCACCCGGCCTACGACATCATCGACGACGACGACGCCGAGGAACCCCTGCTCGTTCGCCGCTCGTACTTCGACCAGACGCCAATCGACTACGAGTGGAACGGTGTCGGCTTCACCGATTACCACCACACGCTGAGCGATCTGTTCATGGGGTTGACGCGCACGAGTTACCGCGTCGACACGATCCTCGAGCCCGAGCCGCTTCCGGCCGGCCCGCGTAGCCAGCACTGGCGCGAGGCCTTCCGGATGATCCCCCGCACCCTCATCGTTCGGGCGCGGAAGGAAGGCAACTAGCCGGACTGCACCCACGCGCCGTAGGCGTGGGCGAACAGCGCCGGCATGCCGCCGGTGTGCAGGAACACGACACGCTGATCGACCGGGATGCGGTCCTCCCGCCGCGCCGCGATCAACCCGGCCATGGCTTTGCCCGAATACACCGGGTCGAGGATGAGGCCTTCGAGACGCGCCGCCAGATCCAGGGCCTCTCGGCAATCGTCGGTCGGGGCGCCGTAGTCGGCGCCGAAGCGGTCGTGGTCGATCATCACCGCACCGGCCGGCACCGGGCGTCCGGCCAACGTGGCGGCGGCGGCGGCCTTGGCCGGCACTTGCTCGTCGAGGTCGGGTCGGGTGCCGACGTCGACGCCGAGCACCATGCGGTGATCGCCGAGGCCGGCGACGAGACCGGCATGGGTGCCGCCCGAGCCGTCAGCCGTGACGACGAGGCTGATGCCCTCGAGCTGGGCGCGCATCTCGTCGACCGCAGTGACGTAGCCGAGAGCCCCCACCGTCGACGCGCCACCGACGGGCATGCGATACGGCTTACGGCCCTCGGCCTGGAGACGATCACACGTCGCCTCGATCGCGGCCTCCGTCTCGTAATACGCGAGCGTCCCGCCCCACACGATGTCGGGGCGCAACACGAAGTCGAGCGTGAGGTTGCCGGTGGGATGCGACGGCGGGTCGCTCGCCAGCACGATCGTGCACCGGAGGCCGAGCTTGTTCGCCGCCGCCGCGGTCATGCGCACGTGGTTGCTCTGGCGGCCGCCACCCGTCACCAAGGTGTCGCATCCCTGGGCGAGCGCGTCGGCGCAGAGGTACTCGAGCTTGCGCGCCTTGTTGCCGCCGCCGGCCAGGCCCGTGCAGTCGTCGCGCTTGACCCACAGGGCGCCCGGCTCCATCCCGAGCGCCGCGCCCAAGCGGTCCATCGGCTCGAGCGGCGTGGGCAAGTGCGCGAGCGCGACGCGTTCCATCGGTGCGACGCTACGCGTCATGACGGCAGCGCTCACTTCTCTGGTCGCCGCGGTCGAGGCCGCGCTCGACGACGCCGCGCTACCGACCGACCGGGCGCGCGCCGAGGCGATGCGGCCCGCGATGGCAGCGCTCCTCGCCGCCGCCGAGCCGATACCGCCCGCCGGCCGCGAGTCATTGGGCGGCGAGGCGGTCGGCAACCTGCTCTACGCCGACCCGGCCGGCCGCTTCCACGTGCTGGCTGTCGTGTTCCCGGAAGGCACGTCGAGCGGCGTGCACCACCACGGCTGTTGGGGCGTCATCGGCTACCTCCAGGGCGGTGACGAGGAGACGCGTTACGCGTGCGCACGCGACGACGGCGAGTCGGCCGACCTCGACGAAGCGACACGCCACGTCTGGCACCAAGGCGACATCACCTATCTCCTCCCCGATGAAGGCGAGGGCTGGCACCGCGTGCGCAACCCCGGCCCGGGCGACGGCGTGAGCGTGCACGTGTTGTGTTTCACGCCAGCCGATCACCCGCACCGCTACTGGGACCGCACCACCAACGCCGTCCGCGACTTCCCGTTCATCGAGGTCGCGCCCGACCGCTGGCAAGCCCGCGTCGCTACGACGGAGGTCGAGTAGCCCACCACTCGGCGAGGCGACCGACCCCAATGATCCAGGTTATTCGTCGTCCTCGGCAGCCTGATCGACCAGAACGAGTTCCGTCGCGGGGCCGAGTTGCTTGCTCGACCACAGGATCTTTCCAGCTGCATGGAGCTGCTCGATGGCGTCAACAATCCGCGCCGCCGGGAAGCGTTCCCGACCCACGACGACGACCTCTTCGGCGATGGCGCGCTTTCCCTTAGCGCGTGCGTCCTGAAGTTGAGCCAGCACGAAGTTCTGCGCGGCGAGCTGCGATTCTTCGTCGTCAAGCTGGCGCGTCTTGTCGAGCGCGCGGCTAAATACCGGAGCGAGATCGGCGCGAAGCTCCTCAACTCGATCGGCGGCCAAGCCGACTCGCCGGGCGAGTGTCTCAATCTCGCTGGCAACTTCGGCCTTTACACCTTGAATTTGACGTTCAGTGGCTGCCCTGAGCGCTTCCGTAGCCCCGTCATCAGTCGCGTCCGTTCTAGGCCAAATACTCTGACGCATGTCGGTGACCGTTTCGCGCGTCATGGCGAAGAGATCTGAGTACATCTTGTCAACGAATGTCTTCAGCGAATCGACGGAGTTCAGGAGGTTATTAGTCGCGTCGCCGATCCGGCGAGAGGATCCGTCGGAGAGCGTATAGAACCTCATTGATAGCCAAATCGCGACCAACGCCAAAATTATCGAGACCAAACCGGCAACTATTCCGACGATCTCGGATCCGTAGACGTGCACTGACGGCGATCCGGTCGTAGACGTTGTGACGATCATCGTCGTTGTTGTCATCAACGGGCGCGCCGAGCAGTCCTTCGGGCATACCCCGCTAAAGCAATCGCCGAATGCCTCGAGCCGGAAATAGCAAAGCGCGTTGGCTCAGCTTGGTTCCAGACCAAATCCGCCCCTGAGCCGATTCAGACGGTCACGCGTCAGAGGAGGCGGCCCCGAGAACACCGTATCCTCAATGTCATCTGACCTTGGGGATTCCCATTGGCATTGAGGTGATGAACACACAAGTCGCTCTGGGGTAGCGATCACAGATCTTAGGTCACAATTGGGGCACCAACCTTGGAGCCGACCAGAAGTGGTTAGGTCTATTGCCATTCAATGAACTCCTTTTTGTTCGACGATCTATCGACCATTTGGTGAGGCAGACCAGCTCACGATCCGCATGCTCGCCTGCCGTTCAGCCTCAGCACGCCACGGACCAAAAATCTTCGAGAACGCGTTGCTCTTTACGCCGTCAAACTTCTTTACCGAGACGCCATGCCGGATCAACAGTTGTTCCGAGCGTCGGTCGGGGTACGGCTCCACATAGACGACATGATTAAGCCCGGCTTGAAGAATCTGTTCCGCGCACAAGAAGCAGGGAAAAGTCGTTGCGTACAGGTGGCAACCCGCGAGATCTTCACCGTGAGAATTTAAGATCGCGCGTACTTCGGCATGAAGCGCGGTGCACTTGGTCATCGCACGTTCCGGAAAGAACGATTCAAGCAGTGACGACCCAAACGAAGGGCACTCTCGATTCGGGCAGCGGTATGGCCATTTGACCGAGCCAATCGCGGCGCCACAGTGAGGGCACACCCGGTAGGCCTTCTTCTCCCACGTTTCCTTTCGCCAAATGTCTCGAAAGCAGGCCTTGTACTCGATGTGACAAGGCTGCATCCAGTCCGGATTCTCGTTGAATCCCACAGATACGACAGACGCCAACCGTTCGACCTGTTTGTCCAGGGCGACCATCCGCGACGGTCCGGGCCGGACGATCACTGCTCCAACGTTCCGTTTCAGGCAAGCGGAGCCAGTCGCAGTTGAGTAGGCAAGGTGCATAAACCACTCCTCGTCGCTGGGGCGACGATGCGGCTCTCCGCAAAGCCTCAGGAAGTCGTTCGCGCGTGCCAATAGGGTCTCTTGAGCCTTTGGCGGTACATCGTCTTCGTCGTTCGTGATTACACAGTCGGCCAAATCGACGCACTGCTGAACACGTTGACCCCAATCTTCTGGAGCTTCGATGTCGCGTGCGCTCACGTTGTCAAAGTCCGCCCGGGTCTTGCCTTCCCACGCGGGCGTGCCCTCGAGCCGCTGCCATCGATGGTCAGGGTGAGTGTCGACGGCGAGGAGGTAGAACCGCTTGAAGCGGAGCCGTAACCACTCCACCTCGCCTGGATTCCGAATGCCATCGAGCACGATGCGTTCGACAACTTCGCCTTTGGACTCCAGCGTCGAGACCGCGTGCTGTGGCCAGTACGACAGACCCTTTGCCTTTCTGTATTCGTCTCCAAGGTCTTGTAGGGCGCCGCGTGGCGGCGTGTCCAGTCCACCGGTCTCCCCGCGGGCGATCGCGCCTTCTCGCCACGCTTCCATGATTAGGTCCGAGAGCTTTATTCGTGCGAACTGCAGCTTGGTTTCGAGGGCGTAGGCCAACGTGGAGCAACCACTCCCGAAGGCGCCGGTCAAGCCGAAGACAATTGCATCCTCGGCTATGGACATACGTGCGTTCTTCCCACCTTCGCCCCCAACCATCGAACGGCGTCCAGCGCCGGAACCCGTTGAGGCTACCTAGGAGGCCGGCGTGCTGCCGCGCATCCCATTCGGGTGTGCCGCGCCACGCATTGTCGACCGAGACTACGGACAGGTCGGCCCGGGCGCCAGAGGACAACCTGTTGATTTGTTGTGCACGTCGGTGAGGCGACCGGGCGCGCCGGCACGTGGGCCCCGCCGCGTGTCGCCAACATCCGTTGCCGCCGGCAGCTCGCGCGTCGCCCGAACGCCGGCGACCCGCGGTGAGTCGTCTCGTTGCCCCCTGCCACAGTTTGCAGCATGCCGCGCGAGGTCCCCGCGCATTGGCCTGCAGTTGAACAAGGCCCGCGTCGCTACGACGGAGGTCGAGTAGCCCACCACTCGTCGAGGCGGCGGCGGGCCTCCGCTTCGCCGAGCTGACCCTCCTCGAGACGAAGCTCGAGGAGGTAGCGCATGGCCTCACCGACGAGCGGGCCCGGCTTGATGTCGAGTTGCTCCATGACTTGCGTGCCGTCGAGGTCGGGACGGATGGCGTCGAGCTCTTCCTGCTCGCGCAAAACCGCGATCTGCGCCTCCAGCTCGTCCATCCGCAGGTTGAGGTCGCGCGCCCGTCTCTCGTTGCGCGTCGTGCAGTCGCAGCGCGTGAGCTCGTTGAGCAGGTCGAGGAGCGGCCCGGCGTCGCGCACATACCGCCGGACCGCGCTGTCGGTCCACACGTCCGCGCTGTAGCCGTGGAAGCGGAGGTGTAGCTCCACGAGCCGGCTGACCGCGTCGATGTCGTCGTTCGAGTAGTGGAGGGCGCGCATGCGATCGCGCGTCATCCGGGCCCCAACCATTTCGTGGTGATGGAACGACACGCCCCCAGCGCCGATCGACCGCGTCTTGGGCTTGCCCACGTCGTGGAAGAGGGCCGCGAGCCGCAAGATCCGATCCGGGCTCGCCTTCTCGATCACCGCGATGGTGTGAGCGAGAACGTCCTTGTGCCGATGGATTGGATCCTGCTCGAGCGCGAGCGCGGGCAGCTCGGGAAGGAACTCGGCGGCCAGACCAGTCTCGACGAGGAACCACAGACCGGGGCCGGGCCGCTCGACAACGAGCAACCGGTCCAGCTCCGCCCGGACCCGCTCGGGCGACACGATCTCGAGCCGGTCGCGAAGAGCAACCACGGCGTCGCGGACCTCGGGCCGCGGCGCCAGTCCGTAACCGGCGATGAAGCGGGCGGCGCGGAGCATTCGCAGCGGGTCGTCGGTGAAGGACTCCTCGGGCGACAGCGGTGTGCGGAGGACGTGGGCGGCGAGGTCGGCGACGCCGTCGAACGGGTCGACGAGGGTCGGCGACTCGACCGTGAGTTCGAGGGCCATGGCGTTGACGGTGAAATCGCGCCGCGACAGATCGGCGTCCACCGCGTCGGCGAACTCGACCGACGGCTTGCGCGACTCGGGCGTGTACGCCTCGGCGCGGTGCGTGGTGACCTCGAAGTCGCGGTCGCCTTTGCGAAAGCCGATCGTGCCGAACGCCGCGCCTTGGGTCCACACCGCGTCGGCCCAACCGGCGACGATCGCCTGGATGTCGTCGGGGCGGGCGTCGGTCGTGAGGTCGAGATCACTCGCGCCGTCCAGGCGGCCGACGATGGCGTCGCGGACGACGCCGCCGACGAGGTACAGCCGGAAGCCGCGCGCCGCGAACCGCGCCGCGAGATCGGCGGTTTCCTCGACGAGGCCCTGAAGGCGCTCGGGGATCACGGCTGTCACTCGCCCAGGGTAAGGGCGGCTTTTGCGGCGGCGACAACTTCATGGCCGACGCCGCCGGTACTCGGCGCCTCGGGGCGCCACTCTTCCCCCGCCAGCGCAGCGACCGTCACCCCACCGCACAGTGCGAGCGCGTCGAGGTCGTAGCCACCCTCGAGGAAGGCAATGCGGCGTCCCGCGGGTGCGAGTCGGATGACGCGCGCCGTGAGGTCGACGTAGTCGCCCGCGGTGAGATCGAGGTCAGTGAGCGGGTCGGCGCGGTGCGCGTCGAACCCGGCCGAGACGAGTACCCACGTCGGCGCGAACGCCTCGGCCAGCGGCGTGACGACCTCGTCGAGCGCGGCGCGATACGCATCACCGTCGGCATGCGCCGGCATCGGGATGTTGAACGTCGCTCCCATCCCGACCCCACTCCCCCGCTCCTCCATCCGGCCGGTGCCGGGGTACAGCGGCCACTGGTGCATCGACACGTAGAGGACGCGCGGGTCCTCGTAGAAGATGTCCTGCGTCCCGTTGCCGTGGTGCGCATCCCAGTCGACGATCAACACCTGCTCGCCTCGCTCGGCGAGGTGGGCGGCGGTGACCGCGATGTTGTTCAGGAGACAGAACCCCATCGGTCGGCGGGGCAGCGCGTGATGGCCGGGCGGTCGAAGTGCGAGGAAGGCGGCGTCGCCCTCTCCGCGCTCGAGCCGCGCCGCCGCGTCGACGCCGGCGCCCGCGGCACGCACGGCGGCGTCCCACGACGGTTCGGTCGCGGAGGTGTCGGCGTCGATGTCCCCGCCGCCGGCGGCGCAGAACGCTTCGAGTTGGTCGAGCAGCTCGGCGGGATGAACCCGCTCAAGGTCGGACCGGCTGGCCGGCTCCGGCGCGAAGGCCACGACGGCGTCGGCCGCCGGCGAGGTTTGGATCCCGCGCAGCACCGCGTCCAGCCGCACCGGACTCTCGGGATGTCGGCGCGACGCCACGTGCTCGGAGAAGTCGGGGTGCGTGCCCAACAGGACGGCCACGCCCGCCACGTTACGGCGACCAGAATGGCGCGATGGCCGGGGACGTCATCGCCGTCGGCGCCGAACGGGCGCGTACCGGGCCGTGGCGCGGCGATCAGCTCGTCGCGCTCCTCACGCCCGTACCCGACGCCCCGATCCCGTCGGCCGCGTTCGTGCGACGTTGCCTCTCCGTCCTGGCCGACCGCGGCTACCGCCGCGTTGTCACCGGTGCCCTGGCGCCGGCCGAGCAAGCCGGATTCCTGGCCGCGGGCTTCGCCATCGCCGAGGAGTTGCACCTCCTCGCTCACGACCTGCGCGCCCTTCCTCCGCGCCCGAAGTCGTCCCTGCGCCGGGCCCGAAGCGACGACCACGCCGCGGTGTTGCAAGTGGACGACGTCAGTTTCACGCCGTTCTGGCGGCTCGACGACGCCGGGCTCACCGACACGCTCGCCGCCACGCCCCACGTCCGGTTCCGGGTGGCCCACGACCCGCTCGACCACGTCGTGGGCTACGCCATCACCGGCCGCGCCGGCCGGCGGGGCTACCTCCAGCGGCTCGCGGTGGCGCCGAACGCTCGGGACCACGGACTCGGTGCCGCCCTAGTCGTCGACGGCCTGTGGTGGCTGCGGCGATGGCGCGTGAACCGCGCCCTCGTCAACACGCAGCACGGCAACCAGGCCGCGCTCGCTCTCTACACCCGGCTCGGGTTCCGGCCCGAGCCGGTCGGTCTGTCGGTGCTCGAGGCCGCGTGCGGCGACTGACGTCAATCGCGACAGCGTTCGTCGCCTCGATCGCGCTGGGGTTGCTGATGAC
This sequence comes from Acidimicrobiales bacterium, assembly GCA_035649535.1. Classification (GTDB taxonomy): domain Bacteria; phylum Actinomycetota; class Acidimicrobiia; order Acidimicrobiales; family JACDEA01; genus JACDEA01. The sequence goes on along the minus strand of DASRJI010000055.1, from coordinate 44,844 downwards.
ACCGCCGGTGCGCGCCGCCGCCCCAACCGGCACGGTTCGGCTGCTCGGGCAGACCGCGTGGGTAACCCAAGGCGCCGAGTTCGCCCTCCGACTCGCGGTGACCACGAAGTCGACCGACGATCTCGAACTCGCGGTGACGGTGTACCCGGCGGTCGGGAGTCGCTCGGCGTTCGACGAGACGATCAACGATCGCGTGCGCGGCTCGGCCGTCAGCGTCAAGGCCGACCCACTGTCGGACCTCTCCGCCGACGCGGAGGGTGCGATCACCGTTCGTCTGCCGATCCAAGACCCGGCCCAGGCGCGCGATCCGTTCCGCATTCGTCTGCGCGGTGCGGGTGTGTACCCCGTTGTCGTCGAGCTGCGAGGCCTGGGCGGCGGCGCGCGCGTCGCCCAGTTCACGACGCACATGATCAACCTGCCCGACGCGATCACCGGGCCGAAGCTGGCGACGTCGCTGATCCTCCCGCTCGCCGCGCCACCGACGCTGCAAGCCGATGGCGCGCGCCGCATGACGGCGGCGTGGTCGACAAGCCTGCGCGCCGTCACCGCGACCGCCGAGACGTACGCCGACGTGCCGGTGACGCTCCTGCCCCAACCCGAGACGGTGCAGGCGCTCGCATTGAGCGATCGACCAGAGGACGCCAACACCGTCGCCGCCCTGGTCCGCGCCACCGCGACCCGCCAGATCCTCGCCGGGCCCTACGTCCGCCTCGCCGAACCGGCCTTCGCCAGCGGCTTCGAGAGCGAGGAAGCGACGCAGCGCACCCACGGCCTCGCTGTTCTCACGTCGGTGCTGGGCACGCCACCGGACACCGGTATCGCGGTCGTCGACGATGGCCTCGACGACGCGACGGTCAACCGCCTCGAGGCGGCGCACGCCGTCCGCGCCATCGTGCGCGAACGCGCCCTGGCGCCGATTGGCCTTCGCACAACGTTGACCCAGCCGTTCCAGCTGCGCGGGCGCAGCGGGCACCGGCTGCCGGCGGCGCTGGCCGACGACGGGCTGGCAATCCACTTCAACAGCAAGACCCCGGCCATCCTCGCCGCCCACAACCTGCTCGCCGACCTCGCCGTTCTGTACTTCGACAGCCCGGGCGTGGCGCGCGGCGTTGTCGCCCTGCCGCCGCCGGGGTGGCGCGCCTCGGCCGAGTTCCTCGCCCCGGTGTTCGAAGGACTGCGGTCGAGCCCGGTGCTTGCGCCGGTCGACGCCAGTGGCCTGTTCGCCAGCGTCGCGCCGGCCACCGCTTCGGCCCGCCGGACGCCGCTGCTGCGCGACGCGGCGACACCCGCGTCCTCCGCCACGCTGCCGGCCACCGAGCTCCGACGAGCGCGACGCGACCTCGTCGAGTTGAGCGACCTCGCGATCGGGGAGAACGCCACGGTGACGGGCCTGGAGGAACGCGTGCTCACCGGCCAGTCGGCCGACCTCCGAGCCCGGCAGCGGAGTGACTACCTCGCGACGGTGGACAACGAGATCAAGAAGCAGCTGCACGGCATCCGAGTGCCGACAAATCAATCCATCACGCTGAACGACCGGCGGGCGAGGATCCCGGTGACGATCCTGCGCGACGTGGCGTTCCCGGTGCGCGTGATCGTGCAACTCAGTAGCGATCGCCTCCAGTTCCCCGCGGGGTCGACGGCGCGCATCGACCTGACCCGACGCAACACCACCACGATGTTCACCGTGCAGGCCCGCGCGTCGGGAACCTTCCCGCTCGAAGTGTCACTCAAGTCGCCCGACGGCAAGGTCGTGCTGTCGACCGGCCGCTTCACGATCAGATCGCGGGCTGGCTCGCGCGTCGGCGTGTACCTGTCCGTCGGCGCGCTGTGCTTCCTCATCGCGTGGTGGGGCCGCCACATCATGCAAGCCCGGCGGGCGCGCCGACCGTGAGTCGCGCCGCGCCCGAAGGAGCCGACTTCAGCCGCGCCACTGCGCAGCAAGTCGTCGGCACCACGTTGTCGCGCATCACCGGGTTTGGGCGGGTCTTCGCGCTGGCCTACGCGGTCGGGTTCCACCGACTGGCCGACGCGTACAACCTGGCCAACGTCACACCCAACATCGTCTACGAGCTCGTGCTCGGTGGCGTGCTGTCGGCCACGTTGGTGCCCGTCTTCGTCGAGCGGCTCGAGACCGACGACGATCCGTGGCACGCGGTCTCGGCGGTGGTCACGTTCGCGCTCGCGGTCGTCGTCGCCGTATCGGCGCTGCTCGCGCTGGCCGCGCCCGCGATCGTGCACCTCTACACGGCGTTCAACCACGAGGCGTCGGCGGCCGACGAAGGCGCGGTCGCGACCACGCTGCTGCGCTGGTTTGCGCCGCAGGTCGCGTTCTACGGCGCGATCACCGTGACAACCGCGCTGCTGCTCGCCCGGCGCCGCTTCGCCAACCCGAAGTTCTCGCCCGTCGCCAACAACCTCGTCGTGATCGGGGTGCTGCTCGCGTTCCCGCACGTCGTCCACTCGCTGGATCTCGGCGCGATCCGCCACAACGCCGGCGCACTCGCGCTGCTCGGGTTGGGCACCACCGCCGGCGTCGCCATCCAGGCCGCCATCCAGGCGCCCGGCTTCCGGAAGGTTCGGTGGGTGTGGGAGCCGCGGCACGAGGCGGTGCGGACGGTCATCCGGCTTTCGTTCTGGACGTTCGGTGTCGTCGTGGCCAACCAGATCGCGCTCTACGTCGCGCTCGCACTGGCGAACCAGCGCGCCGGGGCGGTGTCCATCTACCTCGCTGCCTACATGTTCTTCGTCCTACCTCACGGCGTGATCGCGGTGTCGGTGATGGACTCGCTCCTCCCCGAGCTGGCCGCGCAATGGACGCGCGGTGAGCTGGCCGCCTTCCGCCATCGCATCGCGCGGGGGCTCACCGCGATCTCGACGTTGATCATCCCCGCGGCCGCCGGGTACATCGTCCTCGCCCGCCCGATCATCCGGCTCACGCTTGAGTACGGCGCGCTGCACTCGGCCTCGGCCGCCAAGACGGCGGCAGCCCTCGCCCTCTTCGCCGTAGGCCTACCCGGCTTCAGCGCGTACCTACTGGTGATGCGCGGCTTCCAAGCCATGCAGGACACGCGGTCGATGTTCCTCATGTACGCCCTCGAGAACGCGATCAACGTCGTGCTCGCAGTCGCCTTGCACCCGAGCCTCGGCGTCGAGGGTCTGGCCCTGTCGTTCGGCGCGGCCTATTCGATCGCCGCCGTCGTGGCGTGGTGGCGGCTCAGCCGGACGTGCGGCGGGCTGGCCACGCGCGCCGCCGTGAGCCAGCTCCAGCGCGTGGTCGTCGCCACGTTGGTGATGACCAGCGCGGTGGCGGCCACCTCCGCGCTGGTCGGCGGCGACCGTAACCTCCACCTGCTGTTGCGGGTCGGAGCCAGCGTTGGCGTCGGTGTTACCGTCTACGGCCTCGTGGCCCGCGCGTTGCACGTCGAGGAACTCACTGCCCTGTTCGCCGTCCGCCGCCAGCCGGCGAACTGAAAAGAGGAATCATCGTGGCCGGGATTCGCGTCGTCACCGATAGCGCTTCAGACCTGCCGGCGGGTCTCGCCGAGGAGTTGGGGATCGAGATCGTCCCGCTGACGATCCGGTTCGGCGATGACGAGTTCGTCGACCGCCGCGACCTCTCGCCGTCTGAGTTCTGGGCTCGGTGCGCGAACTCGCCGCTGCTTCCCGAGACCGCCGCGCCCTCGCCGGGCAGCTTCGAGGACGCGTACCGCCGCCTGGCCGCCGCGGGCGCCGACGGCATCGTCGTCGTCTCGATCTCCGGCGACCTCTCGGCGACCGGCCAGGCAGCGGAGCTGGCCGCCCAGGCCGTCAAAGACGTGCTGCCGGTCCAGATCGTCGACTCGAAGTCGGTGAGCATGGGCCAGGGTCTCGTGGCGGTCGCCGCCGCCAAGCTGGCGGTCGCCGGCAAGGGCATGGAAGACGTCGTCGGCGCGGCGATCGACTGCGTCCCGCGCACGCGCGTCCTCGGCGCCCTCGACACGCTCGAGAATCTCAAGAAGGGAGGGCGCATCGGCGGGGCGCAGGCGTTCCTCGGATCGATGCTCTCGATCAAGCCGATCATCGAGGTCCGGGACGGCAAGGTCGAGCCCGAAGGTCGGCAACGCACGCGTTCAAAGGCCCTCGCCTACCTCGCCGAGAAGCTGCGCGAGCACGAGCGGATCGAGACCCTCGCCGTCTTGCATGGTGACGCGCCCGACGTCGACGAGTTCCTCGACACGATCGCCGGCATCGTGCCGCGCGACGAGGTCATCGTCGGCGACATCGGCGCGGTGATCGGCGCGCACTCCGGTCCGCGGATCATCGGCGTTGCCTTCACCCTCCCCCGCTAACCCCGTACGGTGACGTAATCGAAACGTCGGCGCGCGTCATCGGGGGGCGGTACCGACTCCAAAAGCTCATCGAGCGCAACGAGCGCCTCGATGTGTGGGAGGGCCACGACACGGTCCTCACCCGGCCGGTCACCGTCAAGGTCCTGCACACCGCCCTCGCGCAGGACTCGACGTTCCGCGCCAGCTTCCGGCAGGAATCGGTGGCCGCGGCGCGCCTGGCCCATCCCAATGTCGTGGCGACCTACGACACGGGTGAAGAGAAGGGAACCGTCTACGTCGTCACCGAACTGGTGCGCGGACGATCACTTGCCGACGCGCTGGCCGCCGACGGACCCAAGCCACCGCCCGACGCAGCCGACATCGCTGATCAGGTCGCCGCCGCACTCGAACACGGGCATCGCGCCGGCCTGGTTCACGGCGCGGTGACCCCGGCCAGCATCTTTCTCTGCGACGACGGCATCGGCGGCACGCGGGTGAAGGTCGCCGACTTCGGCATCCCGCCGGCGGGGACCAGCGGCGGCCCGGCCGAAGACGTCCGCGCCTTGGGCGAGGTGCTGTACGAGATGCTGTGCGACCAGCCGCCCAACCGTCAGCCGGGCGGGGAGATCATCAAGCCTCGCAAGCTGCGCGCCGGGATCCCCAAGCCGCTCGAAGCGCTCACCCTCAAGTCCCTCGCGTCCGACCCGCGCAACCGCTTCCGCAGCGCGTTCGACTTTCGGCGCTCGCTCGCCGCTCTCGACCTCGGCCCCGACGACGCCGAACCACTCACTGCCCGGCTGGCCACACCACCCGCGGGCGTGACCCCGGCGGCGCGCCGACCGCGCCGCACGTGGGTGCCGGTGATCGTGTTCATCACCCTCGCGGCGCTGTCGGCGGCGTTGGTCACCTGGGTGATGGGTCGAGGTGACACCACCGCGCCGAACACGACCCCCGCGGACGGCAACGCCATCACCGCGGCCGGGATCCAGTCGTTCGACCCCGAGGCGACACCGCCGACCGAGAACGAAGAAGAGGCGCGCTTCGCAATCGACGGCAACCGGGCGACCGCGTGGCACACCGAGCGCTACAAGAGCGCGCACTTCGGCAATCTCAAGAAGGGCCTCGGGCTCATCGTCCGCCTCAACAGTGAGCAGCGACTGAGCAGCCTCACCGTCGACTCCGCCGGTCGCAACTGGTCCGCCAAGGTCTACGTCGCCGCCAGTCCGAAGAGCCGCCTGGCCGACTGGGGCAAGCCGGTGGCCGAACGCAACGACATCGACGGCCGCGGCATCTTCAACCTCGGGAGCACGAAGGGCGCCGCCGTGCTCTTGTGGATCACCGATCCGGGCCGAGAGAACCAACTCGACGTCGCCGAGCTCGCCCTCCGCAACTAACGAGGTGCTTAGGCGGCTGTCGTGCGCGCCGCGCGGCGAACGCCGCCCCTGAGCCACCACGGCCCGGCGACCGCGCCGATCGCCAACCCCATCCAGCCGCCGTTGGGTACGTAGCTCCAGTCGTGACCGGCCGAGATCCACGCGGCCCACGCCAGGCCGGCGGCCGAAAACAGCCCGACGGCGACGAGGGCGGGCGTGAGGAGACGGGCCAGGCCGGCGCCGCCGACGGTGAGCATGATCTCGGCCACCGCGAGACCGAACAACGCGCCGGCGATCACGCCGGTAAGTCCGGTGAGCTGGTACTCGCCGAGGACGACTGCGCCGAACGCCGCGGTTGCCGCGCCGGCGAGCAACGCAAGGGCTGGCCGCATGAAGACCCAACGCTAGTGTTCGCGCCATGGCCGGTCCCCTCGAGCCACATTCGCCGGACTGGCCGGCCCAAGCCGCCGACAAGGTCGTCGATGTCGTCGACGCGATCCGCGACAAGACGACCGTTCCGCTCACGACCGTCGCCCGCGGCATCGTCTACGGGCTCGTCGTCGCCGCCATGGGCACCGCGGTGGCGGTGCTGCTGGCGATCGCGGCGGTGCGGTTCGTCGACGTGTGGATCCCGGGCGGCGTGTGGCGAGCCCACCTCGCGGTCGGAATTGCGTTCAGCGTCGCGGGGTTGATCGCCCTGCGTGTCGCAGAGCGTGGCCGCAAAGAGAAGCCCTAGCGAGCCGCCGTGCCCGACATTCGAGACGTCGTCATCATCGGTTCCGGTCCGGCTGGCCTGACCGCGGCGATCTACACGGCGCGGGCCAGCTTGCGGCCGCTGGTGATCGAAGGCGAGCCCTCGTCGACCAGCGACCAGCCCGGCGGGCAGCTCATGCTGACCACCGAGGTCGAGAACTACCCCGGCTTCCCCGACGGGATCATGGGCCCCGACCTCATGCACGCCTTCCGCGCCCAGGCCTGCCGCTTTGGCGCCGAGTTCATCACCGAGAAGGCCACGGCCGTCGATGTGGGCGAGCGCCCGTTCACCGTCCACGTCGGTGACGACACGGTCCTGGCCCGGTCGGTCATCGTGGCGACGGGTGCCCGGTCGCTCACGCTCGGCCTCGAAAGCGAGGCCCGGCTGCTCGGGTACGGCGTGTCGACGTGCGCCACCTGCGACGGCTTCTTCCATCGTGGTTTCGAGATCGCGGTCGTCGGCGGCGGCGACTCGGCGCTCGAAGAGGCCCTGTTCCTCACCAAGTTCGCCACCAAGGTCACGCTGATTCACCGCCGCAAGGAGCTGCGGGCGTCTCGGATCATGCAGGACCGGGCCCACGCCAACCCGAAGATCGAGTTCCTGTGGGACTCGGTGGTCACCGACGTGCTCGGCGAGATCTCTGTCGAGGGCATCAAGGTGCGCAACGTGGCCACCGACGCTGAGCACGTCCTGCCCCTCCACGGACTGTTCGTGGCCATCGGCCACTTGCCCAACACCGACATTTTCCGCGGCATCCTCGACATGGACGACGCCGGGTACCTCCAAACAACCGGCCACGGCAGCTGGACGAACGTCGAGGGCGTGTTCGCCTGCGGCGACGTGCAGGACCACGTCTACCGCCAGGCCATCACCGCCGCCGGCTCGGGCTGCATGGCCGCCATCGACGCCGAACGCTGGCTCGCCGAACAAGACGCCCACGCGGAATAGGGCTGCACAGTCCGCCGTTACAGTCGTGCACACCCCCTGAGCTAAGGAGTTCCCGTGGCTGCCGGCATCACCGACGTCACCGACGCAACCTTCGATGAAGAGATCAAGGGCGCCGATGGCCCCGTGCTCGTCGACTTCTGGGCGGAGTGGTGTGGCCCGTGCAAGCTCATCCACCCAATACTGGAAGAAATTGCCAGTGAGAGCGATGGGCTCCGCGTCGTCAAGCTGAACATCGACGAGAACCTCGAGATCTCCCGCCGGTTCGAGGTCATGAGCATCCCCACCCTCATTCTCTTCCGGGACGGCGAGCCTCAGGCCCGGATCATCGGCGCCAAGGGCAAGCAGCAGCTCCTGCAAGAGTTGCACCCGCACCTCAGCTAGCGCAGCGGGCCCTGGACGACGCGTTCTAGGCGTGAATTAAGGCCTGTACACAGGGTGTTGCACAGGCTGTGGATCGAGAGTTGAGGCGCAAAACTCTCGATGTTGACTCAAGGGTTCGCGGGTCCGGTCATGCGCCGGTAGATACGCTCGAGGTCTTCGAGGTCACCGAACTCGATGACGACCTTGCCCTTCTTCGGACCCATCGTCACGCCCACGCGCGTGTCGAGAAAACCGGCGAGCAGCTCCTCGAGTTCGAGCAGGCCGGGCGGCCGCAGGCGCTTGGCCGATACCGGTGGGCCGCCTGACGGCGCGGCATCACCCTCGCTGACGTCGCCGCCCCGAGCACGCACGGCCTCCTCAACGGCTCGCACCGACCAGCCGTCGGCCACCGCCCGCTTGGCCAGTGACTCCTGGAACGCCCGGTCCGGCGTGCCCAGCAGCGCTCGGGCGTGGCCGGCCGATAGTTGGCCGTCGGCCACGAGCCGCTGGATGCCTGCGGGTAGCTGGAACAGGCGCAGCGTGTTGCTGATCGCCGCACGGCTCTTACCCATGCGCGCCGCCAGCTCTTCGTGCGTGATGCCGAAGTCCTCGAGCAGCTGCTGATAGGCCGCCGCTTCTTCGAGCGGGTTGAGATCGGCCCGGTGGAGGTTCTCGACCAGCGCCTGCTCGAGGCTGGCGTCGTCGGTTGTGTCCCGCACGATGGCGGGGATCGTCTGGAGCCCGGCCCGTTTGGCGGCGCGCCAGCGGCGCTCGCCGGCCACCAGCTCGTAGTCGTCCCCGACCGGACGCACGAGCACGGGCTGGAGCACGCCCAACTCCTTGATCGACGCCGACAGCGAGGCCAGCGCCTCCTCATCGAAGTGATCGCGGGGTTGACGCGGATTCGGGCGCAAGGCGCCGATCGGCAACTCCTGGAGGAGCGAAACCCCGTCAACTACGACTTCTGTGGGGATCAGGGCCTGGAGGCCCTTACCCAATCCGCTGCGGCGCGCCACCGCTGACCTCCTTCGCAAGTTCCCGGTAGGCGATGGCGCCTCGGGACGTCGGATCGAAGACGATGATCGGCTGCCCGAACGACGGCGCCTCGGAAAGCCGCACCGTGCGAGGCACGATATTGCGGCACACCTTCTCGCCGAAGTGGGCCCGCACCTCGTTGGCGACCTGGTCGGCCAGTTTGGTGCGCCCGTCGTACATGGTCAGGATGATCGCGCTGAGCTCCAGGCGTGGATTGAGGTTGTGCTGCACGAGATTGACGTTGCGCAGTAGCTGGCCGAGACCCTCGAGGGCGTAGTACTCGCACTGGATCGGCACGATGACCTCGGTCGCGGCCGCCAACCCGTTGACGGTGATAAGGCCGAGCGACGGCGGGCAGTCGATCAGCGTGAAGTCGAAGTCGGTCCCCTGCGCCTCGATTGCCCGCCGCAGGCGCAGTTCACGGCTGAACGCAGGCACAAGCTCGATCTCGGCGCCGGCCAGATCGATCGTCGCGGGGACCACGAAGAGGTTGCGCAGCGCCGTCGGCTCGATGCAGTCCTCCATCGGAACATCATGAAGAAGCACGTCGTATATCGAATTTTCGAGATTGCGCGGGTTCACGCCCAGGCCGGTCGTCGCGTTCCCCTGTGGATCGAGGTCGATCACCAGGACGCGGTACCCCAGTTCGGCGAGGGCGGCGCCCAGGTTGACCGCCGTGGTCGTCTTCCCCACGCCGCCCTTCTGGTTGGCGACCGCCAGAACACGGGGCAGTGTGCGCGAGAGCGCCGCCTCGGCGACCCCCGAGGGTCGGTGGGTCGCGACCCGCTCCGGCGCGTCGGCTACCGGCTCCGGCGCAGCTTCAGGCACGGGCTCAGGCACGGTGACCGGCTCCGCCTCGGCCACGGCGGGCTCGCGTGCAGGCGCCGGTACGGCCTCGGGCGCCGCGTGTTCCTCGGGCTTCGGCTCGGCTGCCTCTTCGGTCGGCTCGGGCTCAGCCACAGGCTCGGTCTCGGGGGTGCGTAGACGATCGAAGATCGCGCGCCCGCGGTCGAGCAGACTGGGTTCGACGTCTCGCGAGATGTCGCCCGCGTCGGGGTCGCTCACCTACCCATCGTGCTTCGTCACGGGGCGGGGGTCAAGGACCGCCGAATGTTTCACGTGTATCCTTACGGTGAAACAACAACCAACGGAGGAACCGGGCGTGGACGGACCGAGCGAGTTTGATATCGGCGTCCTCGTCGGGCTACTCGTTGGGGAGGGCCACTTCGGTGGCGACGGCCGTCAGCCCCAAATCACGCTTCGCATGCACACCGACCACGAGGCGGTGTTCCGCTGGCTCATCGATCGCTTTCCCGGCGGGCGGTTGTACGGGCCCTACGATCACAGCGGCCGGCGCTACTACCAGTGGATGGCGCGGGGCGCCTATCTCCGGGACGTGCTCGTGCCGCTCCTGGCCGCCAGGCTCGGGCCCGAGCACAGTGCGCGCGTCTACGCTCGGTTCAACGCCATGCTCGAGCGGTATCCGGGCTTCTTGTTCAGAACAGCGGCCGCTTCGCAATCGGCGCCGGGCGCCGGGGAAAACGCTCCGGGCACGCCGCCGCCTGTGTAAGCACGGTCAGATGCGGGTCCTCGGCGGTGTGCACCCGCACGGCGAGGCCAAGCATGGCGAGTGGCGCAGCGGGCCACCGATCGTCCGCGCCGGTCGGCGGGTCAGACACCACCAGCTCCCCGCCTAGGCGCAAGAACGGTGCGGCACACTCGGCAACGACGCCCGGCGGGCCGAAACTACGGGCGGTAACGAGATCAAACCGGCCTCGCAGGCGTGGATCCCGCCCGGCATCCTCGGCCCGAGCGTGCTTGACGACCACCCGTGACCCCCAACCCAGTCCGGCGATCACCGTCTCGAGGAAGTCGCAGCGCTGGCGCTCGCTGTCGAGGAGCACCCAATCCGTCGCCGTCCAGTGCCCAGCCAGGACGAGGCCAGGCACGCCGCCGCCGCTACCGAGGTCAAGTGCCCGGGCCGGCGGGGGACTGATGGGCGCCGCGAACCCCAGCGCGTGCCTGGTGTGCTCGGCGATCGACGCCGGACCGAGAAAACCGAGCCGCTGGGCCTCGGTGAGGGCGGCGGCGAGTGAGCCGCTCAGGCTGGGGCGTCGTCGGGAGCGATGACCACGGATCGGCGCGGCTCCTCGCCCTGCGACCGGGTCATGACGCCGGCAACGTCGTTGATCGCGTCGTGGACGACCTTGCGGTCGGCCGGGCTCATCGGCTCGAGAACGCTGGGCTGGCCCGTTTGCAGCACCTGTTCTGCAACATTCTTCGCGAATCGGTCAAGGGCCGCCTCCCGCTTCTGCCGGTACTGCGAGACGTCGACCACCAGCCAACCCTCGCGGCTCGTTGTGTGCCGCTGGACGACCGTTCTTACCAATTCCTGGATGGCCTGGAGCGTTTGGCCTTTCGGCCCGATGAGCAGCCCGAGCTCGCCGCCCTCGACGGCCAGCCGGATCGTGTCGTCGTCGACGGGCTCGATGGCGACCGTGGCCGCCGACGAGAACTGCGTAACCAGCCCCTGTAGGAAGCCCTTGCCGACCTCGGCCTGCTCCATCAACGTCATCTCCGGTACCTCCCGTGGTGTCTGCGAACCCCCGTTGCCCTGCCTAGCCGACGCCCGCTCAGGCACGGTCGCCACCGCTCTGGCCGGCGCGCCGGCACCCTCGTTCCTGCGACGGGGCTCACGAGCCCGCCCGCCTCCGCCGGCAGCGGCGGCGGCGCCCCCGCCACCGTTGCGGCGACGGGGCTCGGCCTTCTCGCCCTCGGTTTTGCTGCCACTACGGCGGCGGCGCTCGCGCCGGTCGTCCTTTGATCGCGGGCTGGTGGGGCGCACGCGCGCCCGGACCCTGGCTTCAGCCCGGAGGCGACCGAACAAACCGCCCCTGGGCTCGGCCAGCACCTCGAACTCGGCGTCCTGTTCGTCGACGCCCAGCTGATCCAGCGCGGCGTCCTTGGCTTCTTCGACGGTGCGGCCCGTCGTCTCGACCCATTCCATCGCCGGCTACCGCTTCCTCGAGCGCCGTTTACGGGCTTTTCGACTGTTTGGTCGGCCCGGTTGTCGAGCGCCGTTGCCGCGAGCGCCGTTCGTCGTCACACGCGAGGCCGGCGCGCTGCCGTTCGCCGGGCGGGATCCGCCGTCGGTCTGGTGCCGGCGCTCGATCTCGTCGGCCTTGACGTCGATCTCCTTGACCTCTTTCTTGACCTCGGCGTTGAGCGTCGGGTCGAGGCGGTACATCAGCGCCTGCTGGCCGATCCGGAACAGGTTCGACACGAGGAAGTACAGGACGACGCCGGCCGGGAGGTTCAGCGAGATCACGCCGGAGATCACCGGGAAGACCCGCTGCATTATCTGCATTTGCGAGTTGGTCGACGCCGCCGGATTCCGCGCCGTCATCTGCCGGCTCTGCCAGAAACTGGAGGCCACCACGAGCCCGATCAGGATGTAGAGCGGGATGGCGTCGCTGCCCTTGCTCTGCGCAGCAGTCCGGGAGAGGTCCATCCCGACCGAGATCATGTGGCCGCCGGCTTCCCTCAGCGCCGAGTACAGGTCGGTCGCGTGGGAGATGTATTTGGGCGCTGCGTGGCCATCGACGGTCTTGGTGAGGCCGCGGATCACGTTGAACATCACGATCAACACGGGGAACTGCAAGAGCTGCGGAAGGCACCCGGCGACCGGGTTGACCTGGTGTTCTTTGTAGAACGCCATCATCGCCTCGTTGAGGGCCTGGCGGTCGTTCTTGTGTTTCGCCTGGAGCTTCTTGATCTCGGGCTGGAGCCGCTGCATGGCCAACATGGAGCGGGTGCCCTTCCACGTCAGCGGCGCCAACACGAGCATCACCGTGACGGTGAGGAGGATGATCGCGGACGCGTAGTCGTGCGTCAGCGAGTAGAAGAACGCTACGAGGCCAGCGAGGCCATTGAAGAGGAAATCCATCTCTTTTTCCTTATTCTGGAACGGGATCGACGCCGTGGCCGCCGAGCGGGCGGCAACGCGAGAGGCGTCGAAGGGTCAGCCAGGAGCCGCGGGTAGCGCCGTGGCGCTCGATCGCTTCCATGGCGTAAGACGAGCAGCTCGGCCAGTAGCGGCACGGCGACGGCCGACCAGCGCGAAGTCGCTGGTAGAGCGCGATCAGCCGGAGCTCGGCGCGAGCGACCGCGGTCATGTCCCGGGTAGCGCGCCTGCAGCGCGGAGACAGGCGTGGGTCGCGGCGGCCAGTGCCGAAAACGACAGATCGGCCGCTTCGGGACCGGCGCCCAGCAGGTAGCGGCCGGGTCGAAGTTCGGGCGCGGCGAACATCACCGCGCGCAAGCGCCGGCGCAGGCGGTTACGGACAACTGCGCCGCCCACGGCCCGGCCGACGGCGTAGCCGATCTCCGGTGGCGTCCCGCTGTCCGAATTGGGGAGAAAGCGCACCCAGACCGGGCCGCTACTGCACCGGCGAGCCCGCCGGACGGATTCGATGTTGTGGCGGCCCCGAAGCCGCCAGACGCTGACGGTCAGGCGCTGAGCTTCGTACGGCCCTTGCGACGACGGGCGCTGATGATGGCGCGACCGGCGCGCGTCGACATTCGATGACGGAACCCGTGGTTCTTCGCCCGACGGCGAGTATTGGGTTGGAACGTGCGTTTCACTCATGGCCTCCTCGGCCCCACCACGGAACAAAAGGTGCCGATCGCCCCGTCCGTGGCGTGGTTGACAGGGCTTGAGCGGCTGTGGAAAGAGACGCCGGGCCGGGCCCGGTTTGCGCCTAAGGGTAGAGGCCGCCCGACCCAGCGGCAACCCAGGGCGTCCCACACGCGCCGAACGAGCATTTGTGCTGGTCACAGGCTCTCTTTGACCCGACCGTGGACCCCTTGCAGACCCGGTGCTACCGTCGCTTCTTCGGTTAGTTGGCCTGCCGGCAACCTTTCGTCCTCCTTCCCCGGGGCGAGCCTGCGGGCGGCGGACATGGACGGTTTTCCACAGTTGTGGACTGGATTGTGGACCGACGTAGTCGGGGAAGGCGGAGACGCTGGTGACGGACGCAGTACCCCTGTGGAATACGTGCGCTGACGCGCTCCGAGTGCAGGTCTCGGACGCAACGTGGCGCACGTGGTTCGACGACATCCAGGCTGTGTCGGCCGACAACGAGCGGCTCGTGCTGGCGGTGCCGAGCTCGCTGGTCAAGGAACGGCTCGAGGACCGATATCTCGGCCTGGTCGAGCAAACCGTGGCCGCTGCGGTGGGAAATCCCGTCCAAATCCGCATCGACGTGCGCACCGATGCGCCGACGACGCCGGGGCCGAGCTTTGCCGACGCCGTGGCCCGCTCCTTCGACAACGACGCCGACCGGCGGCCCGATGCGCCGGTTGCCGAGGCCCGGGCGGTCAATCCCGCGCCTGGACGGGTCGCCGACGCACCGCTGAACCCGCGCTACGACTTCGACGCCTTCGTCATCGGCAACACGAACCGGTTCGCCCACGCCGCTGCCCTGTCGGTGGCCGAGAACCCGGCCCGCTCGTGGAACCCGCTGTTCATCCACGGCGACACAGGCCTGGGCAAGACCCACCTGCTCCACGCCATCGGGAACTACGTACTCACCAACTTCCCGGGCCGCCGCGTCCGCTACGTGTCGACCGAGACGTTCATGAACGAGTTCGTCGACGCCATCCGCACCAACACCACGATCGGGTTCAAGCGCCGCTACCGCGAGTGCGACGTCCTGCTGATCGACGACATCCAGTTCATGGAGAACAAGGAAGGCCTCCAGGAGGAGTTCTTCCACACGTTCAACCACCTCTACGGCGCCAGCAAACAGATCGTGATCACGTCGGACCGCCCACCCAAGTCGATTGCCACCCTCGAGGACCGCTTGCAGAGCCGGTTCATGTCGGGCCTCATCGCCGACGTCCAGCCACCCGACCTCGAGACCCGCCTGGCGATCCTCCGCAAGAAGGCCGAGGGCGAGCGCACGCACATCCCCGACGACGTACTCGAGCTGATCGCGACGCACGTGAAGGACAACATCCGGGAACTTGAGGGTGCGTTGATCCGGGTGTCGGCCTTCGCCAGCCTCAACCGCGAGCCCCTCACACTCGACCTGGCCGAAAAGGTGCTCGCCGACATCATCTCGGGCGACCAACCACGTCAGATCACCCCACAGCTCATCCTCGAAGCAACGTCGAGCACGTTCGGCTTCAGCATCGAGGACATCTGCGGCACGAACCGCCGGCGACCGCTGGTCACTGCGCGCCAAGTCGGCATGTACGTCTGTCGTGAGTTGACCGACTTCAGCTATCCCGCCATCGCGCGCGAGTTCGGCGGCCGCGACCACACGACCGTGATTCATGCCGTCGAGAAGATCAGCGGACTCATGAAGGAACGCCGCCAGATTTACGACCAAGTCACCGAGCTCATCCACCGCATCAAGTCCGGTGGATGACGTTGTGATTCAGCCGCGCGCGTTCGGTGGACGAATTCCACGGCCGACCGCACTACGCCGTTTTCGACACACCCCTGTGCGATCCTGGGGATTGCGGTAGGACAGCCGCATAGCCCCTCACCTGCGGAATCGGGGTCTTGTCCCCAATCCACAGGACCTATTACCGCTTCTCTTCTTTCATCAACTCAACTACAAGGACAACACCGTGAAGTTTCGCTGTGAACGCGACACGTTGGCCGAGACCCTGGCTATTGCTGGCCGAGCGGTTTCAGCTCGAGGCGGCGCGCTTCCGATTCTTGCCGGGGTGCGTCTCGAAGTCGCCGGTGAAACGCTGCGCGTCGCCGGCACCGATCTCGATCTGACAATTCAGGCAACGACGACCGTCGCCGGCACCGAAGACGGCGTGTGCGTCGTTCCGGCGCGCCTCGTGGTCGACATCGTGCGCGCCCTCGAGCCCGGCGCCGTCGTCATCGAAGCCGACGGTGACGAAGCGCGGATCGCATCCGGTCGCTCGCAATTCGCGGTGCGCTCGCTGCCGGCCGACGATTTCCCGCGACTGCCGAGCGCGCAAGATGGCGGCGCTGTCACGCTCCCGGCCGCGGACCTGAGCGAAGCGCTGCGCCAGGTTGTGCGCGCGGCAAGCGCGGACGACGCCCGCCCGGTGCTCACCGGCGTCCTGGTTGCCGCCGAGGAGGGCGGGCTGCGATTGGTCGCGACCGACTCGTACCGACTCGCCGTTCGTGACCTTCCCGGCGCCCATGTGTTGCGCGAAGGCCAGAAGGTCCTCGTGCCATCGCGGGCCCTCGCCGAATTACAACGGCTGCTCAGCGGCGCCGAGGAAGTCACCCTGCGACTGGGGGAGCACGACGTCACCTTCGAGGTGGGAACGACACGACTCACCACCCGCTTGATCGAAGGCGAGTTCCCGAATTACCGCCAGCTCATCCCGGCGAGCTACCCGAACCGGCTGATCATCAGCAAGGACGCGCTGCTCGACGCGGTCAAGCGCGTGAAACTGCTCGTGCGCGACCAGACCACGCCGGTGCGCCTGGCCATGCGAGCGGACGGCGTCGAGCTCACGGTGACCAACCCCGAGGAGGGCAAGGCCACCGAGGACGTCGACGCCAAGTACGAGGGCACCGAGATGACAGTCGCGTTCAACCCCGCCTACTTGAGCGACGGCGTGGAAGCAATCACGGGCGACGAGGTCCTCCTCGAGACGCTCGACGCGCTCAAGCCGGCCACACTTCGGGCCACCGAGGCCTCCGGGGAATACCTGTATCTGTTGATGCCCGTCCGGGTTTCGTAATTCCGTTGCGCGCCTCCGGCACGACCTGATGCGGGTCGCCCGCCTCTGGCTGACCGACTTTCGTAATTACGAATCGGCCGACGTCGCCCTGGCGCCCGAGGGGCTCACCGTCGTCGCCGGGGGTAACGGTGAGGGCAAGACCAACTTGCTCGAGGCACTCGGCTACCTCGCCACGCTCACGTCATTCCGCGGCGCCCCAACCGAGGCACTCATCCGGGTTGGCGCCGCGTCGGCCATCGTGCGGGCCGAGGGCGACCGTGACGGCCGGCGACTGCTGGTCGAAACCGAGATCGCGCCGAGCGGGCGGGGGCGGGTCCTCGTGAACCAACAGCCGCTCCGCCGCTCGCGCGACCTGCTCGGCGCGTTTCGCGCCACCGTGTTCGCGCCCGACGACCTCGAGCTGGTCAAGGGTGGGCCGGCGGGTCGGCGCGATTACCTCGACCACCTGCTCGTCGCGCTCCAGCCCTTGCAAGGTGAGCTGCACAGCGACGTCGAGCGCATCCTGCGCCAACGCAACGCATTGCTCAAGCAAGCCGGTGGCCGCCTGTCCGCTGAGATCGTCGACACGCTCGATGTGTGGGACGCCCGCCTCGCCGAGAAGGGGAGCGCGCTGGCCGAGGCGCGCGAGGCCCTGGTTGCCGACCTCGAGCCGGAACTCGGCAAGGCGTATGACCAAGTCGCCCACACCGCGGCGGCCGTCAACGCGCGCTACACCCGCTCGTGGACGACGCCCGACCTGGCCACCGCGCTGGCCGACGCGCGTACCGACGACGTGCGGCGCGGCGTCAGCACCGTCGGGCCGCACCGCGACGAGTTGCAACTCACGATCGCGGGCCTGCCGGCGCGCACGCACGCGTCACAGGGCGAGCAACGGTCGCTCGCCCTCGCGTTACGTCTGGCCGGCCACACCGTCGTCACCGAGGCCATCGGATCGCCGCCCACGCTGCTACTCGACGACGTGTTTTCCGAACTCGACCCGGCACGCAGCGAGGCGTTGCTCGCCCACCTGCCCGAAGGCCAAGCACTCCTCACGACCGCCGGACCGGTGCCGCCCGGCGCGCGACCCGCGGCCGTGATCCGCGTGCGCAACGGCGTAGCGGAGCGGTCCGAATGAGCCCGTGGAAACCCCTCTCCGAGGACCCCGGCCCGCGTCGCGTCGCGGCTTCGCTCGACGCGGTCACGCGGCGGTTAGGGGCGCCGAACGCTGCGTCCTTGGGGGCCGTGTTCGAACGTTGGGCCGAGATCGTCGGCGAGGGCGTGGCCGGTCACGCCCGCCCTCGATCGCTCCGCCGCGGCACCCTGATCGTCGATGTCGACGACACCGCCTGGGCCAGCGAACTCCGGTTCCTCGTGGCCCAAATCTTGGAGCGATGCGTCGTCGTCGCGGGCCCCGACACGGTGCGCAAAATCGACATCAAAGTACGCCCCTGAGTGGACGAGCTAGCACCACCCCTCTGGTAAACTGTCACCATTGCAATTCAGGCCGCTGACCTGCACTTTTGTCGGTTGTCGGGCGCCTGAGTCGCCGTATTTTCGTCAACGCTGAGAGGGCGCGCTTGTGGCCGTGAAAATGCAGGATCCGCCGGGTCCGAAGAAGGGCGCGCGGTCGACGTACACAGCCGACGACATCACCGTCCTGGAGGGCCTCGATCCGGTCCGTAAGCGGCCCGGCATGTACATCGGGTCCACTGGTCCGAGCGGCCTTCACCACCTCATTTGGGAGGTCGTCGACAACTCGGTCGACGAGGCCATGGCCGGTCGCTGCGACCGCATCGATGTCACCCTGATGGCCGACGGTGGTGTGCGCGTCGTCGACAACGGCCACGGCATCCCGGTCGACATCAACAAGGCCAAGAAGAAGTCCGGCGTCGAGCTGGCGCTGACGATCCTTCATGCCGGCGGGAAGTTCGGTGAAGGCGGCGGCTACAAGGTTTCTGGCGGCCTCCACGGCGTCGGCGTGTCAGTGGTCAACGCGCTGTCGAGCCGCCTGATCGTCGAGGTCGACCAGAACGACAACCACCACGTGATGGAGTTCCACAACGGCGGCAAGATCAAGGAGAAGCTCAAGGTCACGGGCAAGGCGCCGCGCGGCCGCAGCGGCACCACGATCTCGTTCTGGCCCGACCCGACGATCTTCGACGAGATCGAGTTCCGCGCCCAGACCGTCCTCGAACACCTGCAGATGTACGCGTTCCTCAACGCGGGGCTCGAGATCCGATTCAAGGACGAGCGGGCGGGCCACGAGCAGAGCGTCGAGTACAAGTACGCCAACGGGATCATCGACTTCGTGAAGCATCTGAACCAGTCGAAGGAGGCGCTGTTCAAGAAGGTCGCCTACTTCAACGGTGAGGAGAACCACCAGCAGGTCGAGGTCGCGCTGCAGTGGAACACCGGTTTCTACGAAGGCATCCACTCCTTCGCCAACGGCATCACCACCGGCGAAGGCGGTATGCACGAGGAAGGCTTCAAGAAGGCCCTCACCAACGCGGTCAACAAGTACGCGCGCGGCAAGGGCCTCGTGAAGGAGAAGGAGGAGAACCTTCTCGGCGAAGACATCAGAGAAGGCCTCACCGCCATCGTCGCCGTGAAGCTGCCCGAGCCGCAGTTCGAAGGCCAGACCAAGGCCAAGCTTGGCAACGTCCCGATGCGTTCGCTGGTGGAGAAGACCACCAACGAGAAGCTGGGGGAGTGGCTCGAGGAACATCCCACCGAGGCGCGCCAGATCGTCAACAAGTCGGTGCAGGCGGCGCGGGCGCGCGTCGCCGCGCGCCAGGCTCGCGACGCGACCCGACGGAAGTCGGCACTCGAAGGCGCGGGACTGCCGGGCAAGCTCACCGACTGCCGCACGAAGAACGCGCACGAGGCCGAGCTGTTCATCGTCGAGGGCGACTCGGCCGGCGGCTCGGCGGTTCGCGCCCGTAACCCGGAGAACCAGGCGATCCTGCCGATCCGCGGCAAGTTCCTCAACGTCGAGCGCGCTCGCATCGACAAGATGCTGAAGAACCTCGAAGTGCAGACGATGATCACCGCGATCGGCGCCGGCCTGGGCGAGGAGTTCGAGGTCGAGAAGATCCGCTACGGCAAGGTGATCATCCTCGCCGACGCCGACGTCGACGGCAGTCACATCCGCACGTTGCTGCTCACCTTCTACTACCGGCAGATGAAGCCGTTGATCGAAGGCGGCCACGTGTATGTCGCCCAGCCGCCGCTGTTCTCCACGCTGGTGGGCAAGGAGACGATCTATCTCAAGGACGAAGCGGCGCGGCAGGTGTTCCTCGAGGCCAATCCGAATCACAAGAACGAGTTCGCCCGCCTCAAGGGGTTGGGCGAGATGGACTGGGACGAGCTGGGCCTCACGACCATGGCCGCCGAACACCGCACGTTGCTGCAAGTCAGCGCAGAGGAAGCGGCGCTGGCCGACCAGGTGTGCTCGATCCTGATGGGTGAGGACGTCGAGTCGCGCAAGCACTTCATCGCGACCAACGCCAAGGACGTGAGGTTCCTGGATATATGAGCGACGGGAACGGCAACACACCGGTAGACGGCATCGAGGGCAGCGACGGCACGCTGCTTGGCGGCAACATCGAAGTCATCGACATCCAGGAGGAGATGGAGCGCTCCTTCCTCGACTACGCGATGTCGGTCATCACCCAGCGGGCGCTGCCCGATGTCCGCGACGGGCTGCTGCCGGTCCAGCGCCGGATCCTCTACGCCATGCACGACCTCGGGCTGCGGCCCGACCGCCCGCGCATGAAGTCGGCGCGCGTGAGCGGTGAGGTGATGGGCAAGTTCCACCCGCACGGCGAGGGCTCGATCTACGGCGCGCTGGTGCGGATGGCCCGGCCGTTCGCGTTGCGCGACCCGCTCATCGACTTCCACGGCAACTACGGCTCGCCCGACTTCTCCGCTGCCGCCTCGAGGTATACCGAGGTGCGGCTGGCCGCGCTGGCGAGCGAGATGCTCGCAAGCATCGACGAGAACACCGTCGACTTCGCGCCGAACTACACGAACGAGTTCCAAGAGCCCACGGTTCTGCCCAGCCGCTTCCCCAACCTGTTGGTCAACGGCGCCCAGGGCATCGCGGTCGGCATGGCCACCAACATCCCGCCGCACAACCTGGGCGAGGTGATCGACGCTGTCAGCCACCTCATCGACAACCCCAACGCCACGCCCGACGACCTCATGGAGTTCGTCAAGGGTCCCGACTTCCCGACGGGTGGCCTGATCCTCGGCCGGGCCGGGATCCAGGACGCGTATCGCACCGGTCGCGGCTCGATCCGCATGCGTGCCCGGGCCGAGATCGACGAGACCAAGACCGGGGTGCAGATCGTCGTCTCCGAGCTGCCGTTCCAGTCGAGCATGGCCACGATCACCACGCGCATCGCCGACCTGGTGAACGCGCGCGA
Organism: Acidimicrobiales bacterium; assembly: GCA_035649535.1. GTDB lineage: Bacteria > Actinomycetota > Acidimicrobiia > Acidimicrobiales > JACDEA01 > JACDEA01. Next base: position 23,918 of record DASRJI010000055.1, on the reverse strand, counting down.
GCTCGATGGCATCCGCAGCGTCGACGACCTGTCGGCGGGCGACGACACGAGACTCGTCATCGGGCTCAAGCGCGATGCCAACGCCCACGTCGTTCTCAACAACCTGTTCAAGCAGACCGGCTTGCAGACGAGCTTTGGCGTCAACATGGTCGCCCTCGTCGACGGCGTCCCCCGCACGCTCAACCTCGTGCAGGCGCTGCAGGCCTACATCCAGCACCAGGTCGACGTCATCACTCGCCGGTCGCAGTTCCGGCTCGAGAAAGCCAAAGACCGAGCGCACATTCTCGAGGGGCTCATCAAGGCCCTCGACAAGATCGACGCCATCATCAAGCTCATTCGTGCGTCGGAGGATCGCGCCGCCGCGCGCGACGCGCTCATGGCCAAGCCCTTCACGTTCAGCGAGATCCAGGCGAATCACATCCTCGACATGCGGCTCGTAATGCTCACCCGCCTCAACGGGGCCGAGCTCAAGGACGAGTTGAAGGAGAAGCAGGCCGAGATCGCCGAGCTCGAGGCGATCTTGCGCAGCCCCGAGAAGCTGCGCGGCGTCATCAAGTCGGAGATGGCGGCGATCCGCGAGAAGTTCGCGACCCCCCGCAAGGCTGAGATCACCTTCGATCCCGGCGACCTCGGTGTCGAGGACCTCATCGACGACGAGCCGCTCGTGTTCACCATCACGCGCACCGGCTACGTGAAGACCACGCAAGCCGGCCAGTTCCGCACCCAAGGTCGCGGTGGTCGAGGCGTGCAGGGCGCCAACCTCAAAGAGGAAGACATCATCAGCCAGGTGGTGCACACCACCGCCCACGCGTACCTGCTGTTCTTCTCGAACAAGGGACGGGTGTTCAGGCTCAAGGCGCACGAGATCCCGATGAAGGACCGCACGGCGCGCGGCACCGCGATTGTGAACCTCCTTCCGCTGGCGAACGACGAGAAGGTCCAAGCCGTCATCGACACGCGCGCCTACGACGACGACAGCTATCTCTTCTTCGCCACGAAGAACGGCACGGTGAAGAAGACCGTCTTCAGCGAGTACGACAAGAGCCGGCGCGAGGGCTTCATCGCCATCAACCTCAAGACGGGCGACGAACTGGTGAAGGTGGTGCGTACCAGCGGTGACGACGACATCTTCATGGTGAGCCGCATGGGCATGACGATCCGCTTCAACGAGAACGATGTCCGTGCCATGGGCCGCAGCGCGGCCGGCGTTCGCGGCATGAAGCTCAAGGCCGGCTTGACCGACGAAGTCGTGTCCTGCGATGTGGCGCGCGATGACGCGGCGATCCTCATCGTCACCGACAACGGCTACGGCAAGCGCACCCAGCTCGACAAGTTCAACGCGCAGGGCCGAGGGGGCCAGGGCGTCATCGGCATCAAGCTCACTGCCAAGAAGGGCTACGTCGTGGCCGCGTTCATGGTCGGGCTCGACGACGACGTGTTCATGGTGTCCTCCGCCGGCGTCGCCAACCGAATTGCGGTGCGCGGCATCAGCTCACAAGGGCGGGCGGCCACGGGTGTCAATGTGATGAACCTCGACCCCGGCACCACCATTGCGTCGGCCGCGCCGATCATCACGGTCGAAGAGGCCGACCCGCAGGAAGCACTCCCCGTCTAACCCGTTTCAATCGAGGAGTACCGATGCGCCGGTCCGAACGCGGCCAGGTCGCGCCGCTGATCGCCGTGCTCGTTGTCGCGGCCGGCTTCTGCTGCGTCGTGGTCGTCCGGTTCGGGGTCGCCGCCGTCGACCGCGCCGGAGCGCGCACGGCGGCCGACGCGATTGCACTGGCGGGCGCCGGCGGTGGTCGGGCGGCGGCCGACGACGTTGCCCGGGCCAACGCCGGGAGGATCGTCGACTACGACGCGACGGGTCGCGACGTGAAGGTGCGCGCCCAGGTCCGTGACGCGGCGGCCACGGCCAAGGCCCGACGGGAGGCGGGGGGCGGCCGACCGGCGGGAGCGGCACCCGCGTTGCGCGCCGTGCTGGCGCGCGCCGCCCAGCTGCTGGGCCACGAGGTCGCGGTGCGGACAGTTCACGCCGGTGGCCTGGCGATCGACGTGGCGCCCGACGCCGTCGACGAACTCCGCAGCGTCGCCGCGAGCGCGGGTTTGTGTCAGCCGTCGCCCAGCGCGCGACCCACCTATTTCGAGGTGTGCCCGGCGCCGACCGAGGGAAGCGACTCGCTACGCTGATCCGGTCGTGCGGCGCGTCGTCTCGAAGGTTGACAGCCTCAGCGTGCTCAAGTTTTCGGTGCTTCTGTACTTGAGCTTTTATCTGGTGATCGTCGTCGCCGCGGTTGTGTTGTGGACCCTGGCGACGGTCGTCGGCGTGGTCGACAACATCGAGCGGTTCATCGCCGGGTTGTTCGCCCTCGAGTCCTTTCGCTTCGACGCCCTCGCCATCTTCCGCGGGCTCACCGTCGGCGGGTTGGTCGTGGTGATGATCGGCACCGGCGCCAATGTCTTGCTCGCGGTCCTCTACAACCTGATCAGCGACGTCGTCGGCGGCGTCGAGGTGGAGATCGACGACCGCAAGCCCGAGATGGCCCCTCGGCACCGCCGTGTAAGGTCGCGCCGCTAATTCCGGGGCTATAGCTCAGCTGGTTAGAGCGCAGCACTGATAATGCTGAGGTCCGTGGTTCGACTCCACGTAGCCCCACTCTCCGATTAGCCGTGCCGCCAGCGGGCACAACGATGTGGCCCGATCACCCGGCGCCGATGCGGACCGAGCGGTATTCGTACTCAGGCAGGCGCACTTCGAGTTCTCGGCGTAGACGCAGCCGCCGTCGCTCGGCGGTGATGGCGGCGCGGACCTGCCGGTCTTCGATAAGACGTTCGGCCAGGAACTCTTCGATTCGGTCGTTGACGTGCTCCAGCGCCAGTTGGCCAGTTGCGGGCTCAACGACATAACCGCCAATACGCGCGACGACTCGGCGTCCCAGCCGCGCCATCGGCACCTCCAACAACGGGTTCGCGATGCCCAGCGCCCGCAGCGCATGGCACGCCGCCTCGACGTCGCCGAGGATGAGCCGTTGACCGCGGCGAAGGCGCGAACGACCGCCCCCAAGCGCCACTAACACCTCAGTCGCCGCGAGGTCCGCGAGGGAGAACCGGCTCCAAGCCCGCCCAGGATGGTCCTCCCCCCGCAGGGTGCGAGCTAGGACGAAGAGTCGCCGAAGCTGGTCATATTCCACGTGCTCGAGCCCGAGCAGCCGCGCAACTTCGCCCGGGAAAAACACCGCGGTCGGGACCTCGACGCCCACGCGATGCGCTGGCTCGCGGGCCCGGTGATTTTGGATACGTCTTGACATTGAATTCCCTAAAAAATAGTACAATAATCGGGAATTCTCTGGAGGCTCGATGGCTCTTGCACAGCCCGAAGCAGAAGCGTCCGACGTGCTGACGGTCGCGATCTGCGGGTCCTTTCATCAGGACGCGGAAGGGTTGCGGGTTGCCATCAGCAGCCTCAAGCGGCGGTTCGATGTGTTGTCGCCTTCTGGGCTTGACTTCGTAGATCCCGCGGCGCAGTTCGTCAGGCTTCCGGCGGAGGTAAGGGAGAGCGAACACGACATCGAGGAGCGCCATCTTGAGGCGATGCGCGAGGCCGACCTTGTGTGGCTGCACGCGCCCGACGGCTATGTCGGCACCAGCGCAGCGATGGAGCTCGGCGTAGCTGCAGCCTTGGGCATACCCGTATTCGCAACTGCGGCCCCGGGAGATGTGGCCTTGGTCAGCCGCGTGGTCGTCGTAGACGACCCGGCAGATATCGACCTCGCCCTTCTGGAGGCAGTGGGCCAGCCGGGCCGCGGTATCGATCGCCTCCAGCGTTACTACCGCCGGACCGCGGAGCGGCGTGGTTGGGCAGGTGAGACAGCGCGGGACACTCTGCTGCTGATAACAGAAGAAGTCGGTGAGCTGGCGCAGGCGCTGCGACACTTGGAGGCCCTGCCGATGCGCAGCCCTGACGCCGTCGCAGACGTTGGCGCCGAACTCGCTGACGTCCAGCTCTACCTCGTGCATCTCGCCAACGCCATGGGCCTCACGCTCGCCGACGCCGTGACAGCGAAGGAGCGCGTCAACGCCCAGCGCTTTGGTCGCTCTTTTGACGCGGCCTGACGCGCTCTCGTTTCCGGACCTCGCCGAGGCCCGTAGGCTGCTCAATGAGGACGTCCGGCGCCACCGCGACAGCGTCAACTTCTTCGCCTCGGACACAGGGTTTCATCGAACAGCGGCGGACGTCGACCTAAACCTTCATCAACCACCGGACATCCAGCAGCTCGATCCAGAACAGCCGCTCAGTGGCGTCACGACCGCCGCGACGTGTTTCGAGTCGCTGGCGACAGCACTGCTTGACGTCGAGAGTCGTGAACCGAGCCGTTTTGCCGGCCTCAGCGAAGGCGACCGCGCTCGGCTCGACGCATTCGCGGCGAGCGCGTTTCCGCGCACCGTGGATTGGCGGAGTGAGGGAGCAGCGCGTCGTTATTGCATTGTTCGCGCCGCCGCTCCGCTGGTGCGCTTGTGCCCGCAGGGTGACACAGCCGCGGTCGAGGAGGCAGTCGGATGGGTTTGGGCGCACGTCACGCCTGTCGAGGGACGCGAAGCCATCTATGAGGTCGCACGCCTCAGCGACGACGAGGGCGGCGGCGACCCGGACCACTGGGCTATCGACGACGACGACCGGAGGCGCTACCCGCCTAACGCCTTCCTGACGTTTTGGGGTCTGGCGTCGCTTGGTTCGCTCCCGGCACTCGTCGCGGAGTACGGCGACCAGGCGTCGCGCGCGCGCCTATGGCTTCGCCAGGTGGTCGGCCGCGAGTGCGCCTACGTCTCCGACGATAGCCAGCACTGCGACCCTCAACAGCTCGCCTGGGCGATCGCTGGTGTGATCGCAACGGAGGAGAGCCAGCTTTCGGATAGGCCAACCGAGACGCTGGTGCTGATTCGAGCAGGAATGAGGGCGCTGTTTCAGCAGCAACGCCACGACGGCACATGGGACACCGGACGCGCGTTGTTTCACTATCCGGAGGCGGGAAACGCCTACTGCTACATCTACGAGACGCTGGCCGAGCTGGTCGGCCTTGCTGTTGATCAAAGCCGCCCGTTCCAGCGAGAAGTGCGCGAACTCTTGAGTCCGTACCTACCGAACCTGCTGCTAGCCCGGGATGCCCTCAATGCGTCGGGTCGTCAGCTCGGCGATCGACGCGGCGTTGGTTGGTCGTCCGGCCACCACCCGCATAGGACGTCTCCGGAAAGTTGGGCGACTGCGACGGCGTATCGGTTCTTGCAGAACCTGCGCCGGCTCGTTGGCGTGGAGGTTCGTGACTTAGCGGCCAAACGGCTGCATGCGCGTCAGCCCCGCAGATCACGGAGCGACCTCGCGAGGTTTGGGTCGAGCTGGGACGCCGGGCGCGGCTCGGCGGGAGATTTGCTCGGCGCCCTGTTCGTGAATCCCAGCGCCGCGCACCCAACGGCATCCGCCGCCTATGACCCAGATCGGCCGCAACTCGCGCAGGAGTGGGCGCGCTCCGCTTTGATGTTCGGGCCGCCCGGCACCGGCAAGACCACGCTGGCTGAGGCTGTTGCGGGTGCCCTGCGCTGGGAGTTTGTCGAGGTCACGCCCGCCGAGTTCCTGGACCGCGGAATGGAATTGGTGTCGGCGCGCGCCGATGAGATATTTCGCCAACTCATGGAGCTTGACCGCGCGGTGGTGCTGTTCGACGAGATTGACGAACTCGTCCGACGGCGCGACGGTGGCGCTCCTCCCGCCGACATCGTCGGGCGGTTCTTCACGACCACGATGCTCCCGAGGCTCGCGCGACTTTGGAGCGCGCGCCGACTCATCTTCTTCGCGAATACCAACTCATTGGGGTCTGTTGACTCGGCCGTGACACGCAGTCAGCGTTTCGACGCCACGATCTTGGTGATGCCGCCCAGCATGCGAACGAAGATGCAGGCTCTCGGCCCGGCGGCGGGCCACATCGATCCTGACGCAATAGCCGAACTACTGGCGAACGTAGAGGCCAACCCCGACCCCGCCGACCCGGGCAAGAAGCGGGTTGGGTGGCTGCCGTTTCTCCGTTTTGACCAACTTGCTCGGCTAAGTGCCGTCGACTTTGCCGGTGTCAACGAGTTGCTGGCGCTAATTGAGCGGCTTGGTGTCGAAGTCGCCGCCGACTGGGTGCTTGAGGTCGCGGACGACGACGACGCGGACGCTTTGAGGAGAAAGCTGGTGCATGAGTACCAAGCGGAGGTTCGACGTCAGCGAATCGATCTCGCACGCCTACGGTTGGTGGAGGTGCCCGACGGAGCAGCCGTCCCAGTTGGCGAGGTACTGACGGTCGATGACGCGTACGCGGCGGGCTACGCGGTTTGGATGGGCGAGTCAACCCCAGGAGATGTGATGGATGGCGCTGGTCGCCTCCGGCCGGGCTAACGAGGTCGTTCTCATCGCCGGACAGATCGCGTCTGGCAAGACGCGCCTGGGCGCCGAGCTTGCGCGGGATGGCGGGGCGCAGCTGATCGTGGTTCGGTCGGCGATCCAAGCGATCATGGGTGGCGCGGGTTGGGATCGACGTCGACTTCAAGTCGAAGGCGCGGCTCTGGACCGGCGGACTAACGGCCGCTGGTTGTTGGAGTACGTCGAGACATCGTGGGAAGCCTCCGGTCGACTAGTTGTGGATGCCGCGCGGACGCGCCGCCAGGTCGAGCCGATTCTCGATAGGCACGTCGGGGCTCGCTTGGTATTTCTTGAAGCGTCCGAGGTAACGCGCCGCCGCCGGTATGCGCAAGCGCAGGCTGAGGATGCTGTGAAGCGTGCCTTGTCGTTCGATGATGCGATGGCGCACGTCACGGAGTCGGATGCGCTGGCGCTCGCCGCCATGGCGCACTTTGTCATTGAAACCGACGACCTCGACTCGACGGAGGTCGCCGACGAGGCGGTTGCGTTTCTCGGGTGGAGCCGGTAATCCAGCTCGACCAGAAGTGGAGCCAGCTATGTGGAATGCGCCGTGCCGAGCAAGGGTGAAGCGGTAGTTGCGTACGTGATCGCGGAAGGCACATGGCGCGCCGAGAGGAACCGCGGTGACTGTCAAAATGCGGCGCAGGATGGGGAGCGCGCACGGCTGGCGAGCACGGCCGCGCCGTCTGATCGAGACGCGAGCTAAGTGACCGTTCCGAACTACTACGAGGTCCTCGGGGCGGACCCCGCGGCGTCCGCTGGCGAATTGCGAGCCGCTTACTTGCGCCGCACCTTCTTGCTCCACCCCGATCGGCACCAGGGAGCGCGCCCGGAGATGATCGCCGAGGCCGAACGAGCGATGCGTCAGCTCAATGAGGCTTGGGCGGTGCTCGGCGACCGTTCCAAGCGCGCCGCGTATGACGCGAACCGCGGTTCGGCACGGGGCGCTGGGGCCGCTCCGCCCAGGCCGGGGCCGCCGGGCGGCACTCGTATCGACCGAGCGCGGCGGCGGCTGACGCAACATCGAGGCCTACGTCGCGGGCGAGCGCTCGTTGTGCTGGCCTTGGTGGGCGTTCTGCTCGTCGCGGCGAGCCGACATTGGATCGGCGGCCGCCAGGACAATCGCACGCTCGGGACCTCGTCTGGACGGGTGCACTCCGCCTCAGCTTCGACGGAATCGGACCGGACATCGGTGCCGGCTTCGTCGCCCATGAGCAGTGTGAACCGTCCCGGCCTAATCACGTTTGCTGGGTTCGCCAACGATCGCGCGCAGGTGGGGATGTGGGCGATCAATCCCGACGGCACCGGACTCAAGCGCCTCAGCCCCCGCATCGAGGGATGTCAGCAGAGCGGTCGCGGCGCCGTGCGGTCTGACTACACCGCGTTCGCGTTCGACCCAGGGACGGCTTGCGGGCTGCTGACCGCCCGGTTCGATGGGACCGAGCGCGTCACATTGGACGTCTCGGGTGACTGCCTGACTGGCTGCGACTGGTCGGAAGACGGCGCATGGATCCTCTACACGCGCAGCCTCGGCGCAGGACAGAGCGAGGTGGTGCGAGCGCACGCCGACGGCTCGGGCAGGCAGGTCCTCGGCCGCGGTGATCACCCGCGTTGGTCCAGGGACGGTCGCTTTGTTGTCTACCGAACGCAGGCGGCAAGCCTGGAGCTCGTTGACGTTGGGACGGCCGCGCACCGATCGCTTGCTGCCCCTTACGAGCTTTGGGATCCAAGCTTCACGCCCGAAGGCGACAAGATCCTGCTCGTGGGCAACTTCGCGTCGAGCCATGCCGGACTGAAGTTCATGGATGTGGCAACCGGCGCCATCACTCCGTTCTGCCCGAAGGCGGGAGCGGTCAGTGAACCAGCGCTCTCTCCCGATGGCACCTCAGTGGTTTACAACCAAGGCGGCCCCTCGCTGGGGGTGTGCGACATCGCGACGGGCGCCGTCCGCTCGCTGCCGCCTTTTGGCTATGCGGCCGAGACGCCGGAATGGACGTGACCTCAGCACGACGCGTTCGTAGCGATGAAATGTCGGCGAGCGCTCCTCCACAGTTCGGGCCCGCGAAATACACAGGGTTTCCCTTCTTGTAGTCCACAGGCCGCCGGGTGTTGTCTGGCAGGCGAAGGGGCACCGGATGATCGTGGATTCCATCGAGCTGGCCGAAGAGCTGCGCCGCCGTCGGGTCGGTCGCAGCGGCCTAGTCGACTCTCTTGCGATCACACCGGGGTCGGCGTATGTGCCCGGCGAGCTCGAGCAGGCTCCCACCAGTCTGCTCGTGCTTGCTGCCATGGCGTTGGTTCGCCCAACCAGCGCGTAACGGATCGAGGCGGTGCCAGGTAGTTGACCTGCCACCTGGCACCGCCACGAACCGCCTGTTGCAGACCATGTGTCGGTGTCAAAGCAACGGAAACCGCAACCTGACACCGACACGTGCCGGTGGTGAGCGGGTTTCGCTAGCGTCCGTCGGGTGAAAGCACTGCGTCGGGCTCTGCTCGCCCTCGCCGCCGCGGCCGCCGTGGCCGGGGTCATCCGGTTGCGCGGCTCGGGCGGCGTTCCGCCGCAGGGCGGCGGCTGGCGCGAGCTCTCCGGCTCGGATCTTCGGTAGCGCGATGCGCGCCGTGGTCGTTGGGGCCGGCGCAGTCGGGACGCGGGTCGCCCGCCAACTGCACGCGACCGACGGGCTCGAGGGCCTCGTCATTGTCGACACCTCGCCGGCACGCGCCGAAGCGGCGGTCGCCGCGGTGGGGGCGCCGGCCGAGGTCGGTCAGTGGGGCCCGGAAGCTCTGGACGCGGTCGACGTCGTCGTGCTGGCGTCGCCGGGCCGTCACCGCGCCGCGGCCGAGGTCGCGCTCGAACACGGTGCGCACGTGGTGTCGGTCGCCGACTCGATCGAGGACGTCCGGTCGCTCCTCGACCTTGATGCCGAGGCGCGCGAGCGGGCGCTGGTTGTCGCGGTGGGTGCCGCGTTCGGGCCCGGCCTGTCGTGCGTGCTCGCCCGTCACGCGGCGGCCGGCTTCGACGCCATCGACGAGGTTCACGTCGCCCGCCACGGCACCGGCGGCCCCGCGTGCGCCCGCCAGCACCACCACGCCTTGGCGGCCGACGCCATCGACTGGCGTGACGGAGCGTGGCGCCGACGCCCGGGCGGCTCCGGCCGCGAGCTCTGCTCGTTTCCGGATCCGATCGGCGGCGTCGACTGCTACCGCGGCGGCCTGCCCGACGCGTTACTCCTCGTGCCCGCCTTTCCCGGCGTGCAGCGCGTGACCGGACGGGTGGCGGCGACGCGCCGCGACCGACTCACCGCCCACCTACCGATGTTGCGCCGGCCCCATCCTGAGGGCGCCGTCGGCGCCATCCGGGTCGAGGTGCGTGGCCGTCGGGGCACGACGTCCGACGTCACCGTGCTCGGTGCTCTCGATCGACCGGCCGCCGCCGCCGGCGCCATCGCCGCGGTGACGGCTTTCTGGGCGGCCGACGGGCGTCTGGCCCGAGCCGGCGCCGCCGGATTGGCCGAACTGGTCGACGACGCTGTCCCGTTCTTGCACGACCTCGCCCACCGCGGCGTGCGAGCCGCCGTCTTCGAAGGCGTGGGCTAGCGCTTTATAGACCTAGACCTACAAACGGCGTTACGACACACCAGCTCGGTACCCTGGGCGGAGCTTCCCGCTCGCAGCTCGCCTGCCTAAAAACCGTCACACAAGGTAGGTGGATGAGTGGCAACGACGACTTATCGGTCTAGGTCTACAAAGCGCAAAACTCGCCGCAGCCGGGCCGAGATCGCGGCGATCAAGGTCGGCCTGTTCGACATTGTCGCCAGCCAGCATCCGGCGACGGTCCGGGGGGTCTTCTATCAAGCGGTAAGCCGCGGCCTGGTCGCCAAGACCGAGTCGGAATACAAGCAGACCGTGATTCGGCTGCTCGTCAACATGAGGCGCGCCGGCGAGCTGCCGTTCGGCTGGGTTGCTGACGAGACCCGCTGGATGCGCAAGCCCGCGAGCTATTCGTCGTTGGCGGACATGCTCAGCCAGACCAGTCAGCTGTACCGCCGCGCCTTGTGGGACGACCAGGACAGTTACGTCGAGGTGTGGTTGGAGAAAGAGGCGATCTCCGGCGCTATCTACGAGGTGACGAGCGTGTGGGACGTGCCGTTAATGCCGACGCGCGGCTATCCGTCGCTGACGTTCTTGCACCACGCAGCCGAGGCGATGGCGGCGCAGGCGAAGCCGGCGTCGATCTACTACCTCGGCGATCACGACCCGTCGGGACTCGACATCCCGCGCGTAATCGAGCGGGAGCTCCGACGGATGGCGCCGAACACGCCATTGTCGTTCACGCGGCTGGCAGTGACGGTCGGCCAAATTGAGCGGTACGACCTGCCGACCCGTCCAACCAAGGTCACCGACTCTCGTGCAAGGGACTTCTCGGGCGGCAGGCGTGGAAGTGGACGCGATTCCGGCCCCTGAGCTGCGCCGCCTTGTGACTGCGGCAATCGAATCGCACGTCGATTCCACCGCACTAGCTCGCATCCAGCGGATAGAAGCGGCCGAGCGCGAGACCTTGATGCAGCTCGCGGCGAACTTTCGCTAGGAAGCCTTCTCCTTGATGACGACGATCGTCCCCTTCATCACTCCGGGGTGTACGTCGCACTGGAACGAGTAGCTGGTCGGCACGTTGAGCGTGACGTGCACGTCCTCGGTGGAGGGGCCGGCCTTGATCTCCGTCTTGATGTCGCCGGCGGTGCCGCCGAACAGATGGAAGCTGTGCTGGATCGTGTCCTCGTTGCGGAAGGTGATGGTGAGCGCTTTGGCCGCCGCCGCGGTGAGCGTGGTCGGTTCGAAGGCCGTGTTCTTGGCCACCACCGTCAATTCGGTCTTGGGCTTACCCGTGGCTTTACCGCCGTTGAGCGCCGGGTCCTGACCGCGGCCGCAGCCGACGAGGAAGAGAGCGAACACCGCGGCGAGAGTGACGAGTCGGCGCATTCACGTCAGGCTATTCCGCTATGCCGAGGTGGGAGCTACCGGGCACGCGTTGGGGGCGGCGGGCGACGATCTACAAGACGTTCGCGACGGTGGCGGCTCGCTACGGCCGGCGCAAGGTGCCGGGCCTGCGGCCGCCGTCGCTGGAGTCGTGTCACGAACGCGGCGCGGCTGACCTGTACAACACCGCGGTCCACCTGCGAGGGGGGTTCCTCAAGTTCGGCCAGTTCGTGTCGGCCCGGCCCGACCTACTGCCCGAGGCCTACGTCCGCGAACTGTCCAAGTTGCAGGACCGGGTGCCGCCGGCGCCCGCCGCGGTCGTCCGCAGCGTCATCGCCGCCGACGTGGGTCCGCCCGACGAGTTGTTCGCCGAGTTCGACGCCGAGTCGGCGTCGGCCGCGTCACTGGCCCAGGTTCACCGCGCCGTCCGCCACGACGGTCGTGTGGTTGCGGTAAAGGTGCAGTACCCGCGCGTCGCCGAGATCGTGCCCGACGAGGCGCGGGACACCAGCCGCCTGCTGCAGCTCGTGGCGCGCGTCGTGCGCACGGTCGATCTGCCGACCATCGCCGGCGAGCTGGAGCGGGTGATCCTCGAGGAGCTCGACTACGTCAACGAGGCGGCCAACATCGAACGGTTCGCCGCCAACTTCAAGGATGAGCCCGCGGTCGTCGTGCCCGGCGTCCATCACGACATCTCCAAGGGCCGGGTCCTCGTGATGGATTGGATCGAGGGCGAGAACCTGGCCCGGGCCCTGGCGACGTGCGATCAAGACACCGCTGATGAGGCGACGCGCATCCTCGTCGACGCCTTTCTGAAGCAGATCCTCGTCGACGGGTTCCTCCACGCCGACCCGCATCCGGGCAACTTCTTGCTCCAGGGCAACGGCGAGCGGCTTGGCATCGTGGACTTCGGCGCCTGCGTGTCGATCAGCGACCGGACCCGCTTGGCGATGTGCGACCTCTACGAAGCCGGCATGACCGGGAACGGGGCGGCGGCCGCCGTCGCCCTCGACGCCCTCGGGTTCCGCACCCGTTCGGGCGACGTGGCGTCGTTGGTCGCGTGGGCCAGCCTGTTCGATTCCGACGCGTCCGACGAGACCCGCGAGCAGAACTGGTCGAAGTTGACCGCCGCCGCCCGCGAGGACCCGTTGGTGAAGCTCCCCGACGAGCTGATCATGGTCGGCCGGGTGCTCATGGTGCAGACCGGTTTGGTCGGTCGCATCAAGCCGCGATGGTCGATGGCGGAACTCGTCGACAAACGCCTTTCCGAAGCGCGAGGCAGGTAAGTACCATCGGCCACACGGGAGCTCGGGAAGGACCGGGCTGAGAGGGCGTCTAGATCGGACGCCGACCGTTCACCTGATCCGGGTAATGCCGGCGGAGGGAGTGGCGATGACGGAGACGTCGAGCAAGGTGTACGTGGGGGAGGCGCGGGTTCCGTTCCGCGAGGTCGCGCTGACCAACGGTGAGGCCTTTCGGCTGTACGACACGAGCGGGCCGGGCTCTGACCCCTCTGTCGGGTTGGCGCCCCGCCGCCTCGAGTGGGTGCTTGGCCGCGGCGACGTCGAGGAGTACGACGGCCGTCCGGCATCGGCTCGCGACGACGGCCGCTCGGCCGCGTCTCGCGAGGTCGAGCGGTGGAACGGCGAGCGTCGGCGGCCGCTGCGGGCCAAGCCGGGACGCACCGTCACCCAGATGCACTACGCGCGGCGCGGCGACGTCACCGACGAGATGGCGTTCGTCGCGACACGCGAGGGCCTCGACCCTGAGTTCGTGCGCGACGAGGTGGCGCGGGGCCGGGCCATCATCCCGAGCAACGTCAACCACCTCGAGTCCGAGCCGATGGCGATCGGCCGCAACTTCCTCGTCAAGGTCAACGCCAACATCGGCAACTCGTCGGTGACGTCGTCGATCGAAGAGGAGGTCGAAAAGCTCAGCTGGTCGACTCGGTGGGGCGCCGACACGGTGATGGACCTCTCGACCGGGCGCGACATCCACACCACGCGCGAGTGGATCATGCGCAACTCGCCGGTGCCCATCGGCACGGTGCCGATCTACCAGGCGCTCGAGAAGGTCGACGGCAACGCCGAGGACCTGTCGTGGTCGGTGTACCGCGACACGATCATCGAGCAGGCCGAGCAGGGCGTCGACTACATCACGGTGCACGCCGGCGTGTTGCTTCGCTACGTGCCGCTCACGGCCAAGCGGGTTACCGGCATCGTGAGCCGCGGCGGTTCGATCATGGCTGCATGGTGTCTCGCTCATCACCAGGAGAACTTCCTGTACGCCAACTTCGAGGAGCTGTGCGAGATCCTCGCCGCGTACGACATCGCGTTCTCGCTCGGGGACGGTTTGCGGCCCGGGTCGATCGCCGACGCCAACGACGACGCGCAGTTCGCCGAACTGCGCACACTTGGTGAACTCACCGAGATCGCGTGGCGCCACGACGTGCAGGTGATGGTCGAGGGCCCCGGTCACGTCCCGATGCAGAAGATCAAGGAGAACGTCGACCTGCAGATGGAGGTGTGTCAGGAGGCGCCCTTCTACACACTCGGCCCGCTGACCACCGACGTCGCGCCGGGCTACGACCACATCACGTCCGCGATCGGCGCGGCGATGATCGGCTGGTTCGGCACCGCCATGCTCTGTTACGTGACCCCCAAGGAGCACCTTGGCCTGCCCGATCGCCAGGATGTGAAGGACGGCGTGATCGCGTACAAGATCGCGGCCCACGCGGCTGACCTGGCGAAGGGCCACCCCGGCGCGCAGGCGTGGGACGACGCGCTGTCGACCGCGCGCTTCGAGTTCCGGTGGGAAGACCAGTTCAACCTGGCGCTCGACCCCGAGACGGCGCGGTCGTACCACGACGAGACGCTGCCCGCGGGCGCGGCCAAGACGGCGCACTTCTGCTCGATGTGCGGCCCGAAGTTCTGCTCGATGCGGATCAGCCAGGACGTTCGCGACTACGCCAAGACCCACGGCGTCTCCGACGGCGAGGCGATCGAACTGGGGCTCAAGGAGAAGGCGGTCGAGTTCGTCGCGCGCGGTAGTGAGGTTTACGCGGAGCCGCCCGGATAGGCTCCGGCGCATCGGCGAGGGGAGGCCAGGGATGGCACGAAGGCTGCTCAGGGGAATTGCAATCGCTGGGGCGCTTGGTATTGGGGTGGTCGGCCTGACCGGCGGCTCGCCGGTTGCCGCCGCCGCGCCGCACCCGCTCGAACAGACGCGGGGCTTCATACAGGCCAACGGGCTGGCGCCGTTGCTGTGTGCCGGCACGCCGTTGGCGCCGACGCTGCAATGCGCGATCTACGACCCGGCGACCGAGACGTATTACAACCCGTACACAGCCGACGGGTCCTCACCCGGCATCCTCGGCTTGGGCAGCCTTCTCGGTCTGCTCTAGCTCGCCGAACCCCTACGATCGGGGGGGTACGGGGACGTAGCTCAGTTGGCTAGAGCACCTGCTTTGCAAGCAGGGGGTCGTCGGTTCGAGTCCGATCGTCTCCACGGACGGCCCGGCCATCGCGTGCAGTAGTTGTCGTGTACACACCCACTACTGCACGCGGGACGATCTACCTCAGGGGCAATAGCCGGCCTGCAAACCGCCGTTGCCAAGCAGTGGCACTTGCACGCACACAGCCGGCACGGTGGTCGGGATGGCGCCCGGTAGGGCCGCGGCCGTCGCTCCCAGCAGTCCCGCCACCATCGCGATAACGACGACGACCCTCTGAACGAGACCGACCATGCCGCGATTCTACCTGACCTTCACTTTCGCCACTCGGTAGGTTCGCTGCGTGAAGATCGATCGCGACGCGGCGCGGAGCACGTACGCGACGCGGGGTTACTGGGTGTCGCCGGTGCTGTTCGACGCGGACGAAGTGGAGCGGTTCATCGTCGCGACCCAGCGCGTGGTCGACGGGGTGTACGGGCTCGACCGGCAGCCCACCCTCTCGCTGCCCGCGTCGCCTAGGGACGACGACCTCCGAAAGATCGACAACGCGTGGTGGGCCGATCCCGACCTGGCCGCGTTGGCGACCGACACCCGCTTGGGCGAGCTCGCCGCACTCCTCCTCGATGCCGCATGCGTTCGGTTGTGGCAGGACCAGCTGTTGTTCAAGCCGCCGGGCGGTCCCACCACGACCACCATCGGCTGGCACCAGGACTGGGCGAGCTGGGACACCGTCGCGTCCCACGACGCGTTCGTCACCGCATGGGTCGCCTTCGACGACGTCGATGACGAGAACGGCGCCATGCAGATGATCCCGGGCAGCCACGCGCGCGGCCTCGTCAAAGGGGCGAGCAACTTCTTCGCCACCGATCGCGATGCGCAACTCCCTCTGATCGACAGCGACGGGTCCGCCGCTCCCGAATCCGTGGTGCTCCGAGCCGGTCAAGTGAGCTTTCATCACCCGCTGACCTTCCACGGCAGCGGACCCAACACGTCCAACCGGTTGCGGCGATCGCTCGCGATCCACTTCGTCGACGGCGCCGTCACCGCGGTATCACGTCCGGGCATCTGGCAGCACTACAACCTCGCGCTGTTCCAAGAGCGCGGGGGCCAGCTCGACGACCAATACGGCTTCAACGACCTCTGCCCCACCGTGTGGCCGCAGGCCAGTCGTTAGCGGGCGCAGCCCCGTAACCTTGGCGCGTGGCGACCGTCGATCCCTTCGTGTGGCGCTGCCAGCGGGCGCTGGCGCGGATAGAGCCGCAAGTTGAAGCGATCGTCGCCGCCCACGCGACGTCGTACTGGCAACGGGGCGCCCGTCGATACGACAGGTGGCCCGACGATGTTCAGCCCTACGGCGTTGTGCGGTGGACGATCGACGACGAGTTGGTGCTCGAGCTACGCGTCGCTGTACGCGGCGCGGCGGAGCTTGTCGTGCACGACTTCAGCCTCATCGATCCACTTCGCAAGGCACTGCGAACGCGTCACGTGCGGATTCGGTACGCGACCGCCCGCGACTGCGTCGCGTAGTAATCGGCGCCCGAGCAGTCGGCTAAACCAGCCGCGGTGGAGGTTCCGATCGGGGGTGACGTCGAAGCCGGCTTTGGCGCGGTCGCCGACGCGTTCCGCCGCAACTTCTCCGATCGGCGTGAGCTGGGCGCCGCCTGCGCGGTCGTGCGCGACGGGCGGACCGTTGTCGATGTGTGGGGTGGGCACCGCGACAAGCGGCGGACTGCGCCGTGGGAGCGCGACACGCTCGTGACTGTGTGGTCGACGACCAAGGGAATGGCCGCCGCCGCGATGGCCGTCGCGCACAGCCGCGGCTTGTTCAACCTCGACGCGGCTGTGGCCGCGTACTGGCCGGACTTCGCACAAGGCGGCAAAGCCGCGGTAACGGTGCGGCAGTTGCTGTCCCACCGGGCCGGGTTGCCGGTGATCGATCGCGCGCTCGACATCCCGACGATTGCCGACGCCGACCGGCTCGGCGAGATCCTCGCCGCCCAGCGGCCGAAGTGGGAACCGGGCACGGCGACCGGGTATCACGCGCACTCGCTCGGTTGGTATGAGAGCCAACTGCTGCGCCGCGTCGACCCGCAGGGACGGACGGTCGGGCGCTACTTCGCCGACGAGGTCGCCGGCCCGCTCGGAGTCGAGTTCTACATCGGCCTTCCCACGTCGGTAGGGAGTGAGCGGATCGCGACGTTCGTCGGCGGTCGCCGGGCCGCGCAGGCGCTGCACATCCGGGAAGTGCCGTGGCCAGTCTTGCGGCGGATGCTGAACCCCAGGAGCCTCACGTTCAAGGCGTTCACCAATCCCAAGGCCATCACGAAGCTGCCCGACATCAACCGGCGCGCTCTGCTCGAAGTCGAACTCCCGTCCGTCAACGGGACGGGCACCGCGCGGGCGATAGCGACCATCTACGGCGAGTTGGCAACGGGGGGACACCGGCTCGGCCTCACGGCGGCAACGACCGACGAGATCGAACGATCCGTCCCGCCCGACTTGGATCGGATCTTCGGCATCGAGAGCGCGTTCGCGTTCGGGTTCATGAAGCGGTTCCCGATCCTCGAGTTCGGGACGTCGGCGCGGGCGTACGGTCACACCGGCTCGGGCGGATCGTTCGGCTACGCCGATCCCGACGCCGGCCTCGGTTACGCCTACGTCATGAACCGAGCGGGGTATGCGCTACCGACCGATCCTCGCGAGGTCGCCCTCCGCGACGCGTTGGCCGGGTGCCTTGGATGACGCCCGGCCGGCCCGGCGCTGCTGAGGCGACGGGTCGTTCGACTCATCGCCGGCGAACCGGCGCCGCCGATGTGACTTTGTGTCGGTTGCCGTTCCGGTCAACCCGGACCTGCAGGAGTTGTGGCGAGCCAGGCTCGACCCTGACGCGCCACTCGCCCGGCGGTCGCTCGGCAGCCGTGTCGCACCATTTCTCATCTGGTCGGGCCTGTTCCTGCTCGGGTTCGGTCTGAGCGGGGTGTACCAACGCATCCCCGGGTAAGACCCGGCTATGGATGTCCTCGACCTCTATGACCGGGCCACCGCGTGGAGCGGAAGCAAGATCCCCGCGGCCAACGACGAACTCACCGCCGGCACGCCGTGTGACAAGTGGGACGTGCGCGCCGTTGTCAACCACATGCTCGATTCGCAGGCATGGTTCGCCAATGTGCCCAACGGCCAAGACAGCCCGGGGCCGTCGCCCACGCCGCCCGACGTATTAGGCGATGACCCGGCGGCCCAGTACGAGGAGGCGCGGCAAGCGACTCTCGACGCGTACCGCGACCCCGACGTGCTCGAAAAGCACGGTCCGACGTTGGGCATCGGGTTCGTCGATCAACTCGTGCACGGCTGGGACCTGGCCCAAGCCACCGGGCAGGACACGACCATGCCAACGGGTCTCGCCGAGGCCGCCTTCAAGATGATCGACGGGCGGCTCACCGACGACCAGCGCGGCACCATGTTCAAGCCCGCGGTTCCCGTGCCCGACAGCGCATCAGCGCAGGACAAATTGCTGGGCTACGGAGGTCGAGCGCCGTAGCGTCGGCGCCATCGACACGACGATCCCCGACCGCATGCGCGCCGACTTGTCGAGCGCGATGAAGACGCGCCAGCTCGACGTCACGCGCGTGCTGCGCACCGCGTTGGCGGCCATCGCCAACGCCGAGGCGCCGCCGCAGTCGAGCGCGCCACTCGAGGTTCGGGGTCGCCTCGCCGACCTACCGCGCCTTGTGCTGACCAACGACGACCACGTCCGCATCGTGGCGGCCGAGATCGCCGATCGTGAGGACACCGCTGCGCAGTACGAGCGCAACGGGCGCACCGCCGAGGCGGCGGAGATGCGAACCGAGATCGCGATCCTCGCCGCGTACCTCTAGAAGACGGCGAGCGGGTTGACCGGGCTGCCGGTCCCGCCGACGACGCGCAGGGGCGACAGCATGAAGAGGAACTCGTAGCGATTCCTGTCGGCGCACTCCACGGCGAGCGCTTCGAGGTCGCAGTTGTCGATGAGCCACAGACCCATGGCCACGATCCCGATGGCGTGCACCGGATCGTGGATCGACGGGTACCCGGGGTTGGGCATGCAACCGCATGCGGTGTCTCCCGCGATGGCGGCGACGCCGCGCTCGTGGAGCCAGGGCAACCAGGCCGGGTGCCATCCGGCGCGGCCGTCGGCGCGGACGTTGTAATGCCCGCGCTCGCGGACGAGTCGGCCGTACCCGGTGCGCAGGAGAACGACGTCGCCCGCCCCGACCTTCACGCCCTGGCGCGCTTCGGCGGCCTCCAGTTGCTCGGGGTACACGCCGGTGCCCGGCTCGAGCCAGTCGCCACCGCCGTCGGTCGCCACGTCGAGCAGCACGCCGCGGGTGACGACGCCGGCCGACAACGCGGTGATCGGTTGCGACAGAGCGCCAGCCCACGCCGTCACCTGCGCGGCCGGCCGGCCGTTGTACATGTGGCCGTCCCAGAAGACATGCGAGAGGCCGTCGATGTGGGTGACGGTGTAGCCGTGGTAGGCGAGGCCGATGTATTCCATGGCGCCGCCGCCTCTGACGCCGGGCGGCAGCGCCGGTTCGCCGGTCGCCAACATGAACCGTTGGGCCGGCCCGGCGATGTGATCGACGCGCGGCACCGTGTCGATGTCCCACGCGCAGGACACGGTCGTGCCGTCGCGTACGAGCCCCGCCGCCGCCGTCCGCGCCGCGGGCGAGATGTGGTTCATCGTGCCGAGCTGGTCGTCGCTGCCCCACCTGCCCCAGTTCGACAGCGTGTCGAACCAGCTCAGTACTTCCGTCTCAGTCGGCGCATTCGGCATCCGATGTTTCTAGCGAAGGATCCGTCCATACACTCGGGTTCAAGGAGGTGCTTCTGGTGGGATTCGTTCTGAAGCGGTCGCTCCCCTCGATCGGGGGCCTCACCGCCCTGCTGTTCGGCGTCGGTCTGGTGGCGGCGTGGTACGCCGGCCTGCCGATGTGGTTCCCGGTGGCGTTCGCCATCGGCGTGATGCTCCTGCAGTACGCCATCAACCCGCGCATCATCCAGTGGCTCGTGCCGGCCACGGTCATCGAACACGATGGCCAGCGGTACGCCACCGACCACATCGTCGGCGAGCTGGTCGCCCGGCGGTGCCGCGACGCAGGCGTTCCCCTCCCCAAGCTCGGGATTGTGGACGACGGCACGCCCAACGCGTTCACCTTCGGCCGCACGCCGCGCGACGCGCGCATGTGGGTGACGCGTGGCCTGATCGAGCGACTCGACGAGCGCGAACTCGACGCGGTCATCAGCCACGAGATCGGTCACATCAAGCACTGGGACTTCGCAGTGATGACCGTTGCCGCCGTCGTGCCCATGGTGCTGTACCTCGTCTACGTCATGACCCGGAGCAGCGATCGGCAGGGCAAGGTCATCGCCATTGGCGCGTACATCGCCTATCTGATCTCGCAGTTCACCCTGCTCGCCCTCAGCCGGGCGCGCGAGTACGCGGCCGACCACTGGTCGTGTGAGTGCACCGGCGACGGCGACGCCCTCGCCTCGGCCCTGGTCAAGGTCGCCTACGGGATGGGCCAGGCCAACGCGTCGCACAAGATGGAGGTCGACGCGCTCATTGCCGCGGGCAAGGAAGGCAAGAAGGCGGCGTCCCGACTCGAGGCGCGCACCAAGCGCGCCCAGTCGATGCGCGCCATTGGAATCTTCGAGCCCCGTCAGGCCGACGCCATGGCCGCCGCCTTCGCCCAGGGCATCGATCCCGAGCGCGCCGTTGCCGCCATGCGGTGGGACATCGTGAACCCGTGGGGGCGCACGCTCGAGAAGCTGTCGTCGCACCCCCTCGTCGCCCGCCGAATCCAGGCGTTGGAGACCTCTGGCCTCGCCGGTCGCCCGACGACATGGAGCATGTTGCGGGCCACCGCCGCTACGCCGGCGGCCGACGTCGCCGCGGCGCGCGCCGGCTTTGCCCGCGAGGTTGTGATCGCCATCGCGCCGTGGGTGATCCTCGTTGCCCTGGGCTTGTTCGGCTTCTTTCGGGGCTCGCTCGTGTCGGTCGGACTCGCGCTGGCCGTGGCCGGTGTGCTGCTGTTCGTCAAGCAGCTGGTGCGGTACCCGACCAACTTCGTTCCTGTCGACGAGGTCACGTCGCTCCTGGAGCGACTCGACGCCGGCCCCGTCGCCGGCATCGCGGTCGAGCTGCGCGGCCGCGTCATCGGCCGGGGCATGCCCGGCTACGTGCTGTCGCCGGACCTGGTCATCGAGGACAGCTCGGGCTTCGTGCCGCTGCTGTATCGCCAGCCGATCCCGTTTGCCGCCACCCTCTTTGGCCTGTTTCGCGTGAAGCAGTGGCTCGGCGAGGACGTCATCGCACGCGGTTGGTACAGACGCATGCCCGGTCCCTCGGTGGAGCTCCGCGACGTTCGTATCGACTCCGGTCGCCGCGCTCGCACGTTCGAGTGGATCGCCCGCTATGTGGCGTCGGGCCTCGTCTTGACAGTCGGCGTGATTGTGATGCTCGTGGGCCTGTCGCTCTAGGGCGGCGGGGTCGCGCCGGTACCCTGGTAGCGACGTGGCACGACGGTGGTGGCATCGACGGCGGCGTCAGCGCCAGCTGGGATACCTGCTCTACGGCTTTGCCGCGGTGCTCGTGGTCGTCGGGGTGCTGGCGGTGACCAGCGGACGGGGCGGGACCAAGCAGGTCCGGGCCACCGACCCCGCGGTCTCGCGCCCGATCAGGACCGTGCCGGTCGACACGACGGACACCACCGCAGCGCCGAAGACGATCGATCCCGATCCCAACGTGAACAGCGCGCCGGTGATCACCGCCCCGGCGAGCGTGAACGTCCTCGCTGAGGGCTTCACCCAGGTGCCGGGCATGTCGATCGACGACCTCGAGGCCCACGCCAACGGCGACGTGATCGGCGTGATCCTCTACGCCCCGAACGGGACGATTCGACTCGGCCGCACCGTGGGGCTCCAGGTGTTCCAGCCGAACCCGGGACCGTGGATCCCGTTCACCGGGCGGCTCGACGCGATCAACGCCGCGCTGGCCCAGGTGGGCTACCAACCGAAGGCGTCGTCGTCCGGGCAAACCATCCAGATCCTGACGTCCGACTTCGGGGGTCCGTCCAAGCAAAAGGTGCAGTCCGCCAGAAAGACGATTGGCGTACGCGTGACCCGCTGAGCGAGGTTTCTCGCCGCGACCTGACGAGTACGCTTAGCCGCCGTGGCTCGGCGGCGGACCATCTTTGTTTCGATCGTGGCGACTCTCGTCGCGGTCGGCGTGCTGAGTGCATGCACGGGGAGCGGGCGCGTCGCGGTCAAGCCGCTCGCACCGGTCACCACCACGACTCCACCCAAGCCCGTCGAGTACCGGCAGGTCGCGTGGGCGGCGGTTCCTAATGTCCAGGTGTTCCAACAGCCGGGCGCGCCGGCGCCGGCCGGGGTCCTGAAGAACCCGACGGCCGAGAAGCAGCCGCTGGCATTCCTCGCGATTGCCAAGGAGTCGGACTGGCTCCAGGTGCGGTTGCCGAGTCGGCCCAACAGCGCGGTCGGCTGGGTGAAGGCGGCCGACGTGAAGCTGGGCGACGTTCCCGCGTACCGCATCCTCGTCGAGGTCGGTGCTCGCCGCCTCACGCTGTTCAAAGGCGAAGAAGTGGTGATGCAGGAACCCGTCGGTGTCGGCAAGGGGCGGACGCCGACCCCAACCGGCAACTTCTACATCGACGCCATGGTCCGCCTCTCGAACCCCAACACGGTGTGGGGCCCGTTCCAGATGAGCGTGTCGGGTTTCTCCAATGTCCTCGACCGTTTCATGGGGGGCCCCGGCCAGATCGCCATCCATGGCACCAACACCCCGCAGTTGATCCCGGGCGACATCAGCAATGGCTGTGTCCGGATGAAGAACGAGGCGATCACCAAGCTGGCTGACCTGACCGGGATCGGTACCCCGGTCGACATCGTCGCCTGACGCCTCGCATCGTCTCGATTTAGGTCGCGGTTTACCTTCCGTTCACCTTGTAGCCAGGCTGACGTTGCCTGGCGTCCTTACGGTGCGCGCATGCGCAAACTCATGCTTTCGCTGGTTGCGGCCGCCCTCCTATTCGCCGCGTGCGGCAGCGACGACAACTCCTCATCGACCGACACGACCGCAGCGGCGGCCAAGGTCGCCTGCGCGACCGGCACGATCTCAGGCGCCGGCGCCACGTTCCCGCAGACGATCGTCCAGCAATGGATCAAGGACTTCCAGGCGGCGTGCTCCGGCGCGACCGTGAATTACCAGGGCGTTGGTTCGGGCGCCGGCATCCAGCAGTTCACCGCCGGCACCGTTGACTTCGGCGCCAGCGATGCCGTCATGAAGCCCGAGGAGGAAGCGGCGGCCGTCGCCAAGGGCGGTCAGGTGCTGCACATCCCGTGGACGTCCGGTGGCGTCGCGGTGTTCTTCCACGTGACGGGCTTGAACAGCTTGAAGCTCTCGCCCGAGTCCGTCGCCGGCATCTTCGCCGGGACGATCAAGAAGTGGAACGACCCGAAGATCGCGGCCGACAACAGCGGTGCGACCTTGCCCGACGTCGCCATCCAGGTCGTGCATCGCTCCGATGGATCGGGCACGACGAAGGTGTTCACGTCGTTCCTCAAGGAGAACGCGCCGACCGTCTGGACCGCGGGCGCCGACAAGGACGTGAAGTGGCCGGTCGGCCAAGGCGCCAAGGGTTCCGACGGCGTGACCGCAACGGTGAAGCAGACCGAAGGCGCGATCGGCTACGGCGAAGTGTCGTTCCCGAAGGGCGCCAGCCTCCCGATCGCCAAGATCAAGAACGCGTCCGGTGCGTTCGTCGACCCGACGCCCGCCGCGGTCAGCGCCGCATTGGCCACCGTGACGGTGCCGACCGATCTCAAGATCGCGGTCAGCTACAAGCCGAGTGACCCTGCCGCCTACCCGATCTCGACGACCACGTGGGCGCTGGTGTTCGTGAAGCAGACCGACGCGGCTAAGGCCGCGCTGATCAAGGCGTTCCTCACCTACGCGCTCGGCGCGGGCCAGGCCACCGC
>DASRJI010000054.1:0-9248 GCA_035649535.1 Acidimicrobiales bacterium | reverse complement strand
ATTCACCGACCAGCCGGCCGACGCCAACTGGCCCACCACGATGGCGCTCCTTGCCGACGCCGTGTACCTGGTCGGAGCGGCTGACCACGCCACCGCGGTCTACGAGCTCCTCCGGCCGTACGCACACCGTTTCGTGGCCATTGGCCAGTGCGCCGACTGGTACGGGTCCGTCGCGCGCTGCCTCGGTGAACTCACCGCGACCTGCGGCGACTACGACGAGGCCGTCCGCTACTTCGAGATGGGCGTCGAAGCCGACGAAACTCGCGGCGCTACACGAATGGTCGTGCGCGGCATGTGGGGACTGGCGGAGACGCTGTTGCGCCGCAATGGCCCGGGCGACGTCGAGCACGCCGAAGCGCTGATCGCCGACGCGCTGCCGACCGCCGAACGCCTCGGCCTGGTCGTGCTGGCCCGCCGCCTCGCCGCGCTAGGCAAGTAGAGCGCGCGCAACGAGGTCGGTGCCGAACGCGGTGAGTATCGCCAGGTACAGCAGGCCGGTGGCGGCCATCACCGCCGAGTAGGCCCGCTCCTTCAACGCCGCGATCGTCACCAGCGCCAGGGCCAGCGTCGCGATCGCGCAGGCGACCCAGAACCAACCGAGCATCCCGCCCCAGCCGTCGTCGATCGACCCGTTCAGCACCGACACCATCCCGCGCGGCCACAGAAGCGCGGCGACCTCGAACGGCCAGATGCATACGAGCCACAGGTTGAGCTCGTTGAGCGGCGCGCGGCCGAGCTTGGGCTGGACGAGGTACCAGTGGCCGAGGAGCATCGCGTCGGTCACGCACCCGAGGAACGCGGTGCCAACCAATGTGCGAACAAGGCCCAGCGAGTGATCGTGGGTCGCGGCGACGAGGCCGACAGTGCCGATCACCGGTGCGACGAGATCGAACCAGATCGGCCGTCGGCGCGACATCGTGGCCAGCGCGGTCGCCGCGACGCCGACGCCGGCAACCGGCTTCCCCGCCGCCGCCGCACCGATCGCCAGCGCCGCGAACACGCCTTTGAGCAACCAGCTGTAACCGGGTCCGGCCTGGCGCCCGCGCGTCGTGATCCAGAGGAACAGCAGGCCGCCCGTCGCCCATTGCAACAGGAAGACGTCGGCGTCGAGCCTCAGAGCAGGCCCTGCGATGCCGCGCCGTCGACCATGACGGCGGTGCCGCTCACGAACTTGGCCGGCTCAGAACACAGGAACGCGACGATGGAGCCGAAGTCGGCGGGGTCGCCGATGTTCGGACCGTCGACGTCGACGCCCAGGCTCCGGATCCGGTCGGTCGCGTGGAGGCCGGGACAGGCCAGGTTCAGCGTGATGCCGTCGACGAACAAGTCGGCCGCCGCGGTCTTGGCCCACGACCACAGGCCGGTGCGCGCCAGGTTCGACAGGGCCAAGGTCGGGATGGGCTGCTTCACCGACGACGAGGTGATGCAACATATGCGGCCCCACCGGCTCGCCCGCATATGCGGCGCCGCCTCGCGCACGAGGCGCACCGACGTCGTGAGGTTGGCGTTGACCGCCGCGGCGATAGCGGCGTCGTCGACGTCGAGCGCGCTCATCGGCGGCGGCCCGCCGGCGTTGGCGACGAGGATGTCGATGCTGCCGAAGTGCTCGACGGTGGCCGCGACGAGTCGCGCCGGCTCGTCGGGCTGCGTCACATCGCTGGTGATGGCGACGGCGCCGATCTCCGCCGCGGTCGCCCGCAATGCTTCTTCGCCGCGAGCGCAGATCACGACCGTGCAGCCCGCTTCGGCGAGGGCGGCGGCCGACGCGCGGCCCAACCCCTTCGACGCGGCGGTGACCAGCGCTACTTTCCCGCGGATCCCGAGGTCCACTTAGACCTTCACGGTCGCCGCGGCTTCACCGGCGTGGTAGCTCGAGCGCGTCAGGGGCGACGACTGCACGCGGCCGAAGCCCATCGCCTCACCGAGGATGCGGAGTGTGTCGAACTCCTCGGGCGTCCACCAGCGCTCGACCGGGAGGTGGTCGGCGGTGGGCCGCAGGTACTGCCCGATGGTCACGATGTCGACGCCAATGCTGCGGAGGTCGGCGAGGGTGGCGATCACCTCGTCCTGCGACTCGCCTAACCCGACCATCAGGCCGGACTTGGTCTTGAGGCCGGCCGCCT
Organism: Acidimicrobiales bacterium; assembly: GCA_035649535.1. Taxonomy (GTDB): domain Bacteria; phylum Actinomycetota; class Acidimicrobiia; order Acidimicrobiales; family JACDEA01; genus JACDEA01. Next base: position 7,125 of record DASRJI010000054.1, on the reverse strand, counting down.
TGGCCCGGGCGAGGACGGCAAGGCTGCGGGCATAGCTGGCCGACGGGCGCACGCGCCGTTGGAGGCGGGCGACGGTTTCGACGTTGTGGTTGAGCACGTCGGGCCGCGCCGCGAACACCGCGTCGAGCGCGGCGGGGTCGCCCTTGCAATCCGGGATGAGCACCTCGACCGCCGTGCCCAGCGAGCGCCGGCGCACAGCGCGGATCACGGCCGCAAACGCGGCGGCGCCGCCGTCGGCCAGGTCATCCCGCGCCACCGCGGTGACGACCGCGTGGCGCAGGCCCATCGACGCCACCGCGTCGGCGACGCGCTCGGGCTCGCCCGGATCGGGCGGCCCTGACGGCTTGCGGGTGTCGACGAGGCAGAAACCGCAGGCGCGCGTGCAGCGGTCGCCGTTGATCATGAAGGTGGCGGTGCCACTCGCCCAGCACTCGAAGATGTTGGGGCACCCGGCCTCTTCGCAGACGGTGACGAGATCCATCGACCGGATCGTGCGCTTCAACTCCCGGTACTCCGGACCCATGTTGGCGGGCACGCGTAGCCACGGCGGCTTGCGCGTGATCGTCGTATCCGCGACCGGCGTGTGCTGCCAGTTGACGTCGCGACGATCACCGCCGACGCGCCGAGCAACTGCGCCGACGACGTCGGCCATCGACGCCCGAATCCCCTCCGCGGCGAGCGACGTGACCGCCTTGTCGCGTATGCCGCACGGCACGATGTGGTCGAACATCGCGAGATCGGGATCGACGTTGAGCGCGAAGCCGTGCATCGACCGGCCCTTGGAGATGCGTACGCCGATCGCACAGATCTTGCGATCCTCGATCCAGACGCCGGGGTAGTCGGCGACGCGCGTCGCGTTGTGGAGACCCAGGTCGGCAAGGACGTCGATCACGAGTTGCTCGACCGAGTGCACGTAGCGCGGCGTGGCGTTCGAGCCGCCGGCGACGTTGGTGATCGGGTAGCCGACGAGCTGTCCGGGGCCGTGGTAGGTGACGTCACCGCCGCGGTCCGTCTTGACCAGTTCGGCGCCGACCGACGCCGGCGGCACCAGCACGTGCGCCAATTTGGCCCGCACGCCGAGCGTGTACACCGGCGGGTGTTCGAGGAGCAGCAGTGCGTCGTCGTCGCCGTGCTCCCACATCGCCGTCATCAGGGCGTGGGCGTCGCGATAGCCCACGCGTCCGAGCCAACGAACGCGATCCATACGCTTTAGAGCTCCTGCTGCCAGTCGCGGGTCTCGAGGATCTCGCGGACCTTGGCGAGGAACGCAGCCGCGTAGGCGCCGTCGTTAGCGCGGTGATCGAAGCTGATGGCCAGGTTGCCCACCGGATGAATCGCGACGGCCCAGTCGTCGCCCACCGCGACCGCAACCGGCTTCATCTTCACGCCGTCGGTCGAGAGGATGGCGACCTGCGGCTGGTTGATGATCGGTCCGGTGATGAGCGTTCCGTAGCCGCCGGCGTTGGTAATGGTGAACGTGCCGCCCGAGATGTCGTCGGCACCCAGCTTCTTGCCGCGCGCCCGGCCGGCCAGGTCGGAGATCTCATGCGCAAGGGCGCGCAGTCGCTTGCCGTCGGCGTCGTGGACCACCGGGACGATGAGGCCTTCGAAATTCAGGTCGACGGCGAAGCCGAGGTTCACGTAGTGGTGCACGATCAATTCGTTTTCACCGACCGACGCATTGAGCCGCGGGAACTCGCGTAGCGCATCGATCACGGCGCGAGAGATGAACGGCAAGTAGCTGAGGCTCACGCCTTCCTCGGACTTGAACGCGTCCTTGATCGGAAGGCGGGTGCGCTCGATGTTGTCGTAGTCGACCTCGGTGGCGACGAGCGTGTGGGCCGACGTGGCCAGTGAGCGCACCATGTGCTCGGCCGTCCGCTTGCGGATGTTGGAGAACGCGATCTTCTCGTCGCGCTGGCCGTCGACCCGCGGCGCGGGCGCCGGTGCCGGAGCCGCCGCGGGCGCAGGTGCCGCGGGAGCGGCGGGAGCGGGTGCCGTTGCCTCAGCTTTCGCGCCGCCTTCGACGAGGGCGAGCACGTCGGCGCGAGTGATGCGTCCGCCCGATCCGGTGCCGGTGATCTGGGCCGGGTCGAGGTTGTGTTCGGCGATCAGACGGCGCACGACCGGCGACAAGACCTTTCCCCCGCCCTCAGCCGGCGCTTCCGCCTTGGGCGGCGGCGCCTTCTCGGGTTCGGGCTCCGGCGCCGGCTCGGGATCGGGCTCGGGCGCCGGCGCCGGTGCCTCCGCGGCGGCCTCCTCCTTCGCCGGAGCCGCCGCCGCGGCCGGGGCCGACGCGCCGTTCGGGGCTTCGTCGCTGATCACGGCGAGCTTGGCGCCGACGTCGACGGTGTCACCTTCCGGGACGAGGATCTCGGCGAGGTAGCCCGCCGTCGGCGAGGGAACTTCCGAATCGACCTTGTCGGTCGACACTTCGAAGAGGACCTCGTCCTCTTCGACGCGATCGCCAACCTGCTTGGCCCACCGCGTGATGGTCCCCTCGGTCACCGTCTCGCCGAGTTGCGGCATCGTGATGTCAGCCATGGAGCCCCCTCCCAGTCAGGGCAAGAACGGTCTCGCCGAAGGTTTCCGAAAGCGTGGGGTGCGGCTGGATGAAGTGGCCCACCTCCTCGGGGGTCGCCTCCCAGTTCACCGCGAGGTACCCCTGGCCGAGTTGCTCGGTGACCCACGGGCCCACCATGTGCACGCCGATGATGCGGCCCGCCTTGCCATCGGGACCCTTCTCGGCGATCACCTTCACCAAACCTTCTGACTCGCCGATGATCAACGCCCGTCCGTTGCCGGCAAACCGGTGCTTGGACACGACGACGTCGCGCCCGGCCTCCTTGGCCGCGTCTTCGGATATCCCGGCGAAGGCAACTTCGGGATAGCAGTAGATGCACCACGGGACGGCGCCGTAGTCGATCGGGACCGGCTCCTCGCCGAGGATGTCCTTCACCGCGACCATGGCTTCGGCAAAGCCGACGTGCGCGAGTTGTGGGGTAGCGACGAGGTCGCCGACCGCGTAAACACCGTCGGCCGACGTCCGCATCCGCCCGTCGACGGTGACGAAGCCGCGCTCGTTGACGTCGACGCCGGTGCCCTCGCCCAGCAGGCCATCCGACAGGGGACGGCGGCCGACCGACATCACGATCGCATCGACAGTGATCTGCTCGCCGTCGCCGAACGACACGGTGGTGCCGCCGTCGGTCGGCGTGTGGCCCTTGACCTCGACACCTGTTCGGACCTCGATGCCGCGCTTCTTGAACGAACGGGCGACGACGTCGACCACGTCCTTGTCACAGCCGGGCAGCATCTTGGGTAGGGCTTCGAGCACCGTGACCTGCACGCCCAGGTCGCTCATCATCGATGCGAACTCACAGCCGATCGCGCCGCCGCCGATGACGACCGCGGTCGCCGGCAGCTTGTCCAGGGCCAGCACCTCGTCCGACGTCATCACGTAGGTGCCGTCGACCTCGAAGCCGGGCAGTGTTCGCGGTACCGAGCCGGCGGCAAGGATCACGTTGCGCGCCTTCAGCTCGGTGCCGTCGTCGACCTTCACCGTCTTGCCGGCAGCGAGCGAGCCTGTGCCGTGGACCACCGTGATCTTGCGCTGCTTCATCAAACCCTGGAGGCCCTTCCAGAGTTGGTCGACGACCTTCTGCTTGCGCGCCTGGCTCACGGCGAAGTCGACGGTGGGCTGCTCGGCTTGCACGCCGAACTCCTTCGCCCCCGCGACGGTGCGGAACACCGACGCCGTCTCGAGGAATTCCTTCGCCGGGATGCAGCCGCGGTGCAGGCACGTACCGCCGACCTTGTCCTTCTCGACGACGGCCACGTTGAGACCCGCGCCCGCCGCGTACAACCCAGCCGCGTAGCCGCCCGGCCCCCCGCCGATCACGACGATGTCGAACACTTCGGCCATGCGATTGAGCCTACGCGGACTAGCGAGCCATGAAGACCTGGAGGGCGAAGGCCACGAGGATCACCAACCCGGTGACCAGCGCAATGGCGATGAGCGTCCGCGTCGGCATGGCTTAACTATCGCCCCATTCGGCCAGACCGTCGGTGGGACTCGACGGCTCCGCGTACGAGCGCTGCGGGATACGGCCGGCCAACAACGCGTTGCGTCCCGCCCGCACCGCGTCGCGCATGGCCTCGGCCATGAGCGCGGGGTCCTGCGCGCGCGTCACCGCGCTGGCCAGCAACACCGCGTCGCAGCCCAACTCCATCGCCTGCGCGGCCTCTGACGCGGTGCCGATGCCGGCGTCGAGCACGAGCGGGACGGACACCGCGTCACGGATCAGGGCGATGTTGTACGGGTTCCGGATGCCGGCGCCGCTGCCGATCGGCGAGCCGAGCGGCATGACCGCCGCACACCCGGCGTCGGCTAGCCGGCGGGCGACTATCGGGTCGTCGTTGGTATACGGCAGCACGGTGAAGCCGTCGTCGACCAACTCGGCGGCGGCGGCCACCAGCTCGACGACATCGGGCAGCAGCGTGCGGTCGTCACCGATCACCTCGAGTTTGAGCCAGTCGGTCTCGAACGCCTCCCGCGCCAGCTGCGCCGTCCGCACCGCATCGCGCGCGGTGAAGCAACCCGCGGTGTTGGGCAGGATCCGCACGCCGGCGCGCTCGATGACATCAAGGACCGAGCCCTTGGCGGCAGGGTCGACCCGGCGCACGGCGACGGTGACCATCTCCGTACCCGACGCGGCGATGGCCCGCTCGAGGGCATCGAGGCTCGACGCCCCGCCGGTTCCGAGAATGAGGCGCGACTCGAACTTCTGATCGGCGATCGTGAGCGGCGTGTCGGTCACGCGCTAGCCACCCTGCCTGGCGGTGACGACCTCGACGCGGTCGTCGTCGCGCAACGCGGTGCGGGCCCACGCGCTGCGCGGCACGACCTCGCCGTTGACCGCGACGGCGACGCCGGTGGGCCGGTCGAGCACGGCCACCGCGAGGGTGTGCACCGTCGTGCCGTCATCGAGCACCCGCGGCTCGCCGTTGACCACGATCTTCATGCCACGAGCTCGGCGACGAGGTCGGCGGTGAGCGGGGCGAGCAGCACGCCGTTGCGGTAGTGGCCGGTCGCGATGACGACGTCGCCGCGACGTTCGATCAGCGGTGCGTTGTCGGCGGTGGCGGGCCGGAGCCCCGCGCTGGCCTCGGCCAGTTCGAGCTCGGCGACATCGGGGACCAATTCGACCGCGGCGCGCAGCAACTCGTAGATCGCGCCCGCGGTGACCGTTGTGTCGAAGCCGCGCTCCTCGACCGTCGCGCCGACCACAACCTCGCCGTCGGGCCGGGGCACGATGTAGCAGTCGAGCCCTCGCACGGTGCGTTCGATGCCCGCCTTGCCCCGGAGTCGCAGCAGCTGGCCCTTCACCGGCCGCACGGAGATGTCCACGCCGCCGATGTCGCCCGACCAACAGCCGGCGGCGATCACGGTGACGTCGCCCGCGGGAATCTCGGTGACCCGCTCAGCGACGAACCGCACGCCCGCGTGCCGGCACCCCTGGAGGAGCGCGGCAACCAGCAGCCGCGGGTTGACCTGATGGTCGCCGGCGACCAGCAACCCGCCGCGGATCCCCGGCGCCAGGCCGGGCTCCAACTCGCGGCAGACGCCGGCGCGCAGCCGGGTGACCTCCAGACCGAGGTCGCGCTGGAACGAGGACAGGCGGTCGAGCGCGGCCAGGTCGTCACCGTCGCGCGCGACGACGATCGTCCCGCTCGGCTGGTATCCGGTCGTCAGCTCGGTCGCCCGCTCCAGCTCGGCGACAAACCGCGGGTAGCGGCGCGCCGACTCGAGGTTCAACTCGAGCACCGCCTCCTCGCCGTAGTGAACCTCGGTGACCGGTGCCAGCATCCCTGCGGCGACGTGGGACGCGCCCGATCCCGGCGCCGGGTCGTACAGCGTGACGGCGTCGCCGCGCTGCGCGAGTCGCCACGCGGCCGAGAGGCCGATGACCCCTCCGCCGACCACACTCACGTCCACCCCCCCATTCTGGAGGCAATGTGGGGCGGTGGGCGTATGGGATTCCGAGCGGCGGGCCCTGACGGTCGGCTTGGTGATGACCGTCACCCTCGTCGCGTTCGAAGGCCTGGCCGTCGCCACGATCATGCCGGAGGTCCGCGCCGACCTCGGCGGCATTCGCCTCTACGGCTGGGCGTTCAGCGCCTTCTTCCTTACCAGCCTGGTCAGCACGGTGATGGCCGGGCGGGCGGCCGATCGGGCCGGCGTCGGCCGACCGTTCACCGTGGGCGTGGTGTTGTTCGGTATCGGCCTCGCGATCGGCGCCAGCGCGCCAACGATGCTGGTCCTCGTCGCCGGGCGGGCCGTGCAGGGCCTGGGCGCCGGCGCGGTCTCGGCCGCCGCGGTGACAACGGTGGCGCGCGGCTACCCCGACGACCTGCGGCCCCGGATGTTCGCCGTGATGTCGACGGCGTGGGTCGTTCCTGGGCTGCTCGGGCCGGCGGTGAGTGGCGTCGTCGCCGACACGGTCGGTTGGCGGTGGGTCTTCGCCGGTCTGCTCCCGCTCATCGTGGTCGCCGGCGGCGTCGCCGTCCCACGATTGCGGCAACTGCCCGCCGCCGCGGAATCCGCCGGTGCCGTCGCGCCGAGCAACGCGCGCGTCGCCATCCTCCTCGCGGTGGCGGCCGGCGTGTTGCTGGCCGGGCTGGGCGAGCACCGTCTCCTCCTCGCGGTCCCGCTCGTCCTCGGCGGCATCGCCGGGGTGATTCCGGCGCTCAACCGGTTGCTCCCGGCCGGCACCCTGCGCGCCCGCCCCGGACTGCCGGCGGCCGTTCTGCTCAAGGGCGTGCTGACGTTCGCGTTCTTCGGGACCGACGCGTACATCTCCTTGGCGGTGACCGACGTCCGCCACCACTCCGTCACCGTCGCCGGCCTCGCCCTTACCGCCGCCACGCTCACCTGGACGACGGGTGCGTGGATCCACGCCCACCGCTCGGGCCGGGTAGCACCGCGGACGTTGATCGCCACCGGCATGACGCTGATCGCGATCGGGATCGCGTTGATGGTCGTCGGCCTCAACGCGTCGGCGCCGCTGGCGATCATCGTGTTGGCGTGGGGCGTCGCCGGCCTCGGCATGGGCATCTCGAATC
>DASRJI010000053.1:0-18601 GCA_035649535.1 Acidimicrobiales bacterium | reverse complement strand
ATGTCGGTGATGATGGCGACGTTCGTCATCTCGATGATCCCGCGCGCCGCGGTGTCGGCGGCGCGCGTGCAGGAGGTCCTCGACACCGACTCGAGCGTCGTGCCGCCGGAAACCCCGGTCGACCACGTCGTGACCCACGGTGCGCTCGAGTTCCGTGACGTCGGCTTCCACTACCCGGGCGCCGAGCACGCCGTCCTCAGCGACATCTCCTTCGCCACCGCGGCCGGGCAGACGACCGCGATCGTCGGTAGCACCGGCGCGGGCAAGACCACGCTCGTCAACCTCATCCCCCGCTTGTTCGACGCCACGTCTGGATCGGTGCTGGTCGACGGCGTCGACGTGCGCGAGCTCGAGCCCGACCTGCTGTGGAGCAGCATCGGCTACGTCCCACAGAAGCCGTACCTCTTCACCGGCACCGTCGCCAGCAACCTGCAGTACGGCAAGCCCGACGCCACCGAGGCCGACATGTGGGAAGCCCTCGAGGTCGCCCAGGCCGCCGACTTCGTGCGGGCCATGGCCGGCGGGCTCGAGGCCCGCATCGAACAGGGCGGCACCAACGTGTCGGGCGGCCAGCGTCAGCGGCTGGCGATCGCCCGGGCCCTCATCCGCCGACCCGAGGTCTATGTGTTCGACGACTCGTTCTCGGCGCTCGACCTGTCGACTGATGCACGACTGCGCGCCGCTCTCGGGCCCTACACCGCCGACGCCGCCGTCATCATCGTCGCCCAGCGAGTGTCGACGATCTCCACCGCCGACTGCATCATCGTGTTGGAGGACGGTCAGGTCGTCGGCCGCGGCACGCACGACGAGTTGATGGCCAATTCCCCGACCTACGCCGAGATCGTGCAGTCGCAGATCGGCGAGCGGAGCGCAGCATGAGGGAGGCGGAGGCGAAGACGGAGCCGATCCGGGAGATGAAGGGCGCGGTACAAACGGTCGAGGACGGCACCGCCGAGGACCAGGTCGATTACGCGTCGCCTGACACGCGCGCGGCCGGCCGGTGGATGGCGGCGGGCATGCCGACGGAGAAGTCGAAGAACTTCAAGTCGTCGGTCAAGCGGCTAAGCGGGCTGCTGCGGCCGCAGCGGTTCGTGCTCCTGTTCATCGCGACCGCCGCCATCGCCGGTTCACTGCTCAACGTCTTCGGGCCGCGGGTGCTCGGCCGCGCCACCGACGTGATCGTGCGCGGCGTGTTCACCGGCCACATCGACTTCGGTCGCCTGCACCGCGTGCTGTTCGAAGCGCTGGCCCTGTACGGCGGGTCGTTCCTCATCTCGGTCGGGACGGCGTACCTCATCGCCGGTGTCGTGCAGCGGTTGATGTTCCGCCTGCGGTCGATGGCCGAGGACAAGCTCAACCGGCTGCCGTTGAGCTACGTCGACCGCCAGCAGCGCGGCGACCTCCTCAGCCGGGTCACCAACGACCTCGACAACGTCGCCCAGAGCCTGCAGCAGACCATGAGCCAGATGCTCACGTCGGTGCTCATGATCATCGGCGTCACCGTCATGATGTTCTGGATCTCCTGGCTCCTCGCCCTCGTCGCCATGACGACGGTGCCGCTGTCGATCCTCGGCATGCGGGCCATCGCCAAGCGGGCCCGACCCCGCTACATGGCGCAGTGGGGCAGCACCGGCGCGTTGAACGCGCAGATCGAGGAGACGTTCACCGGCCACGCCATCGTGAAGTCCTTCGGCCGCCAGCGCGAGGTCGAGGAGCGGTTCCGCAAGACCAACGACCAGCTGTACGAGGCGTCGTTCGGCGCCCAGTTCATGTCGAGTCTGATGCAGCCGATGACGATGTTCCTCGGCAACGTGCAGTACGCGGTCGTCGCCGTGATCGGCGGGCTACGCGTCGCCAGCGGCACCATCAGCATCGGCGAGGTGCAGGCGTTCATCCAGTACTCGCGCAGCTTCTCGATGCCCCTCACGCAGCTGGCGTCGATGATGAACGTGTTCCAGTCGGGCATCGCCTCGCTCGAGCGGGTCTTCGAGTTCCTGGATGCCGAGGAGCAGTCGGCCGACGCGCCGCCGTCGGGAATGGAGACAGTGCGGGGCCGGGTCGAGTTCCGCGACATCACGTTCTCCTACGACCCGAACACGCCGCTCATCGAGTCGCTATCGCTCGTCGCCAAGCCCGGGGAGACGATCGCCATCGTCGGCCCCACCGGGGCGGGCAAGACCACGCTCGTCAATCTCATCATGCGGTTCTACGAGTTGAGCGGCGGGTCGATCACTCTCGACGGCGTCGACATCGCGTCGATCCCCCGCGCCGAGCTGCGGTCGCAGATCGGCATGGTGCTACAGGACACGTGGCTGTTCGGCGGGACGATCCGCGACAACATCGCCTACGGCAACCCGTCGGCCACCGAGGAGGAGATCCTCGCCGCCGCCCGGGCGACGTACGTCGACCGCTTCGTGCACTCGCTCCCCGACGGCTACGACACGGTTATCAACGAGGAAGGCGACAACATCAGCGCCGGCCAGAAGCAGCTGATGACAATCGCCCGGGCGTTCCTCGCCGATCCGGCGATCCTCATCCTCGACGAGGCCACCAGCTCGGTCGACACCCGCACCGAGGTGCAGATCCAGGAAGCGATGAATGCGTTGCGGGCGTCGCGGACCAGCTTCGTCATCGCCCACCGCCTGTCCACCATCCGAGGCGCCAACACCATCCTCGTCATGGAGAACGGTCGCATCGTCGAGCAAGGCAGCCACAAGGAGCTTCTCTCCCGCGACGGGCCCTACTACCGCCTTTACAACTCGCAGTTCGTCGCCCCGGTCACCGACCTCGACACCATCGACGCGTAGGTCAGCTGACAGACAGGGCGAAGAGGGGCCAGTCGCCCGGGACACCCTTGAGGTGGTGAACACCGGCGTCGGCGAACTCAAGCCCCGAGCCCACGACGAGGTCGACCACCGTTCGCGACACCAACACCTGGCCCGGATCCGCGAGCGCGGACACCCGTGCGCCGATGTGGACGCCGACGCCGCCCACGTCGTCGCCCCGTAACTCGACCTCGCCGGTATGAACGCCGGCGCGTATCTGGATACCGAGCCGGCGGACACCTTCGGCGATCGACTGGGCGGTGCGCACGCCGCGAGCGGGTCCGTCGAACGTGGCCAGCGCGCCGTCGCCCGTCGTCTTGACGACCCGACCGCGATGACGCTCGACCTCCTGGCGCACAAGGCGGTCGTGGTCGTCGAGCAGGTCACGCCACTTCCGGTCGCCCAGGCGCGCCGCCGCTTCGGTCGAGCCAACGATGTCGGTGAACAACACGGTCGCCAGCACCCGGTCGACGTCGACATCGACATCGGGCGGCGCGGCGCCGGCGCCACTGCTTACGAACCGCCGCATCTCGCGAGCGACCGCGGTGCTGTCACCGGATGCGACGTAGTGGTCGGGACCGTCGAGCTCGATCAACTGCGCGCCATCGATGTGATCGGCGTAGTAGCGCCCGTGCGCGAGCGGCACGAGGAGATCGTCGACACGGTGCAGAACCAAGGTGGGCGGCACGATGACCGGGAGAACGGGGCGGATGTCGATCTCGGCGTTGGCCAGCATCAGCCGTTTGAACGCGCCCTTGTTGAGGGCGAACCGCTCGACCCGGCCGCCAATCTCGCGGGCAAACTCCTGATCGGTGCGGCTCGGCATCGCGATGGCGGAAAAGACGCCGTCGCCCCATGAGTCGACCATGCCGTCAAGCCACGCCGCGAAGGCCTCGGGCGCGAACCCGGCCGTGAAGTCGCCGTCGTTGACCAGGCGGACCAGCGGTCCGAACAACATCAGGTGCGACACCCGCTCGGGGAAGGTCGCCGTGAACAGCGATGCGATCGGCCCACCCTCGGACTCGCCGAAGATCGCGGCACGGTCGCTCCCGGCGGCGGCCATCACGATGCGAATGTCGTCCATCCGCTCGTCCAGGGTCGGGATGCCGGAGATCGCGTCCGACATGCCAGTGCCCCGCTTGTCGAACTGGATCACGCGGGCGAACCGGCCCAGGCTCTCGAGGAACTCGACCATCGCCGGGTCGTCCCAGAACAGTTCGCAGTGCGAGATCAGACCCCAGACCAGTACCAGATCGATCGGGCCGTTCCCCCACACCTGATACGCGATGTGCATGTCGCCGTCCTCGGCGTACCGGATCGGCGGGCGAGCCACGCGCCCAATACTTGCAGCAGTTTGTGCAAGGTCACCGCGCGCTCCGCTCTCTACCTCCTGACAACTACAACCCAGGAGGGGTTACGAACAATGCGTAAGGGAATGGCAACTCGGATTGCGGTGCTGATTGGCACCGCGACCATTGGCATGGCGTGGGCACCCCGCGCCGCGGATGCGGCCACACCTCGGTGTCGCGGCGAAGAAGTAACCATCAATACCGCAACGGCGGGCAACGACGTCATCGTCGGCACACCCGACCAGGACATCATCAACGGCCTGGGCGGCGACGACATCATCACCGGCATCGGCGGCGACGACATCATCTGTGGTGCCGAGGGCAACGACATCATCACGACCGGCGACGACGTCGACACCGTCATCGGTGGTCCCGGCAACGACACGCTGAAGCTCGGCGCCGGCGACGACTGGGGCTTCGGCGGGACGTACAGCGACACGATGTCAATCAGTACCGACGACGGCGACGACTACATCGACGGCGGTCCCGGTGACGAGCAGGCCCTCGTGGGCGACAACGCGGTCAACGCGCTCAACTCAACGGCGAGTGGGCACGGCGGCAACGACACCATCGTGGATGCTGACGGCGCCACTCTGGTGGTCGGCGGTCACTGGTCGCACTTCTACATCGCCAGCGGGTACGACGGCGGCGACAAGATCAACGTCGGCGGCATTGCCAACGCGTGGGTCGTCGGCGATCACCTCGGTAGCAATCACGGCGTGTGGGTCAGCGGCCCGGCCAACGACGACATCACGACCGGCGGCGGCAACGACACCGTCATGTCCGACGGGTTCTCCAACGGCCAAGGCGTCAGCCACGGCGGCGGTGTCGACCACGTGTCGACCGGCAACGGCGACGACACGATGTACGGCGGCCCCGCCGTCGACAACTGCAGCGGCGGCAACGGCACCGACAAGGTCCCGTTCAAGGACTGCGAGATCGTCTCCTCGGTCCCGTAAGTGCACGCTCCAGACCAAGTGTCGGTGTCAGGTTGCGGTTTCCGTAGCTTTGACACCGACACTTGCGCGTGCGGGGACGCATACGGTGAGGGTCATGGGTGACGTGCGTGCGGCCGACCTCGGCGAGGTCGACCTGCTGGCTCGGATTGCGGCGGCGGGGTTCTACGACGACCCGGTGATGGCGTGGGTGTTCCCCGATCCGGCGATGCGGCTGGCCGGCCTCGAAACCGGGTTCCGCGGGTTGGTGACGTCGTTCCTGCCGGACCGCGGCACGGTGCACATGCTCGACGAAGCATGCGTGACGCTCTGGCGGGCGCCCGATTACGACTATCCCGGTCGCGGCGAGAACGCGCTCGACAACGACGAGTCGCCCTTCCCACCCGACGTAAGCGAGCGGTTCGCGATCCTCGGCGGCGCGCTCGACGCGGCCCACCCGCACGAAACGTCGCACTGGTACCTCAACGTGATCAGCACGTTGCCGGAGCGACAAGGCCAAGGCCTGGGCGCCCGCACGTTGCAGCCGGTGCTCGCGATCTGCGATCGCGACGGCGTGGCCGCGTACCTCGAGTCGTCGAACCCGCGGAACATGACGCTCTACCGCCGGAACGGGTTCGAGCAGACCGGTGAGATCCCGCTGCCCGACGGCCCGTCGCTCTACCCGATGTGGCGGGAGCCCCGCTAGCGGCGCACCTTGTAGCGAAGGTGGATGACTTCCTTGCCTTCGATGACCGTCGGGTCGTCGAACCGGACAGGGCCGCTGGTGAGATTGGCGAAGAACGGGACGCCGACGCCGAGCAGAACCGGTGTCAGATGCACGAACACCTCATCGAGCAGGCCGAGGTTGAGGCACTGCTGCGCGATGTTGGGCCCGAAGACGCCGACCGACTTGTCGCCGGCGGCCGCTTTGGCCTGCTCGACCGCGCTGGCCACACCGTCGGTGACGAACGTCGTCAGGCTGCGGTCGTGCGGCCAGTCCTCCGGCGGGTTATGGGTTACAACGAAGACGGGACACCCCGCGGGGTGATGCCCACCCCAGCCGTCGGTGATGTCGAACACGCGGCGACCGGCCACGAGGGCGCCGGCGTTGGCCACGGTGTCGCGGAGGACGGCCGCGCTGGCTTCGGTAACGCGTGACACCATGTCGTTCCCGGGCCATTCGAAGACGACGTCGCCGTTCTCGTACCAATCGAAGATGTAGGGAACGGCGTCGGACGAGTCTGCGATGAAGCCGTCGAGCGACATCGACAGGTCAGCGACCACAGTTGCCATGCAGTAATGACTACCCACCCGGCCCAAACTCATCGCGATTCCTAGACTTCGCCGCATGGGGAAGCCGATGCACGAGACCGAGCGGCTGGCGTTCGACGGAGCGGTCGACGCCGACGGCCACATCCTCGAACCGCCCGACCTCTGGGAGACGTACCTCGAGCCGCAGTACCGCGACCGCGCCCTCCGCATCGTCCGCGACGACAAGGGCCTGGAAGCGCTGGAGATCGGCGGGCAGCCGTCGCGCATGAGCCGGAAAGGGTTCCCGTCGACGCTCGGCGCCATGGGCGACCCCGACCTGCGCTCGATGCAGCTCGACCCCGAACGCACGTACATGTCGGAGGCGCCGTTCGGCAGCATGGATCCCGACGAGCGCCTCAAGGTGCTCGACGCCGAGGGCATCGACGCCGTGGTCCTCTACACAACCATCGGCTTGCTGTGGGAGGCCGAGCTCGAGGACGCCGAGCTGTCGCAGGCCTACACCCGCGCCTACAACCGGTGGATCTGCGACTTCTGCTCCGGGAGCGATCGACTCGTCGCCACCGCCCACCTCTCGCTGAGCGATCCAACCGCCGCGGCACGCGAGCTGGAACGGGCCGTCAACGACGGCGGCGCGCGCGGCGGGTACGTCGCCCCGTTCACCCACGACGCCAAGCCGCTCGGCCACCCGGACAACGATCCGGTGTTCGCCGCCGCGCAGGATCTCGACGTCCCCTTCGCCATCCACCCGACGTTCGAGCCGCAGTGGACCAAGGGCGCGCGCATGGGGTCATGGGAGAACGTGAAGGAGCTGCGGCTGCTCGCGTCGGTCACCGCGTCCGACGGCGTCCGCCAACAGTTCACGACGCTGTTCGACTACGGCGTGTTCGACAAGTTCCCGCGGCTCAAGGTGATCGTCCTCGAGTCGGGCGGCGGTTGGATCGGCTACTGGCTCGATCGCATCGACGCGGTCTACGGCCATACGTTCGTCGGCACGCGCGTGCCGCTCAAGAACAAGCCGAGCGACTACTTCCGGGAGCGGGTGTGGATCTCGTGCGACCCCGACGAGCGCACGATCCCCGCGCTGGCCGACCGCTTCGGCGCCGACCGATTCCTATGGGCGTCGGACTTTCCGCACGCCGACCACACGCCCGAGTACGTGAAGGACCTCGAGGAGCTCGCCGGCGCTTTCGCCGACGACAACGACCGCCGTCGCTTCCTCGGCGACAACGCCCGCGAGCTGTTCGGAATCACCTGCTAGACCGACGTGTCGGTGTCAAAGCCACGGAAACCGCAACCTGACACCGACACGTTGGCGCTGCTGGCCGAAGGTCGGGCGGCGCTCGACGCCGGCGACGGCGCGGCGGCGCAGGCGGCGTTCGAGGCCGCGGTCGCGCTCGAGGAGTCGGCCGAGGCATACGAAGGCCTGGGCCTCGCGTTCCATTTGCAGCTCGAGTACCGATCGAGCCGCGACGCGTACGAGCGGGCCTACGGCCTCTACCGGCAACAGCGTGACGCGGTCGGCGCCTTCAGGGCGTCGCGCATGATCGCCATGTTCCACGGCGGCATCGAAGGTGAGTGGGCGTTGTTCCATGGTTGGTTGGGCCGCGCCGCGACACTGCTCGAGGAGGTGGGCGGCGAGGCGTCGCTGGCGCGACTCGAGTTACTCCGCGGCCAGTTCGGTGGCGTCGACGACGCAACGAAGGAGGCGCACTTCCGCCAGGGACTGGCCATCGCCCGGCGCGTCGGCGACGCCGGTGTGGAGTTCCACGGACTGGCGTATCTGGGCGCGCACCTCGTGAATCTCGATCGGATCGACGAGGGCATGCCGATGCTCGACGAAGCGCTCGCCGCGGTGTGCGCGGGCGAGGTCACCGATACGACGCTGGTCGACGAGATCTTCTGTGTGCTGCTCGCCGCATGCGAGCGAGCCCATGACGTGGCGCGCGCCGAGCAGTGGATGCGCGAGTCGCAAGAGCTGGCGGCCCGGTTCAACATGAGGACGATGGCGGCGCTGTGCCGTTCTCACTACGGCGGGCTACTGACCGACGCCGGACGTTGGGCCGAGGCTGAGGCCGAGCTCTTGGCCGCCGCCGACCTCTTCACGCGTGGGCACCAGGCCCTCGGCGCCAACGCGGCGACGCGACTCGCCGACCTCCGCGTCCGCCAGGGCCGCTTCGAGGACGCCGCCGCGCTGCTCAAGGGCCTCGACGAGAATCCCGACGCGGCCCGCCCGCTGGCTGCATTGCACTACGCGCGCGGCGACCTCGCGCTGGCGCGCGACCGCATCGAGCGAACGCTCGCGCAGCCGGCGATACCCGCCGGCGTGGCCGGGCCGCTCCTCGCGTTGCTGGTCGACGTGCAACTGGCGGCGGGCGACTGCGAGGGAGCCGCGGTGGCGGCTGATCGGCTCGGGAGCGTCGCCGCCGACACACCGCTCCACTACCTGGTCGCCCACGCCGCGCTGGCCAAGGGCAAGGTCTGCGTGGCGACGACATCGGGCGACGCGCGCGCGTGTCTCGTCGAAGCGCTGGCCGCGTTCTCGCGCGCCGAGATGCCGGTCGACCTCGCCCGCGCCCGGGTCGAGCTGGCCAGGGCAGTCGCCGGCGACGAGCCCGAGGTGGCCATCGCCGAAGCCAACGCCGCCCTGGAGGCGTTCGACAAGGTGAAAGCGACACGGGACGCCGACGCCGCCCTCGCCTTGCTCCGATCGCTCGGCACTGCGTCGCCAGCCCGCGGCCGATCGGGCGAGACGCTGACGCGGCGCGAGGCCGAGGTGCTCGAGCTGCTCGGCCTCGGCCTCAGCAACCCGGAGATCGGTGACCGCCTGTTCATCAGCCGCAAGACCGTCGAGCACCACGTCGGCCGCATCCTCGGCAAGCTCGGGCTGCGCAGCCGGGCCGAGGCCGCCGCCTACGTCGGGCGCAACGCCGACAATTCGGGACCCGTATAGGGGAGGTCCCCGATGTAACGGCGCGGGCGAATCCGGAGACTGGCACCTATGACCACGAAGTACGACGCCATCGTCCTAGGAGCCCGCTGCGCCGGCTCCCCCACTGCGATGCTGCTCGCCCGCAAGGGCTACCGGGTCCTGATGGTCGACAAGGCCACGTTCCCGAGCGACACGCTGTCGACGCACGTGATCCACCCCGCGGGTATGGAGGCGCTCAATCGTTGGGGCCTGGCCGACGCGCTGGTGGCCACCGGTTGCCCGCCCATGAAGACCTACTCCTTCGACTTCGGGTTCTTCACCATCGCCGGCACACCCCAGCCGATGCCCGACGGGACCGACACCGCGTACTGCCCGCGCCGGATCATCCTCGACAAGTTGCTAGTGGACGCGGCGGCCGAGGCTGGCGTCGAAGTCCGCGAGGGCTTCTCCGTCGACGAGATCCTCGTCGACGACGGCGTCGTGACTGGGCTCCGAGGCCAGGACGCCAGCGGGACGAGCGTGACCGAGCGGGCCCCAATCGTGATCGGCGCCGACGGTCGCCGGTCGATCGTTGCCAAGGCGACCAAGCCCGAGAGGTACAACGAAAAGTCGGCGCTAGCCGCCGTCTACTACTCCTACTGGAGCGATGTCCCCGCGAGCGGTTTCGAGGCATACATCCGGGACCGTCGCGGCTTCGCCACCTTCCCCACCCACGACGGCCAGACGCTGATCGTCGGCGGTTGGCCGGAGGACGAGTTCAAGGCCAACCGCGGCGATGTCGAAGGCAACTTCCTCAAGGCGCTCGAGCAGGCGCCCGAGTTCGCCGAGCGCGTGCGGGGCGGGAAGCGTGAGGCGCAGTTCAAGGGGGCGGGCGACCTGGCGGGGTTCTTCCGCAAGCCGTACGGACCGGGATGGGCGCTCGTCGGCGACGCCGGCTACCACGTCCACCCGATCACAGCCCAGGGCATCACCGACGCCTTCCTCGACGCCGAACGACTCGTCGATGCACTCGACGAGTCGACCAGCGGCCGGCAGACATACGACGAGGCCATGGCGAGCTACCAGAAGGCGCGAGACGAATTCGTCATGCCGATGTACGAGATGACGGCACAGTTCGCGTCGATGGAGCCGCCGCCGCCGGAGATGCAGCAGCTGCTCGGCCAGGTCAGTCAGAGCCAGGAGGCCATGGACGCTTTCGTCAGCACCCAGGCCGACACGCTGCCGATCCCTGAGTTCTTCGCCCGTTACGCCGGCTAGCGGACTACGGCAGTGGCCGCGGCGCGGCTGCCTCTCGCAATGCAGGTGTGGCCGCGTAGGCGCTCGTCACGATCATCGGGCAGCGATGGCACGCGGCCTTGCCCTCCTGACGCCACCAGCGACAAACGCGGCGGATCCGGCAATGGGGCAGGACCTCGACTGACGCGTCGACCTGCCTCGAGATCCGAGCGGCGAGCGTGCACGTGGCGTCCTGAAAGTGCTGGCACGCGTGTTCTGCGCAGGGCGCGGCAAACCGGAAAACCTCTTCCGGCTCCACTGGGTCGGCCAGACCGAGCAAGTCCGGCGTCGCTGGAAGAAGCCGGGCCAAATACGTGACCTGCGGTTCGTGCGGGGTGCCACCGACGACACCGAACACCACAGCGCCTGGCGTTTCGACCTGCGCGCTCGGGCACAGGAGCGCATCGGTATTCGGTGTCGGCTGCCTACTTGCGTGACGCGGCGACGCCCCCACCGAGCGCCCCCTTGTCGAGCTGGGGCCAGGCGATGATCCCTACGAGAATCGGTCCCGGGAACTTTTCGAAGTCGAGCTTTCGAGCTTCGAGCGCCCGTAATACTCCGTTGAACGCGGCTTCGGTGACCTCGCTGAGCGCGTTGTCCGACATAGCGGCCTCCCCCTTGTTGATGGTGTGCTCACATCAGCGTCGCGCCGCGGAAGGTGTCTTACAACGGGCACAAATCGGTGCAGTTGAACAGCGACACCGGGCTCGGTCGCTACGCCGGTTAGGCGGCGGCGCCGACCCGGCTGGCGTCGAGGGCGTCGATCAACGCGAACGCCTGGGTGCCGTCGAGGGTCTCGCGGATGATGTCGGCGTGGCCGGCATGGCGGCCGACCTCCTCGATCAGGTGCAGCAGCACCCACCGCGGCGACCACTCGAGACCCTCGGTCGGGAACCACTCGAACTTGGGCGCCGGGAACGTCGTGCCGAGGTCCTCGATACCAGCGACGATCTCTTCGGTGCGGGCGGCGACGACGTCGTACTGCCGCAACAGGTCGGCGACCGTCTCGCCGTTGGTCATGCGGAAGCCGTCCTCATAGTTGCCGTCGAGGGCGAAGGGCGGCGCCTCGTCGGACCGGGCGACGGTCTCGACCATCCAGCCCCACTCGCAGCGGATGACGTGCTTGAGCAGGCCGGCGAGGCTCAACTGGCTGACCGACGGCGAGGTCGAGGCCTGCTCGTCGGTGAGGCCACCGACCGAGGCGCGCACCGCGTCCCGCTGCTGGTTGAGGAACGAGAGCAGGGCGCCCTTTTCGTCGTTGATGGCGGGAGCGAGGAACGGCATGGGGTTCTCCTTGATCGGTGGTCGGTGATGCCAGTGTGCGCCGTTAAACCGGTCAGCCAATGGCCTGTTTAAGTGAGAAGATTCGGTCGTGCGTGCAGATCGGCTCGTCGCCACGTTGTTGCTGCTCCAGTCGAAGGGCCGGGTCACCGCGGCCGAGGTGGCGGAGGCGCTGGAAGTCTCAGAGCGCACGGCTCGGCGTGACCTCGAGTCGCTGTCGATGGCCGGCATACCGGTGTATTCGCAGCAGGGTCGGGGCGGCGGGTGGGAACTGGTCGGCGGCGCCCGCACCGACCTCAGCGGGCTCAAGGCCGACGAGGCCCGCGCCCTGTTCCTCGTGGCCGGGCCGTCGTCGGTCGCCACGCCCGAGCTGAAGCAAGCGCTGCGCAAGCTGGTGCGCGCCCTCCCCGAGCCGATGCGACGCAGCGCGGAGGCGGCGACCAGCGCGATCGTCATCGACCCGGCGGCGTGGGGCGAGTACCGGGCCGGTCGCACGCCGGCGCACCTCCCCGCGTTGCAGCACGCGGTCGTCGAGGGCGTACAGGTCACGCTCGGCTACGCCGATCGGGAAGGCAACGTGAGCGAGCGCGTCGTGCACCCGCTCGGCCTCGTCGCCAAAGGCGGCGTGTGGTATCTCGTCGCCGGCACCGACCGCGGGCAACGCACGTTCCGGGTCAGCCGGGTGCGATCCGTCTCCCCGACGGGCGACCCCGTCGAACGGCCGGACGACTTCGACCTCGAAGCAGCGTGGGCGGGTATCGCCACCGAGGTCGACCAGCGGCGCGCGCCGTTCCGCTCGCGCGCCACCGTCGAACGGGCGACGCTCGACTACCTCCAATGGAGCTTCGGCACGCGTATCGACGTGCTCGACGACGACGGCACCAGCGCGCGGGTCGCGGTGGAGCTACGCGCCCAGTCACCGTTCATCCTCGCCGCCGAGCTCGCGGGGCTCGGCGGCGCCGTCGAGGTCGACAATGCCGAGGTCCGCGAACAGCTGGCCCGCATCGGCGCCGAGCTGACGTCGATGTACGCGCCGTAGCCTTCGGCCATGGGTCATCCGCGCTTCAATCACATCGCCCTCACCGTGTCGCCCGAGTTGCTCGACGGCGATGGGCGGGCCGAGGTGCTCGACTTCTACGGCGACGTGTTCGGGTGGACCGAAGTCACGCAGATGACCGAGCCCGGGAAGGTGCTCGTACTTCAGGCCCATCGCTTCGATCAGTTCGTGTTCCTCGTCGGCGGCGAGACGCCCGCCCAGGTCGGGGCCCGCGACCACTTCGGCATGTCAGTCGACAGCCCCGAGGCGCTCGACGCCATCCTCGAGCGGGCCAAAGCGCGGGCGGCGGCCGACGACCGGGTCACGGTCATCGACAAAGAGGTGCAGGACTTCGGACCGGTGACCCTCACCAGCTTCTACACCGGCTTCCGCCTCCCGATGATGATCGAGATCCAGCACTTCGCATTTGCGTCATAACCGCTCATCCGCGGCGTCTCCCTGCCGATTGAGGCAGTAACCCACGGGCGAGAGGGAGATCGACATGCGCCGCAAGGAACACAAGACGTCCGGCCACAAGCGACTGCGATTCCACCGCAAGCCGCTACCCCTCCCCTACACCAGCCCTCCCGAGTGGGGACCCCTCCGCGTCGCCCCCGGCCTGCGCACCGCGTCCGAGATCGCCGGCGAGCAGCACCACACCGCCGCCTAGAACCACGCATGGCTGGTTAGGGGCGGGCGCCGACGATCTTGAGGGCGAACTCGGCGTACGTGGCGGCGACCGTGTCGACCGTGTACCCGGCGCCCGACATCCACGTCGCCGCCTCGCGTGGGTAGCTAGCTAGCGGGCTGTCGTCGACACCGTCTCCCGCGCCCGGCGGACGGAACCACCAGGCGACCCGCACGCCCATGGCGCCGATCGCCGACATGGCCAGCCAGATGTCGGCGCACGCGAACGCGCCGCTCGCGTTGCCGCGCTCGATGACGGCGACGATGAGCACACCCGAGTCGTGGCGTAGGGCCAGCACGCGATCGCTGTTGACTTGCGCCAACGCGTGCAACTCGCTGTTGCACACGATCGTCATGAGCGGCCACATCGCCTGGAACTCGACGTTGGCCCGGGTGGCGGACCGCAGCTGGTCGATCGGATCGGGCCCGGCGCCGAGGATCGCGTCGCGCACGTGCACCTGGTGCAGCTCGTGACCGCCGATCATCAACTCGGCGAGCAGCGCCTCCTTCGACGGGAAGTGTGCGTAGAACGATGCGGACTGGATGCCGACGGTCGACGTGAGGTCGCGCACCGACACGCCGTGGTAGCCGCGCTCGGCGAAGGCGACGACGGCCGCCTCCAGCAGCGGGCGGGCGCCCGGTCGCCCGAGCGCCTCGGGGAGCACCCCGGGCGCAGCAGCGGCGTGAGCAGGCGAACGACCGTTAGCCATGAATCGCATATTGACGCGGAAGTCCGGCCATGACAACCTCCAATTCGGACTAACGACTGTTAGGGGCGAGGGTGGCATACGCCGACGTCGACGGGGCAAAGCTGTACTGGGAGGACGGTGGCGACGGCCCGCCCCTGCTCCTGATCCAAGGCCTCGGGTTCAGCGCCGCCATGTGGTTCCGGCTGCTTCCGGCGCTCGAGGCGCGCTACCGCGTCGTCCGTTACGACGCCCGGGGCATCGGCCGGTCCGACGTGCCGGAGGGGCCATACAGCGTCTACCGGATGGCCGACGACGCGGCGGCGGTGCTCGACGCGGCCGGGGTCGATCAGGCCCATGTGTTCGGCTGCTCGCTGGGTGGCATCGTCGCCCAAGAGGTCGCGCTCTCCCACCCCGACCGGGTTCGTAGCCTGACGCTGTGCTGCACCCATGCGGGGGGCACCGACACGATCTGGCCCGATGAGAAGGTGATGGACATGCTGCGCAACCGGGCCACGATGTCGCCCGAGGACGCAGCGCGTGCGTCCATCGACGTCGGCTACGCGGCCAGCACACCGCGCGACCGCATCGAGGAAGACATCGCCAAGCGCCTCGAACTCCCGACGTCGAACGAGGGCTACACCAACCAGCTCATGGCCGGGCTCGGCTACCCGGGCACCAGGGACCGGCTCGGCCAGGTCACGGTGCCGACGCTGGTGATCACCGGCGACGCCGACCAGATGGTGCCCCCGGCGAACAGCGACATCCTCGCCGCGGCCATCGCCGGCGCTCGCAAGGTGGTCGTGCCCGGCGCCGGGCACGTGATCTTCACCGACGCGCCCGACGCGCTTACCGACGCCATGCTCGACTTCCTTGGCGGCGTCTCAGCGTGATCGTCGTCGCGGCGGCCACGCCCGGCCCGCGGCCGTGGGTATGGCTCGCGGCGTTGGGGCTGCTCGTTGCCGCGCTGCTCATCTACCGCGCCGGCCGGGCGATCTTCCGCGCCCTGCCCGACGCCGTGCAGGCCGACGCCGGTGCGCTGGCCAAGCGCCACGCGCGGCTCGGGGTCACCGGCGGCGTGATCCTGCTGTGGACCACGGTGTACGCGCTGTACTCACTGGGCTTGCCCACGGTCGTCACCTCGGCGAGCACGCGGCGAGCCAACGCAACCGCGGCCGCGCCGCGCTCCCCCACCACCACCTCGTCCGGTGGTTTGAGCGCGTTGGGGCCAGCGCCGGTGAATGAGTTCGGTGCACCGGTCGTCGGCGGCACCAACACCGACGCGCCGCCGCCCACCGTGGCGAGACCGGCGCCGCCGGCGCCGCCGGCACCGACCGGGCCCGACTGCAGCGCGGCCGCTGTCGGCGACGCGGTGCGGCAAGCGCAGACGCTGGCCGAGATGCTCCTCGGCCGGCCGGCCGGTGCCGACTTCGGCCTCCTCGTGGAAGCGCTCGCCGGGTGCGGCGATCCATCCAACGCCTTGCTCTCGCTGCTGAGCCCGATCGACGACGTCCTCGACACACTCGGCGTGCCCGCCGCCATCGACCTGCCCGGCCTTCCCGAGCTGCCGCCGATCACGTTGCCCGAGGCGGTCGCCGCGCCCTTCCGCCCCTACGTGTTCCAGGTCTGCTCGCAGGTGCAGGCCGAGTTGGTCACCGTCGGCGCCGTCGCTCCGGCCATTCACCTCAACTACGAAGACCTGTCCGCGTTGTTCCGCCAGGTCGACACCGTGTGCAAGGTGTTCGCCAAGGCATGACTCGCTCGCGCGGATGGGTGTGGCTCGTCGCCGCCGGCTTGATCGCGGGCGTCGTGCTGGTGAGTTTCATCGCTCGCGTGGTCATCCAGCTCCTGCCGGCCGACACGCGCGACAACGTCCGCAAAGCGGTGCGGGCCAACGCATGGCCGCTCGGCGGCGGCGTCGGCGTCCTCATCGCCACGATCGTGTTCGCGCTGTGCTCCACTGGCCTGCCGGTCATCAGCCGGCCGGCGGCCAGTAGCGCGCAGTCCGTCGCCGCCGCCGACACCACGGACACCGGCGATCTGCCGGTCGACACCACCCTCGCCGGCGCGGCGGGCGGACCGGCGAGCGCGACACCGGCCGGGGCGGTGTCCGCCAAGCGCGCCGCAGCGGCCGCGGGCGGCGCGCGACTGGCGTCGCTCTACTCAGGTGCCGCCGATCTCCAAGGGATCACCGATGACTCGATCACGGTGTGCGGCCACGCGCCGCTGAGCCTCGGCGCGTTGCTCAACACCAAGGCCGAGGACATCCTCGTGTATTGGCGGTACATCAACGACAAGGGCGGCATCAACGGCCGCAAGATCAATGTCTCGCTCGAGGACGACCAGTACTCGGCCAGCGGCGGCGTTCCCGCCGCCCAACGCTGCGCCGAGCGCAACCCGTTCTTCATCTTCGGGTCGGTCGGCTCCGACGTGGTGCCGCCCGTGCGCGAGTGGGCCGAGCAGAACCGCCAGCTGTACTTCTACAGCTTCAGTCCGCGCGCCGGCACCGAGAAGCTCAAGTACAGCTACACGGCGACGATCTCGCTGGAGGACCTGTCGACCGTGATCGGCCGGCTGGCGACGACGAAGTTCGGTGCCAAGAAGTCCAAGGTCGGCGTGCTCTGGCGCAACAGCTCGAACGTGCAGCCCGGGCGCGATGCGTTCAAGGCCGAGGTCGCGCGCAACGGCGGCAAGCTCGTCGCCGACCTCCCGGTGACGCAGAGCCAGGGCAACTACTCGCAGGAGATCATCGAACTCCAGAACCGCGGCGCCGAGGTCGTCGTGATCCTCGACGACGCGCTGGCGCAGATCAACATCATGAAGCAGGGCAAGAGCCAGAACTACAACCCGCAGTGGTTGGTGTTCGCCTTCAACGTGCAGACGCAAACGCTCGGTGAGGATTCGCTGCACCCGCCGCTCGCCGGCACCAACCTGGCGCCGGCCTACCAGTGCCACACGTTCGACGGTCCGTACGCGAGCTACGCGGCCGACATACGCGAGTTCGAGGCGGCCTACGCCAAGTTCTCGCCCGACACCGACCTGTGCGGCCTCGGCGGCGACATCGCGTGGGACACGTGGGTCGGCTTCAAAGCGGCCGGCGCCATCATCGAAGCCTGCGGCCGCGACTGCTCGCGCAACAAGTTCGCCGGCCTGCTCGACAACGGGTACAACGCCAAGATCGGTGCCGCCTGCCCGGTCGACTTCCGGGGCGACCCGCATCACGGCGGCCTGTACGCCGACTACTTCGAGGCGTACCGCTTGCCCAACGGCAAGCCGGGCTGGCGCAATCCCGAGCGCTGCCTGCGCGCGAAGCCGTAAAGCCGAGGCGGAGAGCCAGTGGGGCAAGCGCTTGTGGTCGGCGTGATCGCCGGCGGCATCTATGGGCTCTACGCGCTGGGGCTCGTGCTGGTGTTCAAGGGCTCGGGTGTTCTGAACTTTGCCCACGCCGAGGTCGGCATGTTGGCGTTGCTCGTCGCCCAGAACGTGATCGTCGGCCACGGCCAGCCGTATCTCGTCGGCGCCGGCGCGGCGTTGCTGACCGCCGTTGTTGTCGGTGTGGCCTTCGAGCGCGCCGCCGTCTGGCCGTTGCGGGCCGCGCCGCGAATGTCGGTGGTGGTGGCGACGATCGCGCTGCTGTCACTGCTGATCGCGATGGAACTGCGGATCTTCGGCGGCCTGCCCCGACTGCTCGACCCGCCGATCCACGGCAACGGCATCACCGTGTTCGACGTCATCGTGAGCCCGACGCAGATCGTCTCGCTGATCGTGGTGGCGGTGGTCGGCTTGGCCCTGGCCGCCTTCCTCCGCTTCACCGACTTCGGCCTCAGCGTGCTGGCCGCCGCGCAGGATCAAGAGGCGTTGCGTTTCCTCGGCATCCGCCTGGCGCGCGTGTCGATCTTCACCTGGGGCGTGGCCGCGGCGCTCAGCGCGCTGGCGGCGCTGCTGATCCAACCGACGATCGGCGCCATCGCGCCCAACGCGTTCGGCGTGCTGTTCATTAAGGCGCTGGGCGCCGCCCTGATCGGCGGCCTGTTCAGCATGCCCGGCGCGTTCGTCGGCGGCCTCGTCGTCGGCATCGCCGAAGCCGAGATCCGCCACGCGACCGTGTCGTCGTCACTGACCGGCCTGCCCGAGCTGTGCATCTTCGGTGTCGTCGTCCTGGTGCTGACGCTGCGACCGCAAGGCCTGCTGGGACGGACGCGATGACGGCCCATCGCAAGAACGTGCTGCTCGTTCTCGCGTTCTGCGTCGTGCTGCCGCCGCTCACCGCCCACGCCATGCCGCGACTGCTGCCGGGGTCGACTGCGCTCACGCTGAGCCAGGGTG
>DASRJI010000052.1:0-4799 GCA_035649535.1 Acidimicrobiales bacterium | reverse complement strand
CGCCCGCGCTTCCCGGTGTGACGACGATCGCGCCCTGGCGGACCGCATCGGCGGCGAGCACCTCGAGATCGGCCATCGGTAGGAACCAGTGACGGCCGAGCCGCGGCACCACGACCGTGCCGCAGCGCCGGCAGCGCGCCACCGCCTCGTCGACCTCGGCGGTGGCCTCAATCACGCCTTCGCCGCTGAGCAGGTCCGCCGCCGCGGCCCGGGCCGCGTAGCGGCCGAGGCCTTCGAGCGGGCCGGGCGCGACCACGGTTCCCTCGAGGTCCAGGACCGTGATCGGGCTGAGGCCGTACCGGCGCGCTGTCTCGAGATCGTGAGGATCATGGGCCGGAATCACCATCGCCGGCGCGTCGCGCTCTCCGTCGGCGATCAGCGGTACGGCGCGACCGGCGACCGGGAGTTCGACCACGCCGCCTGCGGCCGGGTGATCGTCGGGAACGGCGACGGCGGCGACTCCCGGTAGCAACTCGACGGCGATTGTCGCCACGTCGACGGGCACTCCGTCGGCCGTCGTCACGTGCAGCTGGTAACAGCTCGCGGTTGCGGTGCCCGCCTCGGCGTCGACGTCGTCGACGACGGTCGCGCAACGGGGACACGCGTTGACGACGCGCTCTTCGCGCACGAGTTGGCCCGCCTCGTAGAGCCGCACGAACGCCGTGCGCGCCGCGAGGGCGACGTCGTCTCCGTCGAGCGCGCCGGCGTCGAGGTCGACGGCGATACCGAGGGCGGTGAGCAACTCGGCGGCGTGGGCGCGGCCGTCGGCTTCAGTGGTTCGCACGCGGGCCACGAACTCCTCGCGACCGGCCGCCGCCCTATCGAGGCCTTCGCGAGCCAGTTCCTGCTCGACGGCCAGTTGGCTGGACAGGTCGCCGGTGAGCACGCCCGCGGTCCACTCGACGGAACGGTCGTCGGCCCGCAGGGCCCGCACCGCGGCGTCGGCCGTGACCAGCGTGATCAGCTGCGCGAGCCGCAGGCCGCCGATGGCCCGGACCGGGCTGGTTAGGACGCGAAGGGGTTCCGACACCGCCTCCGCAGCGTAGGCGGAGCGTCAGGCAGCCAACTTGGCGCGAGCGGCCTCGGTGGCCGTCAGCGCGGCACCACGAGTGGCCTCGGCGGCCCGCTCGAGGTGGGGCTTGGTCGCCTTGGCGACACTGGCGACCGTGGCCGCCACTTTGGCGCCCTTGGCCACGTGCTTGGCCCGCCGGTGCGAGCGCCGATCGAGCAGCAGGCCGAGCAGCGCGCCGAGGGCAGCACCGCCGCCTACGGCCTTCACCGCCGTGCTCTCCTCATCGACCGCCGGGTCGGAGACCTCGCTGGTGGTCTTGGCCACGACGATGCCGGCGCCAACCATCGCGCCCAGCACCGCGAACTTCAGCATCTTCCGCATGTAGCCACCGTGCCCGACACGGTGAAAGCACAAACGTCAGCTGGCGGCGCGGCGGGGCCGCGACTCCTTCTGCGGCGGATCCGACTTCGGCACCAGCGTGGGATTCACGCGGTCGAGGACGACGGACCGGTCGATGAGGCACTTGCCGATATCGGTGCGGCTCGGGAGGTCGTACATCACCTCGAGAAGCACCTCTTCGAGGATGGCGCGCAGGCCGCGGGCGCCGGTGCCGCGGAGCAGCGCTTGCTCGGCGACCGCTTCGAGCGCGTCGTCGGAGAACTCGAGCTCGACGTTGTCGAGTTCGAACATCCGCTTGTACTGCTTGATCACCGCGTTCTTGGGCTCGACGAGGATGCGAACGAGCGCTTCCTTGTCGAGGTTGGACACCGCGCCGACGACGGGGAGGCGGCCGACGAACTCGGGGATGAGACCGAACTTGAGCAGGTCCTCGGGCGCCATCTGCCGCAGCAGCTCGCCCAGGTCGCTGTCGTTGTTGCGATGCACATCGGCGCGGAAGCCGATGCCCTTCTTGCCGATGCGCGACTCGATGATCTTCTCCACGCCGGCGAACGCGCCGCCGCAGATGAAGAGGATGTTGGTGGTGTCGATCTGGATGAACTCTTGGTGCGGGTGTTTGCGCCCGCCCTGCGGCGGCACCGAGGCGGTGGTGCCTTCGAGGATCTTGAGCAGGGCTTGCTGCACGCCCTCGCCGGAGACATCACGCGTGATGGAGGGGTTCTCGCTCTTGCGCGCGATCTTGTCGATCTCGTCGATGTAGATGATGCCGGTCTCGGCCTTCTTGACGTCGTAGTCGGCGGCCTGGATCAGCTTGAGAAGGATGTTCTCGACGTCCTCGCCGACATAACCGGCTTCGGTGAGGGCGGTGGCGTCGGCGATGGCGAAGGGAACGTTGAGCATGCGCGCCAACGTCTGCGCGAGGTACGTCTTGCCGCAGCCGGTGGGCCCGACGAGCAGGATGTTCGACTTGGCCAGCTCGACTTCGGCGTCGTGGTAACCGCCGGACTGCACGCGCTTGTAGTGGCTGTAGACGGCGACCGACAGGATCTTCTTGGCGTGTTCCTGACCGATCACGTAGTCGTTCAGGAACTCGTTGATCTCCTTGGGCTTCGGCAGCTCATCGAAGCGAACCTCGGAGGTATCGGCCAGCTCCTCTTCGATGATGTCGTTGCACAGCTCGATGCACTCGTCGCAGATGTATACGCCGGGACCGGCGATGAGTTTGCGAACCTGCTTCTGCGACTTGCCGCAGAAGCTGCACTTGACGAGGTCGCCGCCGCCGTCTCCCAGTCGCGCCACCGTGTTCTCTCCCTGCCCCTCAGGCCACGCCGGCGGCGACCGGAACTTGCGCCGCCTCTCGCGTGGTGATGACTTCGTCGACGATTCCGTAATCCTTGGCTTCTTCCGCGCTCATGATGAAGTCGCGGTCGGTGTCCTTGGTGACCTTGTCGATCGGCTGACCGGTGTGGTGCGAGATCATCTCGTCGAGGAGGGTGCGCATGCGCTGGATCTCCTTGGCCTGGATCTCGATGTCGGCGGCCTGGCCGGCGGCGCCGCCATAGGGCTGGTGCAACAGCACGCGCGCATGGGGCAAGGCGAAGCGCTTGCCCTTGGTGCCGGCGGCGAGCAGGACGGCGGCCGCTGATGCCGCTTGGCCGTAGCAGAACGTCGACACTTCGTTGTTGACGAACTGCAAGGTGTCGTAGATCGCGAACAGCGCGGTGATGTCGCCACCCGGCGAGTTGATGTAGAGGCTGATCTCTTTGTCGTTCGCCTCGGACTCGAGATAGAGAAGTTGCGCGCACACCAGGTTGGCGATGGTGTCGTCGATCGGCGTGCCGAGGAAAATGATGCGTTCCTTCAGCAGGCGGGAGTACAGGTCAAAGGCGCGCTCGCCGCGGCTGCTCGACTCGATGACTGTCGGAACGAGGTAGTTCTGGATGGGCTGGATCACGACTCTTCCTGTACTTCCTCTTCACTGGTGTCGGGTGCGAGATCGGCGCGGTCGATGGGATTCCCCTCCTCATCCACGATCTCGGCGTGCTCGACGAGCCACTCCAAGGCCTTGGAATTTCTGAGTTCCGAGCGTACCGCGGGCATTTGGTCAGCGCGGTCGAGTTGGGAGCGCACTTTGTCGGGTTTCTCGCCCATGCGCTCAGCCATGCGGACGACCTCGTCATCGAGGTCTTCCTCGGTGATCGTGATGGCCTCGGCCTCGGCGACGGCACGCAGCGCGAGGTCGGCCTTGACCGCCGAAGCGGCTTCCGTGCGCAGCTCTTCGATCAGCTGCTCCTGTGTGGTCCCGGTGCCTTCCAGATACTGGCCCATCGAAATCTGCTGCTGCGAGAGCCGGTGCGCGAGGGTGTGGAGCCGCCGTTCCATCTCGGCGCCGATCAACGGCTCGGGCATGTCGTCGGCGACAAGTTCGACGAGCGCGTCGACGACGTTGTTGCGGATCGCCATCTGGGCCTGGAACTTCTTGATGAGCGCGATGCGGTTGCGGATGTCGCCTTCGAGTTCGGCGACCGTTTCGAATTCCGACGCTTCACTCGCCCACTCGTCGGTGACGTCCGGCAGCAACTTCTCCTTGACGTCCTTGACGAGGATCTGGATCGTCGCTTCTTCACCGTCGCCGACGGTCGCGTTGAACTTGAGGATGTCACCGACCTTGGCGCCGCGCAGCTCGTCGTCGAGTTGCGGCAGCACGGTGCCGGTGCCGACTTCGTACATGAAGTCTTCGGCGTTGAGACCTTCGACCGGCTGGTCGTGGCGGTAACCCTTGAGGTCGACGGTGACGTGGTCGCCGTCCTTGGCTGGGCGGGAGACGGACTGCAACTCACCATGCTGCTGGCGCAGGCGCTCGAGCTGCGAGCTGACCTCTTCGTCGGTGGCGTCGATCGACGGTACCGACACGCGGAGGCTGTCGTAACCCGGCACCGTCACCTGCGGCATGACCTCGACGACCGCGTCGAACGCGACGGGGCCGGCCTCTTCGCCGGCGGTGATGTCGATCGACGGCGGTGCGATCGGTTGGACTTCGTGTTCGGCCACCGCTTGGGCGTAGAAGTCGGGTAGCGACTCGCGCAACGCCTCTTGGCGGGCGACATCGGCGCCGATGCGCGCTTCGAGCACGCGGCGCGGCGCTTTGCCCGGTCGGAACCCCGGCACACGCACCTCGCGCGCCATGCGGCGGAACGCGGCGTCGATGGCCTGCTCGAACTCTTGCTCGTCGACCTCGACCGAGAGCTTGACCTTGTTCCCCTCGAGGGGCTCGACGACCGCTTTCATTAGGGGTCGAAGTGTACTGGCCGAGTGCAACTACTCCGGCGGACAAGCACGGACCCCTAACTTGATGCGTCACGGGGAGTCGCGCAGTGGTAGCGCACAT
>DASRJI010000051.1:0-17384 GCA_035649535.1 Acidimicrobiales bacterium | reverse complement strand
AAACGGTGACGGCACGTGGTGTCGACCACGGCGGCCCGCCGGCCGAAGGGCTCGTCGAACGGGTGCGTGCGCTGTGCCCGATGATCGCCTCGGCCTCGTTCGAAGCCGAGACCCAGCGTCGCCCGCTCGACGAGGTCATCGACGCGCTGAAGGCCACCGGCGTGTTCAAGAGCTTCGTGCCCGCGCGCTATGGCGGCTACGAGATCGACATGGCGACCTACGTCGACATCGGCCTCGCCGTGGGTCAGGCCGATCCGTCGATGGGCTGGATCACCACCTTCTACATGGAGCACAACTGGCTGCTCACGATGTTCGCCGACGAGGTGCAGGACGAAGTCTTCAGCGCCCAGCCGTTCATCCTCGCCCCGGGCACCGTGAACCCGAGTGGCCAGGCAACTGTTGCCAGTGACGGCACCTACCTGCTGTCCGGGCGGTGGCAATTCGGCACCGGCATCTGCCACGCCGACTGGGTTCTGTTGAGCGGCAAGATCGACGGCGACGAGACCGGCCTGGGTCGGCAGTTCCTCGTGCCGATCGACCAGGTCGAGGTGAAGGACACCTGGCACGTCGACGGCATGGCCGCCACTGGCAGCCGCGACATCGTGGCGTCCGGCGTAACGGTGCCCGCACATCGGGTGTCGCTCATGCCGCCGCCCCATGTGACGGCCCGGCCCGGCGATCTGTACCTCCATCGCATCCCGATCGCGCCGTTTCTCTCGATCACCGCGGCAATGCCGGCCATCGGCGCAGCCAAGCGAGCCCTCGAGTTGTTCGAGGAGCTCATGTTCAAGCGCATCCAGTTCGGGACGAAGCGCACACAGAGTGCCCGGGTGCCGTCCCAGGTCCGGCTGGCCAACTTGCGAGTACAGGTTGACTTCGCCGAGACCCTGCTGCGCGACATCGCCTCGCGCATGCAGGCCCACATGGACGGCGCGATCGACCTTGACCTCCTCGGGCAACAGCAGCTGCGGCTCGCGATCGCCCACGTCGTGCGCCAGTGCCGCGACGCGATCCGGGAGATCGTGAGCTCGAGCGGCGCGTCGGCGCACTACCTCGACAATGAGTTGCAACGGCTGCACCGTGACATCCACATGATCTCGGCCCATACCGTCTTTGACATCGACCTCGTCGCCGA
This sequence comes from Acidimicrobiales bacterium, assembly GCA_035649535.1. Classification (GTDB taxonomy): domain Bacteria; phylum Actinomycetota; class Acidimicrobiia; order Acidimicrobiales; family JACDEA01; genus JACDEA01. Next base: position 16,249 of record DASRJI010000051.1, on the reverse strand, counting down.
AGGCGTCGGGCGGGCGATCGTGGCCGCCCACGATGACTACGAGTCCAAGTCGGCGGCCGAGTCGCCCAGCAAGTAACGAGGTCCGGCGCCGAGCGCGGCGGCACCGTCGCCCGGGTTGTAGAGCGCGCAGGCTCGCAGCGAGAGGCATCCGCAGCCGATGCACGACGTCAGCTGGTCGCGAAGCGCGACGAGCATGGCGATCTGTTCGTCGAGACGCGGGCGCCACGCGCGCGAGAGCTGCGCCCAGTCCTTGACCGTGGGTGTGCGCTCGTCGGGCAGGGCGGCCAGCGCATCGCGGATCTCGTCGAGGCTGAGGCCGACGCGCTGCGCGACGCGGATGAACGCGAGCCGCCGCAGGACGTCGCGGTCGTAGCGCCGACGACCGCCGTCGGTCCGGGTTGTTTGCAGGAGGTTCTCGCTCTCGTAGAAGCGGAGAGCCGAGGGCGCCAGGCCGCTGCGGCGGGCCACTTCGCCGATCGCCAGGGTCTCGTCGGTCATGCTTGACCTCAAGTTAACTTGAAGTCGTATCGTCCGCCGCATGTCCCTCGCCAATGATGTGAGCGCCGCCGCCCCGACTGACGCCGAGCTGATCGCCCGCTGCGCTGCCGTGATCGACGTGCCCAAGGAGGCCCCGCCGGACTCGTTCGTACTCCACGCCCCGCTCGAGCTGCTTGCCCGTGCACTGTTACTCGAGCGCGTTCCGAGCGACGCCCGTCCTCGAGCCCGCCAACGCCTCGAGTGGTTGGCCGACACGTACGCCGCCGCTGGCCCGAGCGCAACGTCCACGCCGCCCGCAGACGACCGCGCTATCGACGACGTCCTGCTGAGCCTGGCGGCCGCCGGCCACGCGCCGATCCTGTTGAGTCTCCGGGCCCGCGTCGACGTCGTGCCGGCGACGTTCGGCTCACGTCTCGTCGCGGGCGAGATGGCGCGTTATCCGGACTGGAGCCTTTCGTGGCCGCGAGTACGCAACGCCACTGGGGTGTCGCGTGGCGACCTCGCCGAGCAACTCGCTGCGCCGCGTTCGCCGGGCGATCCCGGCAGCGACTTCATCTATCCCACGATGCATTTGGTCGACGAGAGTGGGCTTGCCGCGGAGGTGCTCGACGGTCCGCTGCGCAGCATGCGCGTGGATGACGCGCGGCGCACGCTGTTGCGGGTCGCGGCGCAGTCGATGCTCCAAGACAACCCCGACGCGGCGCCTTACGGCTGGACCCATTGCCTCACGATGCCGCAGGCCGTCCTGGCCACGGCCGGGCAGGCCACCGATCCGGACCTGGCCGTGGCGGTTGCCGCGACGTACGTTCTCGGCTTTCGCGCGACACAGGGCCGCGTGCGCCTCGATCCCGCGTGGACGCCGGCACCGGACAGCGCGGCCGAGCGCGTGTGGCGCGCGTCCGACGACGACCTCGTCCCGCTCGTCGACGAAATCGTCACCTACGGCGCCATCCATCGCGACGCGCATGTGGCCAAGTACACACTGGCGTGTCTCGACGCCACCGCGGACGATCCCGACGCCGGACGGCTGTTCCTCGCCGCCGCCGCCAATCTCCACGAGTGGTGGAAGGCAGTCGAGTAGGACACGCTGCCATTGCGTGGCGGCATACTCAGGCATGGAGCCCGGAGAGTTCAAAGGAACGATCGGCCGGTACCACTGGCAGTCCGAGCCGTGGTGGCCGGACGATCCGCGACCGCCCGATGGTGCTCCGAACGTGTTGCTCGTCCTCCTCGATGACGTCGGCTTCGCCCAGCTCGGCTGCTACGGCTCGGACATCGACACGCCGAACCTCGACGCGCTGGCCGCCGGCGGTCTGCGGTACACCAACTTCCATACGACGGCGCTGTGTTCCCCGACGCGTGCCTGCGTCCTGACCGGCCGCAACCATCACGCGGTCGGCATGGGTCGCATCGTCGACCTGGCGATGGGCTTCCCCGGCTACGACGCGCGCATACCGCGTACGACGCCGATGCTGCCGGCCCTGCTGACGCCCCACGGGTACGCGGCCTACGCAGTGGGGAAGTGGCACCTCACGCCCGAGGCCGAGGAACACATGGGTGCCCGGCGCGACCGATGGCCGCTCGGCCGCGGCTTCGAGCGGTTCTACGGATTCTTCCCGGGGGAGACGCACCAGTTCGTGCCCGCTCTTATGCACGACAATCACCACGTCGAGCCACCGGGTACCTACGAGGACGGCTACCACCTCACCGCCGATCTCGTCGATCACGCCATCGAGTACGTCGAGGATCTACGCAACGTCGACGTCGACAAGCGATGGCTGCTCTACCTCGCAACCGGCGCGTGCCACTCGCCGCACCAGTCGCCCGCGGGCTGGGTCGACCGATACCGCGGCCGCTTCGACGACGGGTGGGACGCGTGTCGCCAGCGCATCCTCGGTCGGCAGATCGCCAACGGCACCGTCCCGCCGCACACCGAGCTGTCGCCCCGACCGGAATGGGTGCCGGCGTGGGACTCGCTTTCTGACACCGAGCGTCGTGTGTACGCCCGCTACATGGAGGCGTTCGCCGCGTACCTCTCCCACACCGACCACGAGGTCGGCCGGCTACTGACGCGGCTTCGCGAGCTGGGCGAGCTCGACGACACGCTGGTCATCGTGCTCTCTGACAACGGCGCGTCGTCGGAAGGGGGACCGGTCGGGTCGCTCAACGACGCGCGGGCCTGGAACGTCCTGCCCCGCACCGTCGAGGAGGCGGCCGAGCGGATCGATGACATCGGCGGGCCCCGCATCCACAACAACTACCCATGGGGATGGACGGTGGCCGGCAACACCCCGTTTCGCCGATGGAAGCGCGAGACGCACGAGGGCGGCGTCGCCGATCCGCTGATCGTGCACTGGCCGCGCCGCATCGCAACAACGGACGAGACGCGCCAGCAGTACGTGCACGCGATCGACATCGTCCCGACCGTCCTCGAACTGATCGGCGTTGCCGCCCCGACCGATCTCGACGGTGTGAGCTTCGCCTACACGTTTGACGATCCCGACGCGGCCGAGCGCCACACCACGCAGTACTACGAGATGTTCGGGTGCCGGGCGCTCTACGACGACGGGTGGAAGGCGGTCACGTACCACGAGATCCAGAGTGACGAGCCGGGTCTCGAGGACGCGCCGTGGGAGTTGTACGACCTGCGCGCCGATCCGTCGGAGTGCCACGACCTGGCGGCCGAACAGCCCGAGCGCCTGGCCCGGATGATCGATCGCTGGTGGGTGGAAGCCGAAGCCAACGGGGTTCTGCCGATCGACAACCGCCCCTTCTCCGAGATGGTCTTCGGTCGACCGACGGGCGTCCGTCCTCGCGACTGCTACACCTACTGGCCCAATCGCGCGCCGGTGCCCGAGGCGGTCGCTGTCAATGTGCGCGGACGACCGCACACCGTCACCGCGCACGTCACCGTTGCCGCTGATGGTGCGCCAACGGCCGGCGCCCTGGCGGTGCAGGGCTCAGTGTTGGGCGGCTGGTCGTTCCACCTCCTTCCCGACGGGCGTCTCGTCTACGTGCACAACCTCTCGGGCTGGCACACGTACCGGGTCGAGGCACCTGTGTCAGTCGACGGACGACTCGCGCCCGGAGACCACGCGCTGTCGATGCGCTTCACCGGTCCTGGCGTCGATCTGCTCGTCGATGGTGCTGTCGTCGGCAGCGGGCTGGTCGATCGCACTGTGTGGAGCAAGTTCTCGATCACCGGCGCGGGGCTGACGGCTGGCTGGGCGGGCGACTTCTCGCCCGCGGACGAGGACTACCGCGGGCGCTTCGAATTCACCGGCCTTCTCCACCGCGTCGAGATCGACGTAGCCGGCGAGCCGGTCGTTGACCCGGAGTCCGAAGTCGCCGACGCCATCGCGTCGCAGTAGTCGTTCAGTTGCCCGGCGTTCAACGACGGGCGCGGGACAGGGCCAGGTGCCGTTTGGTTCGGTACGTGGGGTCGTCGGGCGCAAAGCGGGCGGCCTCGCCGTAGGCATCGGCGGCCTCGGCATATCGCCCGAGGCGGAACAGGCACAGGGCGCGGCCGGCGTGGGCCAGGTCGCCGAACAGGCGGGCGTCGTAGGACGGGCCGCCGTCCACATCGGCCAGGCGTGCCGTGTCCACCGCCGCGAGCTGATCGAACCGGGCCAGAGCCTCGCCGTGGCGTTCGTGGTCGCTCAGGACGCGGGCCTCGAGCCAGACGAGGATCCAGTTATCCGGATAGCGCGTCAGCGCGTCGGTGAGCAGCTCGGTGACGTCCTCGCCCCGTTGGTACCGCAGGCTGATGAGGTCGGAGAACACGAGCACGCCGAGCGGGTCGATGAACGGTTTGCTGCGAGCGAGGTCGACGCCGTGGGCGAGCGCGTCCTCGGCCTCGGCGGCCGAACCCAGCCCGGTGAGCACGCGGGCGAGGTGATGCCAGTTGAAGATGTTGTCCGGCTCGTGCGCGAGCTGCGCTCGCAACAGCGGGAGGTTCCGCTCGTGCTTGCGGGTCTGGTCGCCCTCGTAACCAACGTGCTCGAGTAGGAGGTCGCAGACACCGATCGGCCGACCGTCGGCGTCGGCTACTGCGTGGATCGACGGGACGACCTTCTCGTGGATCACGCCGGCGAAGCGGATCCGCGGATCGCTCCGCCAGAGCCGGTACTCGCGATACGGCGTCGCGTCTGCGGTTGGTCGCAGCAGCAGCCGGAACGCGACTTCCGGCGCATTGGTGAGGAGCGCCTCGACGTCGGCCCGCGCGACGGGTGCGAGTCGCTCGTCGGCATCGATGTAGAGAATCCACTCGCCGGAGGCCAGGTCGAGCCCGATGTTGCGCGCCGCGGCGAAGTCGTCCCTCCACGCGTGGTGGCCGACCACGGCGCCCATCGATGTGGCGATGGCGATCGAGTCGTCCACCGAACCGGTGTCGACGACCACGATTTCGTCGACGACATCGCGCACCGACCGAAGACATGCCCCCAGCACCGCCGCCTCGTCGCGGACGATCAGCGCGGCGGAAAGGAGGACGCTCAGATGGCGGCGAAGTCGCCGGACTGTTGGCCGCTGACCGTGTTGCCCGAGCCCTGGGCCGGCGGCGTGTTGTACGAGCCGGACAGACTTCCGCCGATCGTGTTGTTAGCAACCACGATGGCGGCGGGGCCACCAGTAAGGGCGTCGATACCGCAGCCGCCGTTGTTGTAGGCGACGTTGACCGCTCCGGAGATCTGGTTGCCTTGGACCCGGATGCCGCCGGTGTTGTAGGTGAGCGACAGCGAATTCAGGACATTGCCGTCGCCGCTGTTCCCGCCGATGAGTACAAAGCCAGTGTTGCCGTTGATGTTGGTGGGTCCGGCGACCGACGTGCCGGTGAGCCACAGCGTCCGCCCGCCGTTGGACGACAGGCTGCCCTTGATGACGCTGTCTTCGATGTTGACGTCGGCGCCATTGGAGACAGTGACGCTGCCGTAGATCGTCGCGGTCTTGATGCACTTGGAACCGGAGTTGACGACGACGTTGCCGTAGATGACACCGCTGATCGTGTTGGCCGCACTGCACGTGAACTGGTTCGGGAAGGTCTGGTTCGGGCAGAACTGGTTCGGCGCCGCCTGCGCCGGTTCGAACAGCGCGTCCATCGTGAACGAGACGACCATCGGCGCGACGAACGCGGCGCCGAGGGCCTTCTTGAGGAACGCCCGCCGACTCTCGTCAAACCCGCCGAAATCGTCGTCACCCATGGGCCGCGAGCCTACCCACCTGACAGAGTGGATGTCTGCCCGCCCAACCGCCGTTGGCCCTCCTCGTTCCGATCGCTCCGGCGGCTACCGGCAACGGCCTGGCGATGCGAGTCGCGCTCTTCGCTACCGCGGCGGCGATGGACTTCGACGTGCACGTCATCGTCGTGCCCGTCGCCGGGGCGCCACCCCGGGTGTCGACGCCAACAGCGGCGCCGTTCACGGTCACGGTGGTCGAGTTGGCGCAACGAGCCCAGATGAAACGGGACCTGTCCGCCATGCTCGGCGACGCCGCCGGTCGGGCGCGGCTGGCGGCCGCCGCGCCGCTCCCGGCGGCGGCTCGGCGAGCCTCGCCCGTCCTGGCCGCCGAGATCGCCGCGTTGCTGCCGCCCGGGCCGGTCCCGGTGCACGTGACCCGGTCGTACCTGGCGCCGCTGGGTGTCGCGGTGGCCGAGCGAATCGGCGCGCCGTGGACGACCCTCGATCTCGACGACGATGACGAGTCGGTCGTCGCGCGGTTGGGTGACGCGGTCGAGGCCGAGGCCTACGGCCGGCTCGTGCATGTGTTCGCGCCGCTCTTCACCGCGACGGCCGTCGCCGCCGCACATGAGGCCGACGCGCTGGCGGCCCGCCACCCGATCGCGCCAGCGGTCATCCCGAACGCCGTCGTCGTGCCCGAGCGGACGGGCCAAGCGAATACGGCGCCGCCCGACGATGGCGCGTTGCTCTTCGTCGGCAACCTCACCTATCCGCCCAACGTGGAGGCGGCGACGACGCTCGCGCTCGATGTCGTGCCCGAGGTCCGCCGCCTCGTCGGGCGTCGCGTCGTGCTGTCGATCGCCGGTCCAGTGGACGCGGGCCCGCAGGCGATCGCGGGTCACGACCCCGATGTCCGCTGGCTCGGATTCGTTCCTGACCTGGCGCCGGTGTACGCCGCGGCGCGTGTCGTCGTGGCGCCGCTGCGCGCCGGCGGCGGCACGCGCATCAAGCTGCTCGAAGCGTTCGCCCATAGGGTCCCCGTGGTCAGCTCGACGGCCGGCGCGGCTGGCCTCGACGTGGTCGACGGGGTGCACCTCCTCATCGCCGACGGTGCGGTGGACACGGCGCGGGCAGTCGTGCGGGTGCTCGAGGACGACTCGCTCGCCCGTGCGCTGCGCGACAACGCAGCTGATCTCGTGCGCCGGTCCTATTCGCACGAGGCCGTCACGCCGCTCGTCCGCGCGTTCCTGTCCGACGCCAGTGCTAGCGGATGAGCCCTTCTTGGGTGAGTTTCTCCAAGGTGGCGATGGTCTCGTCGAGCGGCGGCGTGTCGAGGCCGAACCCTTGGGCCAGAAATTCGGCGATGGCGTTCGCGTCGCGCGTGCCGTCGCAGAGTTGGAGGATCACCGCGGCGGTCGTGTTGAGATGGTGGACGCGATCAATGGACTCGTCATAGACGACCAGGCCATCCTCGGCTTCGCTCAGCTCGAGCCGCTCGATCATCTCCGGGTGATTGGGCGCCATGACTCCGCTGATTATCCTCCGAACGCGGGAATCGTTCGCCACGTGGGAGGCACGATGTCGTCCTGGCGGTCGTTGGGCGCCTCCATGGCCGGCGCGAACCAACGGCTCGGGGCGTACACCTCGGCCCTCGGGTTCAGGTAGGCCCCCCACCAGCTGAACGTGCTGTTGGCGACCACGTTCACGTCGCAACCGGTCATCAAGTTCAGTGCTGTCGCACGGTCGACGTCCACGAACACCGCATCCTCCAGGCCGAGTGACTGACGGCACCAGGCGAGGTCGTCGGAGAACACGAGGTACATCACGCCGTCGCCGATCGTCTCGACGGCGCGGTGGTAGTAGCCGTCGGTGGCGAGGTTGCCGAACCTCTCCTCATTGACCGACGAGACGTAATCGTCGCGTCGGACATGCACCGACACCAAGGGCCTGCGATACCGACGCCGGTACGCGAACAGCATCGCTTCGCTGCGGGCCCGAACGTCGGCCTTGAAGTGGAGGAACCGAGCGAACGACGCCTTGCAGTCGTCGAGGTAGCGGTACGACTGGAAGTAGCCGCGATAGCTCGTGCCGTCCGGCTGGTCGAACACGCGGGGGTCGTAGTTGCACGATCCGTGCACCTCAACGAACTGGTTGCTACACGCCGGACCCTCGGCCGGGAGGTCGAGGTCAACGCACTCCCACAGCGATTCGCCGTTCCTTGGGAGGTAGAAGTCGTAGCCGTGTCGCTCGCGGATCGCGAACAGGAGCGCCACCTGGAAGAGCTGGTTGCCGAGGCGGCCCCAGTCCTCACCGAAGAGGACGTTGGTGTTCAGCCGAGGGCCCGCGAGGCGCGCAGCCGCTCGATCCGCTCGAGCAGGGCGCGGCTCTCAGGGTTGTCGGCCAAGCCGCGGAGCAACGACTGCTCGGCCTTCCTCGTGAAGAAATCGCTGAATGCGATGTAGGCGTCGGCGCCGGTGCGGGCGATCGACGTGGCCCGGTCGAGGTGCGCGCGTGCATCGGCCGAGTGGCCGAGGGCGTCGGCGGCGCGGGCTAGCCACACGCGCAGTTCCGCGTTGTTGGGACTCAGGGCGACGGCGTCGCCGAGGCATTCCGCGGCCTCGGCGTACTCGCCGCGGCCGAGATGAATCCGGCCCAACCCGGCGCGGGCGAGCCACGCGGCGTCGTCGGGGTCGCCGCCCCGGCGGCCGGTCGCGGCGACGCAGTCCAGCGCCCGGTTGTAAGCGCGGAGTGCAGCCTTGAGCCGACCGGCATCGATCAGGAGCGCGCCCAGGAAGCACCATCCCTGCGCCCAGTGCGGGGCCAGTTTGGTGGCCTTCTTGCCCAACTTGGCTGCCTCGGCGGTGCGGCCCTGTGCGGCGATGGCACGCGAAAGGGACACAAACGCCGACGGTGCCCACGTGGCCCCGGGCGGCGCCAGCTCGATAGCGCGCTGGAGGGCGACCTCGGCTTCGCCCGCCAATCCGAGGCGCTCGAGCGCCGCGCCGAAGTTGTACATGTGGAACGGCTCGTATGGATCGTCGCGGACGGCGCCCTCGAGAACCGACAGATCACGGCGCGCCCGGGTGACCGGGTCGTAGCGATGGCGTTGATGGTCGTGTTGGTGGACGATGAGCGTGGTCGGCGCCAGCCGGAAGCCCATGCCCTCTCGTTGCGGCAGCAGTTGCTCGCCGACCCGGCCGACGTATCGCAAGTCGGGATGACGGGGAAACAGGATCGCGGTCCGTTGCTCGACGGCGGAGACCGCGCCGTCGAAGCCGAACTGGTGCAGCTCGCGCGCCGCGTAGCCCACGAACTCGTCGTTGTCGACGAGTTGCCGCACCAGGCCGACGCTGCCCGGATCGAGTGTTTGCGTGGCGTCGAGCATCAGCACCCAGCCGCCGGTCGCCCGGTCGAGCGCGTCGTTGCGAACCGATGCCATGTCGTCGTTGGCCTTGGTTTCGACGACCACCGTCGCGTCGGCAACGCCGGCCACGCTGGCCAGGCATTGTGCGGGCGACACGTGGTCGTCGTGCACGATCACGCAGGCGGTGAGGCGGCGGCCGCTCTTGGTTCGGGCGCGTTGTTGGGGCGGCGCTCCGGGCACATGGACCGGATGGCGGTCGATGGCGTCGAGTCGCTCGCGCACCGCCTCGGCGACGAGCTCCGGCCGACAGCTCACCAGGACGTCCTCGCGTGCGCGAGCGCCGGTTGCCGCCGCCTCGTCGCGGTGCTCGTAGATCCGGCGCATGGCCCGGCGGAGTTCCTTTACCGACGGGTCGGCCCACCGCTGGCCGAGCATCCAGGAGTCCGGCGGCGCGTCGACGAGCTGGTAGCCCACGAGATACGAGTTGTCGTCGTTCATGAACTCGAGGTTGCCGCTCCACCGCGTGGCGACCGTCGGCAAGCCCATCGCCATCGCCTCCATCTGCGGCCGGCCCCACCCTTCGCCGCGCGAGGCCAACACGAATGCGTCGGCGGTCCGGTACAGGCGCGGCATCTCGGCCGCGTCGAGCTGCCGGTCCATCACGACCACCCGAGGTCCCCTGGCCGGATCGCGCTTCAACTGGCCGCGTACAAAGTTGTCGATCTCTTGGCGACAGTTGGTTCCCGGAGCGGCGATGTTGGTATCGGCCTTGAGCATCAGCGTCACGTCGTCCTGCGCGCCGAATTCCTCGTACCAGGCGCGGAGGAGAATGTCCCAGGCCTTACGGCCGATCCACGAGAACACCGACAAGAAGACGAACCCGTCCAGGCCCTCTACGGCCAGAGGCTCGACGGTGGGGTCGAACAACTCGCTGTCGAACGTCTCGCCGACGAAGTGCAGCTTGGCCGGCGCCACGCCGGCATTGGCGAACGTGTGGAGGTTGTGCTCGGACGGCACCCACACCTCGTCCATCGCGTTGCAGCGATCACGCCAGCCCGGCGGCAGACCGTCGGTCTCGAACATTGTGCGGCCGACGTTGTACATGGCGGCCGGATGGCGCTTGAACCGGTTGGCGCCGATGTGCGCGACGTGGACGAAGTCGTCGGGGAGGTCGCGCTCGAGGAGCGTGGTGAGTCGTTCGGCCTTGCCCGCCGGCGCTGGTGTGCCGCGCCGATCCCAAGCGACCGGCTGGGCGACCACGTACATGCCGGCGTCGTCGATGGCCTCGACCGCGGCGATGGCCTCCTCGGTGTAGCCGCCCTGTTCGAGGAAGTGGCTGGTCCATGCCACCGCGGGCAGATCACCAGTGCTCGGCACCGAGGGCCGTGGCAGCGGCCAGGCGCGATTCCACTCATCGTTGGCGTCGCGCCCGTCCGCGGTGCACACCAACACGTCGGACCGGAACGCCGTCCGCGACCACCGTGTCGCGAATTCCCGCGCTGAACGGCGGAAACCGGAGCGGGAGCCGGGCACGGCGCGCGACTGGACGTGAAGTGCAGCCCGTGGCGCGTACAGGCTCGGCCGGCCGCGCGCCCGGAGCCGGAGGCAGTAGTCGGCGTCGGCCAGATCGTCACCCAACGTCTCGTCGAAGCCGCCCGCGCTGACGAACTCGGCCCGCGACGTGAGCATTCCGTCGGCGGCGACGGCCGACATGATTCGGGGCCGGTTCACATGCGGCGCGGTCGCCGCGTCGCCCTGATAGATGCGATACGGCGTTTGGTCGGGCGCGAGGACGAGGCCGGCGTGGTCGATCGCGTCGTCGGTTGCGACGACCTTGCTGCCGACCGCGCCGGCGTCGGGACGGCTGCGGTACGTGTCGACGAGCGCGTCGAGCCAGCCCGGGGCGGGGACCGCATGGGCCGGCGCGAACACGACGAGGTCGCCGCTCGCCGCGCGCGCCCCGGCGTTCCAGCGTGCGGCCATCCCGGCCACTTCGTCGACCGGCACCGAGATCGCGTCGGCGACAGGTGGGCCGGACTCCGACCGGACGACGACGAGCTCGTACTCGTGCTGCACGCCGGTCGCGCGCATGGCGTCGGCGAACGGCTGCGGATCAACGCCGGCGAGGGCGACGAGGACGATCGAGCACTCCGGTGTTTCGTTGTCGATCGGTCGCGCCCCGGCGAAGATGATCTCGGTCGCGGACATCTCCTCGGCCGCGTCGGCCTGCACGCTCTTCAGCAGAAACTCATCCGACTCCACGACCGCGCCGCTGCCGTCGGGTCGCAACGCCACCGGGTCGAGCCAGCCGTCACGAACCAGGTGCGTCCATTTGGCGTCGAAGCCGGCGGCCGCCAGCGCGTCGAGGATGTCGCGACGTGTCGTACCGGGAGCGCCGTCGGTCGCGACCTCGCCTGACAACGCGCCGGCGATGACCGCTTCGATGCGGCGCCGGTTGCGGGCGGCTGGCGCGGTCCCAACGACAACGCCTCCAGGGCGCAGGAGCTGGGCCACCGCCGACAGCGTCGTCAGCGCATCGTTGCCCGCAGTCGCGACTACCGCGGCATCGAACCCGGTTTTATCGGTCGCACCCACGACGTCGACGCGCACGACCGTGGACGCCGGGAGTTCGACGGCCAGGTCCCCGACGACCAGCGCACGCGCCGCGTCAGGGGGAACCAGCGTCTCGAGGTCGGCGCGCCGACCACGTTGGCGCGCGTCGCGGAGGGCGTGATTGTGCGATAGCCAGTTGCGCTTGGAAGAGGTGGGCGAGTCCTCCTCCATCGCCAGTCGCTCATAGCGCGCGTCGTCGTAAAGCTGCTCCTCCAGCGTCTTCTCGTGAACGATCCCGATCTCGTCGAATCGCTCGACGTTGTCCGAGACCGCGTTGGCCCCGCCGTGAGGACCCGGATCGAACCGGACCCGTGACTTCCGGACGAGCCGGTAGTGGTGGATCGTTCCCGTCTCGACGCCATCGACGAGGTTCGTCTTGCGGATCCAGTAGCCGTCGGCGGTCCCTTCGACCAGAGAGCGGAGCTGTTCCTTGAGGAGGTCGGACATCCGCTCGTCGGCGTCGAGGATCAGGATCCAGTCGCCCGACGAGCGCGACGCGGCCAACTCCCGTGAGGGCTCGGCGTGCCCGTGGTGCACATCACGGATATAGACGTCGGCTAGCCGCTCCGCGATCTCCGGTGTCGCGTCGGTCGACATCTGGTCCACCACGACGATCTCGTCGACGAAGGCGCGCGCATCGACGAGGCACTCTTCGAGGCGCGCTTCCTCGTTGTAGACGATGACGTTGAGCGAGATCCGGGGCAGGCGCGCATCGTACCGGCGGTGTCTCGACGCGTACCTGCGCGACGACTTAGAAGGTCCAGCGAGTGGCGCCGCCGGGCTCCTTGGTCGCCACCGCGTACGCGTCTTCGGTCGTGAACTCGTACACGTACCACGGCGGGGGACCGGCGCTTGGCGCGCTGTACTCGTGGGTGAAGCCGCCGTCGGCGACTGTCGGCGCCCACCCGCCCTCCGCGAACACCTGGGCGAGCCGCTGCAGCTGCGCGTCGTCGGTGACGCGGACAGCGCGGCCCTCGAGTGCGACGTCGTAGCCGTGGATGGCGACGCCGAACGCACACCGAGCGTCGCGCTCGATGTTGCGGATCTTGCGAGACCGGGGTCCGCCGCTGAAGTAGTAGCGGCCGTCGACCCAGAAGGCGCCGACGGCGGTCATGTGCGGGCGGCCGTCGGCGTCGAGCGTCGACAGCCAGAACGTGTGATGGTCGGGCCCGCCGGTTCCCGGTTCCTGGTCGAGGTTGGTCTCGAGCGTTGCCCATACGTCGGCCCAGTCGAGCGGGGCGAGCTTGTACAGGTCGGCGAGGTTCTTGACGGTTGGTTCGTTCGCAGCCATGTCAGTACGACGGTATCGGCCGTCGATTCTCATCGGTCCGCCGCCGCTCGGTCACCTCGCGCAGAGCGAACGAGCCCGCCACCACCATCGTTGCCACGCCGGCGACGCCGATACCGACGCGCGGGCTCCACACCTGACTGATCCAGCCGACGAGCGGCCCGCCGACGACGGTGCTGCCGAGTCCGAGCAGGCTGTACATCGACATGACGCGGCCGCGGAACGACGGCAGCGACAGCGCCTGCATGTGCGAGTTGGCGACCGAACCGAAGAACACGGCGAGCGCTCCCGTCGGGATCAGCGTGGCGATGACGAGCCCCTCGCTCGGCGCAACCGCGGTGAGCAACATGGACGCGCCCAAGGCGATGCCGCTGCCCAACACGACGCGCGGCGACGTGCGGCCCCGATGGGCCGCGGTGAGCGCGCCGATGACGGTGCCGACACCGAGCACCGCCATCAACAAACCGGCAAGTCCGGCGCCGCCGCCAAAGGTGCGATCGGCGAGCAGCGTCGTGAACGTCGGGAAGTTCCATACGAGCGTGCCGACCACGCCCAGAACGACGATCGTGGGCCGCATCTCATGAATCGCCCATGCATACCGAACGCCTTCGCGGACCCGCGGCGGTTCGGGGGAGCGATGGAAGGGCAACAGCTCGGCCCGCCGCATCAGCAGCAACGATGCGACGACTGCGATGAAGGAAACGGCGTTGACGAAGAAGACCCAGGCCACGCCGTATCGCGCGATCACCAGCGCGGCGATGGCGGGACCGCTGACGCGCGCCGAGTTCAGCACCGCGCTGTTGAGCGCGACCGCATTCGGCATCTGTTCGGGGCCGACCATCTCTTCGACGAAGGCGTTGTGCGCCGGATGGTCGACGACCGTCACCAGACCCAACCCGAATGCGATGGCGTAGACGGACCAGACCTGCGCGGCGTCAGCGAGGAGGAGGAGCCAGAGGGCAATCGCCAGCACGCCGGCCAGCGACTGCGTGATGACGAGGAGGCGCCGACGGTCGAACCGGTCGGCGATCACGCCGCCCCACAAGCCGAAGAACAGCACGGGCGCGAACCGAACGGCAAACGTGCCGCCGACGGCGGCGCCGTTGTGCGTCAGCCGCAGCAGCAGCCAGGCCTCGGCCATGATCTGCATCCACTCGCCGACGTGCGAGACCAGTTGGCCGAAGAAGAACAGCCGGTAGTTGCGGGTGCGCAGCGACCCGAACGTCTGTCGGATGGCTGTCAGCACTCCGAGCGATCGTATCGGCGGGCGGCGCTCTAGGGTCACGCAATATGGCCGACGACGACCCCCGCGCCGCGTTCGCGCACCGCCTTCAGGATCGTCCGAGCGTCACCGCCGAAGCGGTGACGATGGCTCGCGCGCTGGAGCACCTCAAGCCGGTGGCGACCCGCATCGTCGATGATCCGTGGGCGCATCTGTTCCTGTCGCGAGCCAGCCGGTCCGCGCTACGCGCGTGGTCGGGGAGTCTCACGGGCCGGACCCTCCGACGCCTCGGCGTCACCGGGACCAATTGGGTGCCGCTGCGTCACCGGTACATCGACGACCACCTCATGCAGTCACTCGACGCGGGCGCGGCCCAAGTCGTGCTGCTCGGCGCCGGCTACGACATGCGGGCCTACCGGTTCGCGGCGCAGTTGGACGGCCGGCCGGTTTACGAGGTCGACCTCCCGGCCATCAGCCGGTCCAAGGCGGCGACCATCGCGAGCCACGCCAAGGAGTTTCCGGCCACCAACGTCGTCCGCGTCGAGATCGACTTCGAGCGACAGACGCTGACCGACGTCCTGGTAGCCGCCGGCATGGACGTCGGCGCGCTCACGTTCGTTACGTGGGAGGGCGTGCCCATGTACCTCACGCGGGCGGCGGTGAAGGGCACCCTGGATGCGGTGCACACACTCACCGGCTCCGGGTCGCTGATCGCTCATGACATGTGGACTGTCGTCGACGATCCGAGCCCCATGGGCAGCGTGCGCCGGCTCGCGCCGACCGCCCTCAGCTTCATCGGTGAGCCGGTGACGTTCTGCGTCCACCCGGAGGAGGTCGACGTGTTCTACGAGCGCCGCGGCTTCGACGTGGTGGACGTCGTCTCCGGTGAGGATCTCGTCGACCGCTACGGCGCGGCGCTTGCCTTCATCGACCCGTCGATGTACGCGCTGGTCGCCAGGCGTCGCGAGTCTTAGGGTCCGGCCATGGCACGCGAGGTCGTTACCGGGTACTGCTGGCCGCAATCGGTCGCGGCGGGCGAGCAAGTCGGCCTCCACCTGTCGTCGTCGGGCGGGCGGCCGGTGCGGATCGAGGTCGCGCGCGTTGGGTTCCGGCGCGAGGTCGTGTTCTCCAATGACGCCGTCGCCGCTGAGGAGCACGCCACGCCGAAGGACGCCGCATCGAAGGGCTGCGACTGGCCGGTCGCGCTCACGCTCGATGTCGACGCCGGATGGCAGTCGGGCTACTACGAGGTCGTCATGGAAATCGACGTCGGCGAGAAGGTCCGGCGCGACTACGCGTTCTTCGTTGTGCGGCCGGCGAGGGCGCGCATCGTGCTTGCGCTGGCCACGAACACCTGGAATGCGTACAACGACTTCGGCGGCCCCAACCTGTACACCGGCGGGACGCACGTCTCGATGAAGCGGCCGATGTCGGCGGGCTATCTGTACAAGCCGCCCGGCAAGGGTCGCCGGGTCACCGGCACCGGCGCCCCTGATCCGCAGAACGCCGCCCATGTCGGGTACATCCAGCTCAACCACCTGTCCGGTTACGCCGGCTCGGCCGGGTGGCCGGATTGGGAGTTGCCGTTCATCGAATGGGCCGAACGCGAGGGATTCGAGATCGGCGTGGTCACCAACGCCGACCTCGAGTCGCACCCCGAGGTACTGGACGACGCGTCGCTGTATCTCTCGGTCGGTCATGACGAGTATTGGTCCAAGGGGATGCGCGACACCGTCGAGGCGTTCATCGCCCGCGGCGGTAACGCCGCGTTCTTCTCGGGCAACACGTCGCTCTGGCAAGTGCGGATCGAGGGCGACGACCACGATGTGATGGTCGGCTACAAGGGCTTCTTCAAGAACGACCCGATGATGGAGACCGACCGCGAGCCGGAGGTCACGACGTTCTGGTCCGACGTGGTCGTCGGCCGTCCGGAGAATCACATGACCGGCGTGACGTTCACGCGCGGCGGCTATCACCGCATCGGCAAGAACGTGACGGGCGGGCTCGGCGGGTACACGGTTCACCGCGCCGGCCACTGGATCTTCGACGGCACCGGCCTCGGCTACGGCGACGTCCTCGGCGCTGGCGCC
>DASRJI010000050.1:0-2522 GCA_035649535.1 Acidimicrobiales bacterium | reverse complement strand
GCCGCGCGGCGTGACCAAGCGCACGCCGGACAGGCCCTCCTCGCCTTCGTCCTGGCGCCCGTTGCGATTGACGTCGTTGAAGACCTTGCCGGTGACGTCGGTGCAGTCGAGCGTGGGATCGGGCATGACGCGCACGGTGGCTGTGGCCTCGCCGGTGATCGCGAGACCGGTCGCGCCGTTCAGCACCTGGGCGCGGTTCACGTATTCGGCTTCCGTGACGCCGGCGCCGACGGCGAGCAGCAGCTTCACCGTGTGCACCTGGGTGCCCGTGAAGTCGAGGCCGATCCAGGTGAGGTCGAGGCCTGCGATCGACGGCTCGGTCGGCACGTCGTCGATCCGGGCGGAGCCCGCGACGTAGGCGAAGCCCGCGGGGATGCGGTCCACGAGGTTCACGCCCGTGATCAACGTGCCGGACAGGTTGTTCATGGTGATCACGTAGGGGACCATCTGACCGCGCGTGACGTTGAGCAGGGGCGTCGTCTTGGAGATCGCGAGCGCGCCGTTGAGCTGCGGATCGAGCGGGATGTGGTTGTTGTAGATCTGGCTCGAGTCGACCGGGCTGCTGTCCAGCAGCAGGTGGACGCGATAGATCACGCTGGCCGGCGGAACCGACACAGGCGGCGCGACCTCCGAGGGCTGCACCTCGCAGAAACTGACCGCGCCCACGGTCACGCGAATTCCGCCCGGGCAGGACGGCACCAAGTACGCCGGCGTCGACGGGCCGGACGTCGGCGGGATGATCTGCGAGTAGCCCGCGACGTACGCTCCCAGCGGCGGCGTCACGGCGATGAGGTAGGAGCCTCGGATCGGGCAGGCCGGGTCGCTGAAGTTGACGTCGAACTTGTACCAGCCGTCCGCGAGGGTGATCTGCCCCTGCTGGGCCCCATTGTCACCGGGGTCCCCGAAGCAGCTCGCCGGCAAGGGCAAGCCGGTGCCGGCGTTCAGCAGCGTGAGGGTCGCTCCGGGCACCGGCACGCGCGCCATCGAGTTGTAGACGACGCCGTTCGGATCAATCGGCAGGTTCAGGCCTTGCTGATTGGCGCCCGACGCCACGATGATGGCGCTGATCCGCTGCAGGCCGTTGGTGAACGGTGAGTCGGCCCGGCCGAGCGACGCGGTGTTCGGCCCCGCGCCCAGCGCACGGAACCGGATCTCGTACTGCACCCCGGTCGTGTCGTTCGGATCGACGGCGTTGAATCGATAGTCGCCGTTGGCGTCCGTCAGGACGGTGTTCCACAGCGAGCCGTTGCGATAGAGTTCGACCGTCCAGCCGGCCAGCGCCCCCTCCCCGACGTCCCGCACATTGTCGAAGTTGGTGTCATGCCAGGCCGACCCGCTCAGCGCGGCGAGGCCGGGAATGCTGCCGACGACGACCGAGACGCTGGCGCTCGCCGTCTGGGTGGGGTTGCTCCAGGCCACCACGCCCGTGTTCGTGACCACCGTGCCGTCCGCGAGGCCGGGGTCGAGGGTGGCCCGGAAGCGGAGCACCACGACTCCGCTGGGCGCGAGTGGCCCGTAGGTCCCGGCGTAGTCGGCGGTGATGGTCGAGCCGGCGACGCTGACGCCCGCCACCAGGCCGTTCATCGTGGCCGACCCGGCGACGTAGGCGAGCTGACCCGGTGGGAGGGTGTCGGTGAGCACCACGTTGAGGGCCGGCACCAACGCGACGTTCGTCGCCGTGACGACGTACTCGAGGGTGGAGCCGGCCTGTGCGGGGCCGCCGCCGACCACCATCACCTGCTTGGTGATCGCCATCTGCTGGCCGGCGCCGACCACGACGACGGTCGGCTGGGCGCCGTTCCCGGGATTGCCGTCGCCGTCGGTCAGGAAGGTCGGCAGCTCGACGGTGTCCACCACCGCCTGGTTGACGATCAGCGTGCCGGCGAGCGTCCCGATGTTGACGACGAGATCGAACTGGAGGACGGCCGAGTCCCCGGGCGCGATGGTGCCGGCCCCCGCGCCTGGCGAATTGATGCTGACGCCCGATGCGAGCGGCGGCGGCGTGGCGCCGTCGGGGACCGGCGTCCCGTTGAGTGTCGTGGAATTCGGGACGTAGGTTGTATTCGCCGGGAGCGAATCGGTCAGGACGGCGCCCGTGGCGGCGATTGTCCCCGAGTTCAGGACGGTGATGGTGTAGCGCAGCGTGTCGCCCGGATCGACGATGCCCGGCGTCACCAGGTCGTTGGACAACGCAGCGGTCTTCGTGGCGTACAGCAGCGGGACGTTGCCGACGATGTCGCGCGTCGGATCGTTCGGGGTGGTTGTGCCCGGGTCGTCGGACGGTTGATCGACGATGCCGGAGGCCGGAGCGCTGACGAAGCCCTGGTTGGAGAGCACCGTGCCGTCGGGGACCGCCGGGTTCACGATCACGGTGAAGGTGATGGTGGCCGTGTTGGGCGGGCTGCCGGACGGGTCGGCCGGCATGTCGCCGGGCGTCGGATCGGACGGCGGATGGATCAGCAGCCCGTTCACGAGCGGCGACAGGCCGCCGATGTCCGGGACCACGACACCATTCAGGGTCG
>DASRJI010000049.1:0-2069 GCA_035649535.1 Acidimicrobiales bacterium | reverse complement strand
ACGTACTGGCGCTGGCGTCCGAGCCCGAACCCGTTCGAGGTGTACCAGCCCGCCTCGAGCGCGGTCGGCATGTACCAGATCACCGATGCGACGTTCGACGAGGCCAAGCGCTACTGCATCCACGACCACGTGGTGGTCGAGGATGGCCCGTGGACCGACCCGTCCTCGTGCTGGTTCAACAGCCTCTACACCCGCGTCGTGCCCAGTCACGCGATCGAGATGACCGCGGCGCTCCTGGACCGCAACGTCGCGCGGGCCATCGCACGGCATCGGGGCGTCGCCGCCACGCCCGACCGGCAGCAGGACCTGGCCGCCGTGATCCACCTGTGCGGGCCGGGGGGCGGCGACGCCTACGCGGCGCGCGGCTTCCGCCCGCCGTCCCGCCAGGCCTGCGGCGGCAACGACGTCGGCGCTTATCTCGCGCGGGTCAATCGGTTCAAACGGCTGTTCGCGCGGATGCCGTGAGCGTCACTTCCGGGCGTCGCCATCAAAAAGAAGGGCGGCGCGACCTCCCCCGCGAGGAGGGGCCGCGCCGCCGACATCGTGACCGGTTCCCGACGGCCGCGAGGCCGCCGGCGTCTAGAAGTTCCCGTCGCAGAGCGCCGAGGTCTCGGCCGACTCCTGCACGCCGTTGCCGCAGCAGTAGCGATTCGCCGGCTTGCCGCCGGTGCGGCCCGAGCAGTCGGCCGCGCAGTTGTTGCAGTTCTCGCCCGACTCGCAGGTGCCGTCGTTGTCGCAGGCCCCGCCGCCGCCGGTCTGCAGGGTGCAGGCGTACAGCGCCTGCCCGCCGCTCCGGTCGTCCGACGCGATCGCCTTGTTGTCGCAGTAGGCGACCGACGGGTACATCAGGGCCGCCGCGGTGCTCGAGTGTGCCAGCCCGATGAGGTGTCCGATCTCGTGCGTGACCACCGAGTTCAGGTAGATCTCGCTCGAGCAGCCGTCCGGCTCGCCCGGCGTGGTGTAGTTGTACGCCAGGTTGAACGCCACGTCGCTGTCGGTGATCGCGACGACGTTCAACCCGCCGCACGTCCCGGTCGTGTTGGTGTTGTAGTAGCCGGTGGTCGTGGCGGCGAGGCAGGAGCCCTTGCAGATGTTGCGCGGGTCGCTGAAGGCGACGTCGCTGCGCCCGTCGCCCAGCGTGTAGGAGACGTTGCCGGACGAGGCGTTGACGATCTGGCCGGCGCTGATGCTGTTCCAGGCATTGACCGCGGCGACCGCGGCGCTGACGCCGTGGGTCGAGTCGGTGACGCTGGCCATGCCGCCGCTGTCGACGGTGACCGCCTTGGGAGTCGAGAACCAGCGGCGCGGCGGGCTCAGCAGGACGTAGGCCGAGGCGGCGGTGATGCCGGCCGCGGCGACCAGGACGACGACGGCGACTTTCGCGAGGTTGCGGTTCATCGGCATCCCCCTACTTTCCGGACGCGGCAACCTGCCGCGCCAGCTGTGCCATCGACAGGCCGTGCGCCGACCCGCCCTTGAGCATCTCGTTGCCGGCCGCGTCGCGGTCGACCTTCGAGAGCCCCTGGAAGTACCCCTCGACCATGGTGACACCGTCGTCCCACAGGCCGAGGAAGACGACGACGTTGTCGCCGACCTGGAATTCCGGCGCCCCCTCCATGACGGCATGGAAGTCACCCACCGTGCCGCCCGGCACGCGCACCGTCTCGTAGGCGTGCTTCGTGCCGGCCAGCGCCCGTTTCACCTCGAGGGTCACGTAGGTGAAGACGTAGGTGTGATCGGCATTCCACTCGCTGCGGACGTCGGTGACCCTGGCGTGCACGATGCCGTGGGACGACTGGATCAACTGCCCGACACTCTGCTTCACGAAGGTCGAGGCCCCGGCGCCGGTCGCCCCCGCCGCGAGCAGCGCGACGATGGCGAGGGCAGGGGTGATGCGGCGGAGATGCGTCCTCATCAATTCCCTCCTTGTGGTCGAGAAGATCCGCGCGTCGGCGCGGACACCCAGAGTCCGATGGCGCGACTCTATACGACCAACTTCGCGGGCTGTCAAGCAACGACCCCTGGCATCCCGCTCCGCCGAGCGCATGCGATCCACGCCGTTCTTCCCG
>DASRJI010000048.1:0-11720 GCA_035649535.1 Acidimicrobiales bacterium | reverse complement strand
CGCCACGTTGAGCCCGGCCGGCCGGGCGATGCCGACGGCGACTTGTGACACCTCGATGGCGTGGGTGAGCCGTGTGCGCAGGTGATCGTCGTCGGGCGCGATGAACACCTGACACTTGCCGGCGAGGCGGCGGAACGGGCGGCTGTGCTGGATGCGGTCGAGGTCGCGCTCGAAGCAGGTGCGGTAGGGATCGGGCGATTCAGGCCGGGCCCGACTGCCACCGCCGACTGCCCGCGTGGCCCCGGGGGCGAGGGTGGCGTGTTCGTGGTCCTCGCGCGCCTGGCGCTCCACCAGCGGGCCTGAGCCAACGGCGGCGGCGTGATGGGCGACGTGGAACTCGGTCACGGTCCCACGGTAGCGATGAGGTGTTAGTCCAGCGGCAGCGACGGCGAGGCGGCGCAGGCCGACGCCAGCGCGGTCCGCAGCGGCCACGCCGGGTCAGGCGCCGGGAGCGTGACGCCTGTCGCGTAGTAACCGCCCGTCCACGCGCCCCACAGCTGCTGCCGGCAGTAGGAGTCGACGACCATCCAGTCGCGTTCGCCCGCCGGTCGCGCCAGGGCCGGTGCCCGTCCAATCAGTGGGCCGACGATGCGCTCGACCTCCGCCATCCAGATCGCGTCGTTCCGTTCCACCCTCGCCGCGTAGACGCCGTGGCCGACGTCGGCGTACTCGACCTCAGCCGACGGCTTCGGCAGTGGCAGCAGGCCGCCGACGGCGACGTCACCGTTGCGGTGAACGGCGCCGAGGAACAAGCGGTCGCGTAGCTCGGCGGCGGTGAGCACGCCATCGCCCAACTCGCACCTCGGTCGCGCCTTCCCGCACGCAACGGGCTTGTTGGCGCGGCCTATGACACCACCTTGCTGCGTGCGACTCGGACCCGGCAGCAAGCGACGGGCTTGGTACAGCGCGCGGCCAAAGGTGCCGGCCAGCGTTGGGGTCGCATTCGAGGTGCCGCTGAATCCGCTCGGTCCGGTGCCGCCCACGTGCGTTGACGTGTAGGCGGCCGGATACGACTCGCCGACTCCGGCGACATCCGACGGCTTGCCCGCCCCTGACTCGTCATCGAGTCCCGGAGTCGTCGCCCCGACGGTGACGACCCAGTCAGGTCCGGAGAGCGACGAGGTGTACGTGTTGTTGGGCAGCACGAAACCGTTCTCGAGCCCGTTGCCGGCGGCGAAGAACAACGTCTGGCCGCGCAGTGACGCGGCGCGGGTCTCGGCCGCGACTGGCCCAACGACATGGACGTTGTCATCGACTGGGACGTCCAGGTCGTCGGCGAAGATGTTCAGCGTGTAGGAGTTCGTGATGACGTCGATCCACGGTTGTTGCGTCGCCCAGGCGAGCGCGGCTTCCACGTTGGAACTGGCGTCGGTGTTGATGAAGACGAGCAGACACTCAGGGCACGTGCCGTGCAGGTTGCCGACGGAAACGCTCGTGGTGCCGACACCGTGATCGGCCGTGGTGCCGTGGATCTTGCCGTTCGTGTTGAAGTCGACCGCACCGATGACTTTGGTTCCGGGCAGCCAGTAGTAGTTGACGGCGTCGGGCGTACTCGACTTCACCTTGTCCCATGACTTGGTGTCGGCCGCGTCGAGCGTGGCGATGTCGGCCTGTGGTGCGGTCGGGGCTTGGTGAATGCTCAGGGGCTGGAACGACTTGAACGTCGAGGGGTTGGGGAAGCCGGGCAGCCACTTGTTCGGCGGCGTATTGAGCGGCAGGTCGTTGCTCTTGTCGCGATCGAGCTGTTGGGGCATGTGCGCCCAGTCGAAGTCCCAGTGATACGGAACCAGGTTGACGTCGATCACCGCGATGACCACCGCGTCGCCCCGCTCGTCCTTGCCCGCGAACGTCGGTGACGGCGAGGACGACGCCGCGCCCGGGACTGTGTAAGGGAGATCGGTATCGGCGGTATCGGCGGTGGCGGTGAAGTCCACGAACTCGCGTTGGGCGATCGCCGCGAGTTGGTAGAGCTTCGAGCCACCGCGAATCGGCGTGGCGACGCGCCCGTTGAGCACGCTCATCGGAAGCCGCATCGTGACCGTGTCGGCTGCCGTGTCGAAGGTCGTTGTGCACGCGGCGCAGGGACCCAAATTGCCGCCGTCGGAGAACGCGATGCTGGTTTCGCCGCTCGCCGACTTGTCGGCGAGCAACTCGTAGGAGCGGCCCGCGTACGAGAAGTCCCACCGGAAAGCGATCCCCGCCGCCAGCACCGGGGGCGTCGCCAGGTCGGCGACCTTGACGGTCGCGGTCAGCGTCGTCGACGTGACGTTGAGGTCCGCGCTGCGAATGTCGAGAGCGGGCTCGTTCGGCAGCGGCAGGATTCCCTCGAGAATGAACCCGTTGCCGTCACCCGCCGGGTCGGTGATGAACGGCACGCTCGCCGCCGCCGCGGCGGGGTGCATCGCGATCGCCGGCAGGCCGGCGCACGCGAGGGCGAGCAGTGCGCAGAGGGTGCGTCGCATCACCACTACATCGTTGGCACAGGTTGCGCCGCCGAGCACGCCTGACCAAGCGCGGTGCGGAGCGGCCACGCGGCGTCGGCCATCGGCAGTGAGTCGCCCTGGTGCCAGTAGCCGCTGCCCCAGTAACCCCACAGCCGTTGGCGGCAGTACGAGTCCATGACCATCCAGTCGCGTTCGCCGGCGGGTCGCGCCAGTGCCGGCGCCCGCCCGATGAGTGGTCCGACGATCTTCTCCACCTCGTCCAGCCAGATCGCGTCGGTGCGCTGCAAACGCCCGGTGTAGACGCCGTGGCCGACGTCGGCGTACTCCAGCTCGGCCGATGGCTTGGGCAGCGGGGCGAGCCCGCCCAGCGCGAACGCGCCATTCCGGTGAACCGCGCCGAGCATCAGTCGGTTACGCAGCTCGATGGCAGTCAACGCGCCGTCGCCCAACTCGCAGTTGGCGCGCTTGGTCCCGCACGTGAGCGGTGCATTGCCGCGGGCGATGACGCCGGACTGCTGCGAGCGGCTGGGCCCGGCCAGC
Source organism: Acidimicrobiales bacterium (assembly GCA_035649535.1). Classification (GTDB taxonomy): domain Bacteria; phylum Actinomycetota; class Acidimicrobiia; order Acidimicrobiales; family JACDEA01; genus JACDEA01. Next base: position 8,736 of record DASRJI010000048.1, on the reverse strand, counting down.
ATGCGGCGCGCTTGGTACAACGCCCGCCCGAACGTGCCGGCGACCGTCGGCGTGGCGTTGGACGTTCCCGAGAAACCGGACGGCCCGGTTCCTCCGACGTGCTCGGCGGTGTACGCCGACGGGTACGACTCGCCGATGCCGGCGATGTCGACCGGCTTCCCGGATCCCGACTCGTCATCGAGGGCCGGCGTGGTGGCGCCGACCGTGATGGTCCAGTCCGGTCCCTTCAACGAAGAGGTGTAGGTCGCGTTGGGGAACACGAATGCGTTCTCGAGGCCGTTGCCAGCCGAGAAGAAGATCGACTGACCACGCGTCGACGCGGCGCGTGCGTCGGTGGCGGCCTGCTCACCGAGATAGATGTTGTCGCGGACGTTGCCGCCGACGAGATCGCCGACGAGATTGATGCCGTACGAGTTGGAGATCACATCGATCCACGGCTGCGCCTCGGCCCAGTGCAGCGCGGCTTCGACCGACTCGTTCGAGTCGGTGTTGATGAAGAGCAGCAGGCACTCCGGGCAGGTGCCGTGGATGTTGCCGACCGACACGCTCGTGGTGCCGACGCCGTGATCCGCGGTGGTGCCGTGGATATGGCGCGAGCCGAACTCCAACGCGCCGATGACTTTGGTGCCGGGAAGCCAGTAGTAGTTGATCTCGTCGGCGGTGCTCGACTTCACCTTGTCCCATGACTTGGTGTCGGCCGCGTCGAGCGTGGCGATGCTGGCGGTCGGCGCGGTCGGCGCTTGGTGGATGCTCAGCGATTGGAACGACTTGAACGTCGACGGGTTGGGGAAGCCGGGCAGCCACTTGTTTGGCGCGGTGTTGAGGGGAAGGTCGTTGGCCTTGTCCTGGTCGAGTTGCTGGGGCATGTGCGCCCAGTCGAAGTCCCAGTGGTACGGCACGAGGTTGTCGTCGATGACGGCAACGACGACCGCGTCGCCTCGCTCGTCCTTGCCCGAGAACGTCGGCGTGAGCGACGCACCGCCGGGCACGGTGTAGCCGAGGTCGGTCGCCGCACTGTCGGCGGTGGCGGTGAGCGCCACGAACTCACGCTGGGCTATCACCGAGAGGTGGTACAGCTTCGAGCCGCCGCGTACCGCGGGCACGTTCCCGCCGCCGGCCGCCGCGACCCTCGCGTTGAGCACGGCCAACGGCAGCACCATCGTGATCACGTTCGCGGTGGCGTCGAACGTCGCCCGGCACGCCGCACAGGCGACTGACGCGTTGGCGTCGGAGAAGTCGAGACTGGTGGCGCCCGCCGACGACTCGTCGGCCAGCAACTCGTAGGCCTGTCCGCCGTAGGAGAAGTCCCAGCGGAACGCGATGCCCCCGGACAGGGCCGGGGGCGTGGGCGCCAAGTCGGCGACCTTCACCGTCGCGGTGAGCGTGGTCGAGGTGACGGCCAGATCGGCGCTGCGGATGTCGAGCGACGGCTCGTTCGGCAGCGGTAGCACGCCCTCGAGGACGAAGCCGGTGGCGTCGCCCGCCGGATCGGTGATCATCGGCGCGGGTGCGGCACTGGCCGGTGCGGCCTGCAGGGCGATGCCGGGCAGGGCGCCGCACGCCAGGGCGATCACCGCACAGACAAGTTTGCGCACCACAGTCCGATCCCCAGAGCCGTCAAACCGAGAACTTCGACGTGCGAGCTTACGGCCCCTGGGTCGGCACTAGAAATAGGCGCCGTGCTGACTCTCGCCGCGATCAGTTATCACCCGCTGGTCCACGTGAAGTTGGGTCCGTTGTCGATATCGCCGCATGGCGTCGGCATCGCGGTCGGCTTCCTTCTCGGCGCCCGTTTGATGCTGCCGGCAGCCGAGCGGCGTGGCATTACGGCCGACGACGTCTACTCGTTGCTGACGCGAGCCGCCATCGGGGCCATCGTCGGGGCGCGCCTCGCCTACGTCGTCAATCACGCAGGCGACTACGACAACGTCGTCGACGTCTTCAAGGTGTGGCAGGGCGGCATTTCGCTGCTCGGCGGCTTTGCCGGCGCCATCCTTCTCGCCTTGCCGGAGATGCGGTCCCGGCGCCTTTCGTTCTGGAAGGTCATGGACGCCGCCGCGCCGGGCATGGCGCTGGGCGTGATCATCGGCCGCATCGGCGACCTCATCGTCGCCGACCACCTCGGCAAGACCACCCACTTCTTTCTCGGGTACAAGTGCCCGCCGTCGACCGTGTTGACCGCGTCGCCGTGCATCGGCACCGTCGTCCATCAGACCGCGCTGTACGACTTCATGCTCACCATCGGGCTGCTGTCGCTGTTACTCGTCTTGCGGCGCAAGCCACGGTGGGACGGTTTCCTCATCTTCGTGTTCGCCACCTACTACGGCGTGGCGCGGGTGATCGAGGACTTCCTTCGCGAGGACGTGCGCCACTTCGGGCTCACGGGCAGCCAGTGGTCGGCGCTGATCGTGATGCTCCTCAGCCTGTACATCGTGCTCGTACGTCGGCGCGCGCCACGTTGGGGTAGGTGGGACGAGGCGCCTACGATGGCCGGGCTGCCCGCCAACGAACCCGAGGCCGACAGGCCGACCCAGGAAGCAGAGTGAACGCTGTGGACGTCAAGATCGGAGTCACCTACACCGCGAAGGAGATCGACCTCGAGCTTCCGGACGATGCCGACCGCGATCAGGTGTTGAAGGACGTGGAGGCGTCGCTGGCCGAGGGCAACGGCGTGCTGTGGTTCACCGACAAGCGCGGCCGCACCGTCGGGGTCCCCGCGGGGAAGGTCGCCTACGTCGAGGTGGGCACCGTCGCCCGCGATCGCAGGGTGGGCTTCGCCAGCGCCTGAATCGGGCGTGACTGATCTTCTCGACCGCAAGCTGCTGTTCGTCACCGGCAAGGGTGGCGTCGGCAAGACCACCGTTGCCGCCGCACTCGCGCTGCTCGCGGCCGAGCGTGGGAAGCGCACGCTGGTGTGCGAGTTCGACGCCAAGGGCAACCTGGCCGACTTCTTCGAAAGTGGTCCGACCCGGTTCCAGCCGCGCGAGGTCGCCCCGGGGCTCCACGCCATGTCGATGGACCCGGAGGAGTCGCTCAAGGAGTACCTGACCCTTCAGCTGCGCCTGCCGCTGATGGCGCGCATCGGGCCGCTGGCGCGCATCTTCGAGTTCGTCGCGACGGCGGCGCCCGGCGTCCGCGAGATCCTCACCGTCGGCAAGGTCGTCTGGGAAGTCCGCGAGGCGCACTGGGATCTCGTCGTCGTCGACGCCAGCGCCACCGGGCACATCGTCGGGCAACTAACTGCACCGCAGGCGATCAACGAACTCGTGCAGGTCGGCGCCATCCGCCAGCAAACCGACTGGTTGGTCGAGATCCTCGCCGACCCGGTGCGTACCGGACTGGTGATCGTCGCCACGCCGGAGGAGATGCCGGTGAACGAGACGATCGAACTGGCGGAGCGCCTGGGGCAGGAGACCGTTGTCGATCTGGCCGCGGTAGTGGTCAACCGCGTGCTGCCCGAACTGTTCGGTCGCGCCGAGGAGGAAGTGTTCGATCGCATCGCCGACGGGGGCGAGTTGGCCGACGCGGTCGGCGCCGACGTCTCGTCGATCGTCGAAGGTGCCCGCTTGGCGGTGACGCTGCGGCGGTCACGCGCCGAGCACCTCGACCACCTGCGCGACGCGCTCCCGCCGGAACTGCCGCTGCTGTACTTGCCGTACTTGTTCGTCCGCAGCCACGGCATGCGCTCGACGCGGCAGGCGGCCGAGGCGCTGGGCGCCGAGATGGGTTTCTAATGGCGGGTACGCAAACGCCAGCGCGTGCGGGATCGATGGAGCAGCTGTTCGCGGCCAAGGAGATCGTGATCGCGTGCGGCTCGGGTGGCGTGGGCAAGACGACGACGGCAGCAGCCGCGGCGGCGATGGCGGCGACGCGCGTTGGCGGCCGCGTGCTCGTACTGACGGTCGATCCGGCCCGGCGGCTCGCCAACGCCCTGGGTCTCGAAGGGTTCGGCAATGTCGAGAAACAAGTGCCGCCCGAAGCGTTCACCGCCGCCGGCGTGCAGCCGCGCGGCGAGCTCTGGGCAGCGATGCTCGACACCAAGCAGTCGTGGGACAACCTCGTGCAGCGGCACGCGCCCGACAAGGACACCGCGCAACGGATCCTCGACAACCCGCTCTACCAGAACGTGTCGGGCCGCTTCGTGCAGAGCCATGACTACATCGCCATGGAGCGGTTGTTCGAAATACACACGGGCGGTCAGTACGACCTCATCGTCGTCGACACACCGCCGACGCGGAACGCCCTCGACCTGCTCGAGGCGCCGAAGCGCATGGCCGACTTCTTCTCGAGCCGATTCCTGCGGCTGCTGATCGCGCCGTACCGCTCGCGGCTCGTCAACATGGCCTCGCGTCCGTTCTACCAAGTGGCCGACCGGATCCTCGGCTCGCAATTCCTTCAGGACATCGCCGAGTTCTTCATCCTGTTCCAGACGATGTACGCCGGCTTCGTGCAGCGCGCTGAGGCGGTCGACCGACTGCTGCACGACAAGCGCACGACGTTCGTCGTCGTCAGCACGCTGGAGGCCGCGCCACTGCACGAGGCCGAGTTCTTCGTCGACTCGCTGAGCGACAAGAAGTTCCACCTCGGGGCGGTTGTGCTCAACAAGGTGTTGCCGTCGTATCTGCTCGACGGGGCGGCGGCGACGGTCGCCGAGCGGCTCGTTGGCGACGGCGTGAAGGTTGCGGCCGAGCTCGCGCCGGCGATCGGTTGCGACCCGACACTGGTCGAGCGAGTGCTCACCGAGATGGGCGAGAACTTCTTGCGCTTCCAGCTCGTCGCCCAGCGCGAGGCCGAACAGCGCGCGGAACTGGCCGTCTCGCCCGAGGTCGTCGCGACCGTCCCGTACTTCGAGAGCGACATCTACGACCTGGCCGGCCTCCTCCGCCTCGGCGAACAAATCTGGAGTTAATCCTTTGGCGGCGGGCCCCGGCCCTTCGGCCTTCGGCCTCCGGGACCACCCGCCGCAACCCGGCGGGGCCCCATCCCCGCCGTCCCGTGCTTAGTCGTCCGACCACTTAGCCTTGCGTCATGGCGACGGTCGCCGAACTCACGAAGGCGCACACGTTGCTGCGCGGGCCGATGGTCGAGCACCTCGAGCGGCTCGTCGGCAGCTGGGGGATGCTCGCCGACCTCTGCTTCTCCGACTTGTTGCTGTTCGTTCCGCGCGGGAAGGCGAAGGAGCACGAGACGGCGCGGTTCGTCATCGTCGGCCAGGTACGGCCCAGCACCAGCCAGACGCTCCACCGTGAAGACCTCGTGGGCCATGAAATCGACGAGCTGAGCCGGCCCCTCGTCGCCCGCGCCTGGCGCATTGGCGAGATCGTCGAGGGTGAAGTGATGACCGGCCACGGCGAGCCGGCGCGCATGCAGTGCATCCCGGTCCGTTGGGAAGGCCAGCTCGTCGCCGTCCTCACCCGCGAGTCACCCGTGTCGCTGATTCGCCGTCAGCCCGGCGAGCTCGAGCGTATCTACGTCTCGGTGTTCGAGCGCTTCGCCCGCATGGTCGTGAACGGCGACTTCCCGTTCGAGGCCGACGACTTGGAGGTCGAGGAAGCGCCGCGCGTCGGCGACGGCGCGCTGCTGCTCGACGACACCGGTCGGGTGGAGTACACGTCGCCCAACGCCCTCAACGCGTTGCACCGCATGGGGATCAACTCGAACACCGACGGCATGACGCTCAGCGAACTCGGTGTGGAGGAGCGGGCGGTCAAGACGGCGTTCGCGACCGCCGCACCGGTCACCGTCGAGATCGAGGGCACCAACGACGTCATCGTGCTGCTGCGTTGCGTGCCGCTCATCGACGGCGCGACGGTCACCGGCGCCTTGGTGGTGCTGCGCGACGTCTCGGATCTCCGACGTCGAGACCGGTTGATCCTGTCGAAGGACGCCATGATCCGCGAGATCCACCACCGGGTGAAGAACAACCTCCAGACGGTGTCGGCCCTCTTGCGATTGCAAGCGAGGCGCGTGGAGGACGGTCCGGCCAAGCGCGTGCTCGCTGAGGGCGAGCGCCGCATTCGCGCCATCGCGCGCGTGCACGACGTGTTGTCGCGCGAGGTGGGGGAGCAGGTCACCTTCGAGGAGATCGTCCCCGAACTGCTGCGGATGGGGGAGGAGGCGGCCCGCTCAGTCGGTCGGCGCGTGTACTTCGACGTGGCCGGCGACGCCGGCATCGTGAGCGCGCAGGTCGCCACGCCGCTCGCCCTCGTGCTCACCGAGTTGTTGCAGAACGCCGGCCAGCACGCGTTCCCGGCGGGCTTCGGCGACGGCGACGGTCACGTACGCGTCGAGTTCACCAACCGCGTCGACCAACTCCAAGTCCGCGTCGCCGACGACGGCGTCGGGCTGGCGCCCGACTTCTCGGTCGACGAAACCCGCAGCCTCGGCCTCTCGATCGTCCGCGACCTCGTGCGATCCCAACTCAACGGCATCCTCGAGATGACAGCCCCCGGCCGCGGCACCGTCGTCGCGATAACGATCCCCCTGCGCTGATCGTTCTTTGATTCTTTGTCAGCGCCAAGAAGGCGCCAAAGAATCAAAGAACGGTTAAGAGGCGGCGGCGGTGGCTTCTTGGAGGCGGCGGCGACGGGCGGCGAGCCACTGCTTGCGCAGGCGGCGGCGCTCGTCTTCGGCGGTGGCTCCCCACACGCCGGCTTCCTGGTTGGTGGCGAGGGCGAACTCGAGGCACGGCGCCTGCGCTTCGCAGGTGCGGCAGATCGCCTTGGCCGCTTCGATTTGGCTCAAGGCCGGGCCGGTGCTGCCTACGGGGAAGAACATTTCGGGTGAGGTGTCGCGGCAAGCAGCGCGCTCGCGCCAGTCCTCGGCGTCCCAATCGGCGGTGTAGCTGTAGCTGAGGGCCACGATCTGGGGGTCTCCTCTGTGTGGATTCGTCGCGGTATGTGAAAATGTTCACATGGACCGTTTGTCCAGGTGAACAGCGAATTACGTGGTGTATCCGCAGGGTAAACCAGGGTGCTGCCTGTTGCAAGCAGTTCTTTGCGCATACGTTCACGAGCGTGCCGTTGGTCATAGGGCATCGAGGAGCGCCGCGGGCCGCCCATGAGAACACCGTCGATGCTTTCCGGGCCGCGGCGGCCGCCGGGGCCGACATGGTCGAACTCGACGTGCGCTGCACGGCCGACGGCGGTCTGGTCGTGCACCACGATGCAACCCTCGGCGATGGCCGGCCGATCGTCGAGCTGGACGTCGCCGCGCTGCCGTCGTGGCTCCCGTCGCTCGACGAAGCCTTTGACGCGTGCGACGGCATGTCGGTCAACGTCGAGATCAAGGAACGCGACGCCGCCCGCGGTGTCGTCGCGCTGATAGCTGCCCGCGCCCTGCATCAGCGCGTGATCGTGTCGTCGTTCGACTTCGCCACGATCGCGGACGTGAAGGCGGCCGACGCGCGCATCCCGACCGCGTGGCTCACCTTCGCGCCGGTCGACGACGTGGCGGCCAAGGTCGCCGGCGCCGGTCACCAGGCGATCCATCCGCATGATGCGACGGTGACGCCGCAGCTCGTCGACGACGCGCACCGCCACGGCCTCGCCATCAACGTGTGGACCGTGGACGACGTCGACCGGATGCGCGAGCTGGCGTCGTGGGGTGTCGACGGCATCGTGACCAACGTCCCCGACGCCGCCGTCGCCGCGCTGCGACCTACGGCATGACGAGTTCGAGGCAGTCGGGCTCGTAACGCAAGACGAGCTTCTCGATCTCACCGAGGAAGTCGCCGTCGAGCTGATACGGGAACGGACCGTGACCCGTCACCGTGATGCTGTCGAGGTCGCTGCGCTGGTTGACGAGTTTGTCGCGCCGCAGCCGGCGGCCAGACCGCAGCGCCGACGCGGCGGCGCCGACCAGCGTCGTGAGCTTGAGCGAACGGAACGTGATCAGCACCAGACGGCTGTCGAGGGACGCCTCTTTGCCGATCATGAACGGCCGATTGCCGAGAAACGTGTACGGGTTCGTCTTGAGGCAGATCGCGAAGTACCCGTCGTCGACCAACGCGCCGTCGGCGAAGCGAACGGCAAAGCGCGGCCGGCTGCGGTCGTAGTAGCGCATCCAGGTCACCACCGCGGCCCATACGAACAACGGATGGCCGGCGTACCGCTTGAGCGCGCCCCGCTTTTCGACTTGCTCCACGACGGCGGCGTCGAACCCCATGCCGACGTGGAAGAGGAAGTAACGACCATTCGCAGAACCGAGGCCGATGCGGCGGCGACTGCCCGACGCGAGAGCGGCAACGAGTTGGGCCGTCGCCTCGATCGGGTCGTTGGCCATCCCGATGGTGCGGGCGAACACGTTGGTGGAGCCGCCGGGCAGGACGCCGAGCGCCGTGGTGCTGCCGGCGAGGCCGTTGGCGGCTTCGTTGAGGGTCCCGTCGCCGCCGAGGACGACCACCACATCGGTCCCGGTCGCCGCCGCGCCCTGGGCCAACCGCGCCGCGTGGCCGCGCCGGCTGGTCTCGGCGACCTTGACGTCGTGATCGGCGGCCAGCGCCTTTTGGATCACGACGCGCGCCCGCGCCGTCACCGCCGACGCCGACGTGTTGACCAGCAACAAGACCTTCACGGCGCGCTAGTCGCCGAGCGACGCTTCGCGGAGTTGCTCGAGGCTGCGCGCGAGCAGGCGCGAGACGTGCATCTGGCTGATGTCGAGGCGCGTGGCGATCTCCGACTGCGTGAGCCCTTCGAAGAACCGCATGTAGAGGATCGTCTGCTCGCGCTCGGGCAG